>JAULYI010000115.1:0-18838 GCA_032117915.1 Kapaibacterium sp. (SeqCode) | reverse complement strand
GCTGCGCGAGCAGGCGGTCACTGCTGGACTGTCGCGTCTAGCTGCCGTTGGTACCGATGCCGTTGGTAGCATGCCACCTATCTCCGGTAATCCGCTCGTAGCGATCGCCGGACGTATTGCCTTGCAGCTGCAGACGCCGCTGCATGTGCCGCCTACGTGGACGAGTACCGACATTGACACGATCGATCGTCTTCTGGAACATTCTCGAATCCGTTCCCGGTCTGTGGTGCTGCCTGAAGGATGGTATCGGTTTGCCGGCTATCCCATGGTGGGGTATCATACAGATGGCCGTATCGTGGCGTTCATCCAAGCAGGTGGCGGTTCGTATCAGGCTTGGTATGCCGACGGTACCGTAGAGCCTGTCGATGCTTTGTCGGCCTCGCAGTTTATGTCCAACGCTCTGCAGGTCTATCGTCCGCTGCCCGCAACGCCCCTTTCCGGCCGTTCCCTGTTGCGATTTGCACTCGCTCCCGTGCGTTCTGATCTGAGGGTCATTCTCCTGGCCGGTGTGGCTGGCGGCCTGTTGAGTCTGTTCATACCCAGCATCACGGGTGTGATCGTCGATCAGGTGATACCAATGACGCAGCGCAATCAATTGGTACTGATCGCTATTGCCATTGCTCTTGCGGCCATTGTCAAAGGACTGTTTGACCTCACGCGTGACATTGCCGTGCTTCGAGTACAGCTGGCAACTGACGTGTCGTTGCAAGCTGCACTATGGGATCGATTGCTTTCGCTACCGGCAACGTTCTTCAGACGGTTCACTGCCGGCGAGCTGGCAACGCGCGCTCAGGGCCTTGGTACCATTCAGACACTTCTGGCAGGAACCACGGCAACATCGCTTGTGGCATTCGTCTTTAGCATCGTTCAGATAGGACTACTCTTCTACCGCAGCTCGACGCTCGCATGGTATGCTGTTCTCATCCTTGCGCTGACGCTGCTGGCGCTCCTCGGCATCAGTTATGGGCGTTACCGAATGATCTTACGTGTGCAGGAGGTGTATCAGACGATTTCAGGAATGATCCTGCAGTTCCTGTCGGCAATCGGGAAGCTTCGTGCTACTGCAAGCGAGAATGCTGCGTTCAACTTGTGGGCCGATAAGTTTGCCGAGCAGCGAAATGCAGAGTACCGATCGACACGCCTGCAGAATGTCTCGCTTATCCTGAATCTGGTTGTGCCCACCATTGCCTCGATGGTCTTTTACTGGGGCATCAATGACATGGCTAAGGCGGGTGAGGCCGTCAATATTGGCGACCTCCTTTCGTTCACCACAGCATTCACCCTGTTTTGGGCCTCAATGCAAGCATTCGTTACCGCATTTGAGACGCTGTTGATGTGCATTCCGCTGTATACAAATGCGAAGCCAATCCTTGACATGTATCCCGAGATCGACGAGGGGAAACCCGACCCGGGTATGATCACCGGTAGGATAGATTTCAATGGTGTTACGTTCCGCTATGACGCCGATGGGCCGACCATTCTCGATAACGTGTCATTCAGTATCCAACCCGGCGAGTTTGTTGCGCTGGTTGGACCCTCCGGATCAGGAAAAAGTACCACCCTTCGGCTGTTACTGGGATTTGAACAGCCGGAAGCAGGCAGTATCTACGTTGACGGAATGGATGTCCGTGACGTGAATATCCGGTCGATCAGACGACAAATGGGCGTCGTGATCCAGAACGGGAAAGTCCTGAGTGGTGACATCGGGAAGAACATCATCGGTGCAAGCACAACGCTTACGTATGAGGATGCGTGGGAGGCAGCCAAGGCTGCCGGTTTTGATCAGGATATCCGAGATTTGCCGATGGGAATGCACACGGTGATCTCTGAAGGTGGTGGGGCACTCTCCGGTGGACAGCGCCAGCGCCTCCTGATCGCCCGAGCCCTTGCCGGCAAACCCAGGGTGGTGCTGATGGACGAGGCTACGTCAGCCCTGGATAACCGGACGCAGCAGATCGTGACGGACTCCCTTGGGCGCATGAACGTTACCCGCATGGTGATCGCCCACCGTCTGAGCACCGTGGCCCAGGCGGACCGGATCATCGTACTCCAAAGCGGACGCATCGTCGAACAAGGATCGTATGCAGAGCTTATGGCACTCGATGGCGTGTTCGCCGCTATGGCAAGACGACAGATCGCCTGATCTGAACAGCAAAACGGCCACGAACGTGAATATCGATGGAATAAGCCGGTGCTGCCTGTGCAGTGCGATCCGATGGATTGCAACGTTGTCTGTATGTGATTAGGAATATGTTACAACAGGGAGCAAACAAGGGCGTTGTTTTCCGCCGTTTGTCATAATAACTTGCGGCCCATTAGCGCTGACTTAACTCTTTCAACCTCCCATTCACTCAGGAGCTACCATGTCCTCATCCGCATCGATCCTTGCCAAGGCCGTTGCCCTTGCCAACTCCGATGAAGCCTTCAAGGCGAACCTGCTTGCTAATCCTGCGGCTGCTCTTGCCGAGCACGGCTTTACGGCCCCCGAAGGTGTCAACATCCACTTCGTGAACGAAGGCGACGCCGTTCCGGCATCGTCGGCCACGGATGTGTATCTGCAACTTGGCAAGGTTGGCGCCACGGCCACCGTTGAGCTTGACGAAGAAGCCCTGGCAGCAGTCGCCGGTGGTGGTTCGTGCAGCACCACGGCCAGCACGGCCCTGACCATTCCTTCGTGCGTGTCCTGCATGAGCAGCGCCTCGACGCAGTGCTAAGCCGACGATAACCACGTCTATCAAGTCGGGGCAGTACCAATCGTGGTGCTGCCCCGTTCTTTTTGCCTCAGCGCATCCTCCGTTCGCAGGTTACAAGCCATCCCATGCTTACCGTCCCCCGATACGCACCCCATGTTACCGTCACATTTGTTCCTCCGGATGCCATTGTCGTAACCGGCAGCGGACAACACCGACGCATCCAGCATCCGTTCTGGCAAACCGTCTATCATCGGATCGACGGTGTCATGACGCTCGACGCTATCGTCGAAGCATGTATCGGCGACCATCCGGAATGGGACATTACCGACCTCTACACCTTTCTGTTTCAGCTCGAAAAGCGTGGGATCGTGGTCGAGTCGAAAGGGGCCATGACACAGCTTGATGTGATGTCGTTGGCGTTTTCTCGGCCCACACACGGATCCACACTGCCGTCAGTACGACTGCATGCGATTGGAACGACCGACACATCCACGATGCAGCACGCGCTGCAGCTCGCTGGGATCGGTGTTGTCGACCACGTCGATGCAGACGTCATCGATATCTATGTGACCGATGACTACTTGCGTCCGGAACTGGAAACGGTCAACGCAGACCATCTGGCATCGGGACGGCTATGGATCCTTGTTCAGCCTAATGGGTTGGAGCCAATGATCGGTCCGCTGTTCAACCCTGGCGAAACAGCCTGCTGGACCTGTCTTGCCACTCGCTATGGTATGAATCGTGACGTGACGACGTACCTGCGCCAGTATGATCCGGAAGGGTATCCCTTTCCCGAGCAGGTGTGCGTTCCCGGCGCAGTGCAGCACCTTGCAGGCCTCCTGGCACAGCAGATCGCCCTGTGGCGTCTTGGTGTAGCCTCGGCCATTGATAACGCCGTGCTATCATGGAATACGGTGCGGGCTTCCAGCACGCATCATGTCGTGGTACGACGTCCTCAATGTCCGACCTGTGGTACACTTGCCGAGATCCATGCACCGGAGGAGATCGAACTGCGCTCCTCGCCGCGCCGGCAGGCAACCGATGCTGGCTACCGGAGTATGACGGCAGAACAGGTCTATGACCGGTACAAACACCTGGTGAGCCCCATCTCGGGCGTCGTAACGTCACTGGAACGGATCACCGACCCGACAGATCCGGTACAGCACGTCTATGTCTCCGGACAGAATTTCGCCACGGCGCACGGCAATATCCACCAGCTGCGTCGGTCGCTTCGCAGCACGTCCAGCGGTAAGGGTACCACGGATATCCAGGCAAAGGTCAGCGGTCTATGCGAAGCCGTAGAGCGGTACTCAGGCGTATTCCGCGGAGACGAACACCGCATCACGTCGTCGCTGCATGCCTTAGGTGATACCGGTATCCATCCGAATGACATTCTCCTGCTGAGTGAGCAGCAGTATCGCGACCGTGATATCTGGAACCAGCGTCAGCATAAGTTCTCGCTTGTATGTGAGCCCTTCGACGCTGATGCCCACTATGAATGGTCGCCGGTTTGGTCACTTTCCGAGAAACGCACCAAGTGGCTCCCTACAGGCCACCTGTACTATAGCTATCCGCCGGTGTCGGACAAGTTGCTCTTTATGCCCGACTCGAACGGTGCCTCCACAGGGTCAAGCCGCGAAGAGGCAATACTGCAGGGCTTCCTGGAACTTGCCGAGCGCGATGCTGTGGCCATGTGGTGGTATCCCATGACGCGGCATCCCCGTGTTGACCTGTCCACGTACGATAACGCCTACGTGCGAGCCATGGAGCAACGCGTGCACGAGCTCGGGCGCCAACTTTGGGTCCTGGACGTGACGAACGATCTTGGCATTCCGGTGTTCGTTGCATTCTCGCGCGACCCTAAGGGGAGCCCCGAGAACATTGTGTTTGCACCGGGTGCACACTTCGATCCGACCATTGCGTTACTTCGATCGCTTACCGAACTCAACCAGATGTTCCCAGGTATTGCGCCAGGTCCGAACGGACACGGTTATGCCTACGACGATCCGCATTGCGTTGCTTGGTGGCAGTCGGCAACGGCAGCCAACCAGCCGTACATTCTACCCGATGATACGATGGCAATGAGCCGCCGAGAGCACTACCAGGTGCCGCAAACATCAGACCTGCTGGACGACATCGCAATCGCACAGGGCTTGGTCGAATCGCGTGGCATGGAGTTCCTGGTGCATGATCAAACAAGGCCCGATATCGGTATGCCCGTGGTGAAGGTGATTGTTCCCGGATTGCGGCATTTTTGGACACGATTCGCACCCGGCAGACTCTACGATGTACCGCATCAGCTTGGTCGTGTTGCTACGCCTACGGCTGAACATACCATGAATCCAATTGCACTGTTTATCTGATGCAGGAAACACTGCATATCAAGGTCTTGCCGGAGCAAGAGGGTAGCGTGACCATTGCGGATGCGTTGGTCACGGTGTACACGTTCCGTCGAAAGCTGTCGTTAAGTAATCCCGGCGAGCCGCTGCGTCATGCCTGCCAACGCTTGCTTGTGGAACACGACTCCATGCAGGACGTGATCAACGACCTGGCCATTCACGGTGCCGAGGCTGTGCAGCAGCTCTACGGGCTGCTGCAGCGCATGTATCACGACGGATCGGTGCAGCTTACCTACGTTCGTGATGGTATTGCGATGGCCCGCTTCACATCCATGCATGCAATGCCGCTGATCGTCGATGTTCAGCCGGTTCCAACGACGTTCCATATGGCACGGTTTGCCATGCTTCACAGGGGTACAGAGTACCTAACCCTGGAAGCTCCTCTTGCGTCGGCACGGATGGAACTGCTTGATCACAACGTGGCATCAGAGATCACAGTAATGATGTCCCAATCGTCTGACATCCACAGCGAGTCGATTCTGGCACGACTACTTGTTCGCACCGGACTTGCTCATGCTGTCGATGGTCATGGGATGTCGGAGGAGCGTTCCATGCCGGAGCTGGACGGGTGGAGCATTTACGAAATGTACTTTCAGTTTCGATCGCGCTACGGTTTTACCAGTTATCCGAACGGTGCATACTGGCTTGCAGCAGGCCGCCGAACACCGCCTCCTGCCGATCGGCCCAACGAAGCCGATGCGATCACCGTGGCACTCCCGGTTCCCGATGCTATTCCATCGCAACCGCTGGAATCGACCATCGCAGCACGCGTTTCGACGCGGACGTTTCAGCAACGGCCGATGTCCTTGCAGCAACTCGGAACATTGTTCTGGCGCACCATGCGACAGACCGGACGTTTTACCATGGCCCTGCAAGGGTCCGGCGGTACAGAGATTCCCTTCGAGCTCAAGCAACGACCAGTGCCGTCCGGCGGGTCCATCCACGAAGTAGATGCCTACCTCCTGACGACGCTCGATGGTGATCTTTCACCGGGCCTGTGGCGATATGACGATGTCGGCCATGCCATGATCCGCGTTGCCGACGTCTCAGAAGACAGTCAGACTATCCTATTTCGAGCACAGGTCTCTGCGGGTCTTTCTGCGCCGCACCATACGCTCATCCTGTTCTCGGCCCGCTTTGACCGTATGATGTGGAAGTACACCGGTATGCCCATGGCCGCCATCATGAAACACGTTGGTGTGCTGTACGAGGTGATGTACCTGGTGGCCACCGATATGGGACTTGGAGTATGTGCTCTTGGTAGCGGTGATACACTCGCCTTTGCCCGACTGACGGACATGCATCCTGCCATTGAGTCATCGGTGGGTGAGATGCTTCTTGGAATACCTGAAATCTCATGATCCCTGAAACTGACTACTCGCATGCGCTCCGGACGTTTCACGACCAGCTCACGGCACACCCGCACGAAAAACGGTTCGCCGAGAAATGGGTCTCTGATGCAGCATTCCGTTCTGCCTTCCTGAGCGATCCTCACGGTACGCTTGATACCTATGGCATCGAGCTGGATACTGCCGATGTCGCAGCGTTTGCCTCGTCCGGCCATTCACCGATCCTTGATCGTCTGGAATCACTCCGAGTGGCCAAAGAGCAGTGGACGCAGCACTTCTATGCCGTACAGTGCGCTCCTATCGATCCTGCGTGGATCGCATGGCGGCGCCGCCAAGTCTCTCGGCAGGTGTTTGATCTTGGACCGCAACACGCGCTCTCCAATATCCACTCGTCGTTGACCATTGAGCTATCGAAGGGGTGCAGTGTTGGCTGCTGGTTCTGCGCATTGAGTCCGGAGAAGGGCTCAACGTCGCTGCGTTACCATGAAGGCGGACGGGAGACGTTTGCTGCACTGGTTGCAGCAATGAAGGATACACTTGGACCTGCCGTACAAAGTGGATTCCTGTACTGGGCAACCGAGCCCATGGATAATCCGGATTACGAGCTCTACTGTAAAGAGTTTTACGCAATGGTGGGTGTCTTCCCCCCGACGACAACGGCCGTTCCCCACAAACATCCCGAACGAATCCGCACACTGCTGTCGATGGCTAGCGAGTATCATTCGTGGCTGACGCGGTTCAGTCTGCTGTCAGTGTCCTTGATGCACAAGGTGCACGAAATGTTCACGGCCGAGGAACTTGCCGTTGCCGAATGTCTGCCGCTCAATCGAGATACAACATTTGCCTATGGCGTGGCCGGACGGTATCGCGAGTTTCTTAAGGATCATCCTGAACTCCTTGCCGAGCAACAACGGCGCTTACAGGATGCTCCGTACTACGACCAGATTCGGGAGTTTGTAAGCGAGGACACTCATGCCCACGGATCGATTGCCTGCGTGACGGGATTTCTGGTCAACATCATTGAACAGACCGTTCAGCTTATCGCCCCTACCCATGCTACGGATGAATTCCCGGTGGGCTACATAACTTTTGCAACCGCCCGCTGGAGCAATGCGGAGGATATTGCCGGCGCCGTTGCCGATGCTGTTCGGCGCGGACGTTGTTTGCACCTGGCGGCCGACCATCGCTGTGCCCTTGCCCCTTATGTCACAGTCGTTGTAGAGGGCGAGGATGCTGTGTTTGTTGGACGGCTGGGTACGCGCATCAGAGCTACAAACCTTGGATCCGAACAGGATATGACGAAACTAATGATGCTGCTGCGTGATGGCTCGTTGAATCGCTCGATGGTCGAGGGGGGATGTGTCGGTAACGCTGCATGGGCAGCAACGGCCATTGACCGACTGTGGCAGATGGGAGTCCTTGTGGAGCCAACGTCGTGAGCGATGTGCTGAACGACGCTGTTCCTCCACATCAACGGCTGGAGGCCTGGTTCAAACCGTGTGAGACGGATCCCGATGTGATTCGCCGAAGAAAGGCGATGATTCTAGAACCCTTGAATGGACCGTGGTCCGCCGATTACCGTGACGAACGGATGTACATGGATGGACACATTGACATGTCCAACGCCAATGTCCCTGACTGGGTTCGTCATGCAAGGGGAGTACTCACGTCACCGGCATTGGACCATGCTCGTATGCTTGGAACAACGCCCGAATCGCGGGAGCTGTTCTATCTGCTTTCTCCCATGACCGGATATGGTCTGCAGATACTACTCGCGTCGCTGCCGAAGGGTCCGGTAGCTATCCACGATGATGCAATCCGTGGCATGCTGGAAGGGCTCGGCAAACGCATCATGCATGCCTGCATCGGTGTAGCGAACGTAGAAGTGATGTCGCATCTGGAAGCGGCAAAGTTCACCGGAACACAAGACTCGTTTACCATGATGGTTGACGGGACGACCTACGAAGACCTCTACCGTCGATATCCCGGACTTCCGTTCGTAATTGGAACTACGATCACCCAGTGGCATTCCTGTGTGGTAGAACTGCTTGCACGACTGCAGCACGATCACGATCGCATCATTCGGGAGATGCCTGAAGTTGGGTGCATCGACGCACTACGCTACGTATCCATGGATGCCGGCGATCTGCATGATGGCGGACGATCGGTGGCTATCCTCGGCTTTGATAACGACGTACGCCTTGTATATAAGCCCAAGGATCTGCGCATTGTACAGCACGTGCAAACACTCTTTGCAGATATCAACCTTGCGCTCGGTGAACCGCTGCTCCATGTACGTACGATGGTATTGGGGCAGGCATATGCCTGGGAGGAATATGTCTCGAATCAGCCGTGCCTAAGCATAGATGATGTTGCACTGTACTATCGACGCTACGGTGCCATGATCCGCATGTATGAGCAGCTGGAGGCTCGGGATCTGTGGCTGGATAACGTTGTGGCACATGGTGCGTGGCCCGTGGTGATCGACCTTGAGATGGTGCTGCAACCGTGGCTTGCGCCACTGATTATAACCCGTCCGTCGGAGTTCCTGGCTCAGCAACGCATCGCGGATACATGTCACCCCATCGGTCTTGTGTCGATGATGTTTCCGATCGCGCCCGGTCAGGAGCCCGAGGATATGGGCGGGCTGACTCCGCACAGAGCCTTCCGGACACCATTTCTTAAACCCGAGGCGATCCAGACGGCAGCGAGTACCACCAACCAGGTTATGCTCACGAACGATATCTATACGCCCACGTTCAATGGTAAGCATGTTGATGTTCGTCAGTGGCATGTTGCTGTGTACGAGGGGTATCAGCGAATGTCTGTTGCAATTCTTCATGAGGTGCAAAGCCTTCTGCTGGACTGGGTAACGCACCTACCGGCGACGCTGCCTGTTCGTGCGATATTCCGTGATACGTGGACCTATCAGCAGGCAATCAACGCGTCCTGCTCTGCGTCAAACCTCCGATCGGTCTACCACCGCGAGTCATTTCTGCTGCGCTTCCCGTTGAGTTATCAGCACAAGTATCCGTATGACTCTGTTCAGTGTCGAACAGCGTTCTCAGAGCTTGCGCAGTTGCGAAGTCTGGATATTCCGTACTTCGCAACGTACATCAATGACGGAGAGCTTCGCGAAAGCTCCGGGCGTTCGCTTGGCACCCTCTACCATGGTAGTGCGCATGCCCGATACGTTGAGCGCTGTACTCATCCGGGCGATGTGGCCTTTCGTTCTGATGTACTTGCTGCTGCGCTTGCGTCAGGCTACGGAGGTGATGCAGCGACAACAACGATCTCTATTGCCGAAGGTGTCGAGACGGTCGACGCCATAGGTTCGATCGTCGATGACTTATGCTCCTGGCCTATCCGCGAAGGTGACGATCACACGTGGGTCTCGTTCCTCTACCATGCTGCCTTTCAGGGCGTGGTCTTCGAGTCACTACGCCCAACGATGCATGGGTCCTTGCATCTGGCATTATCGTTGCGAAAGGCGCAGATCGTGATCGACCGTCCAGACGTGACGCCCATTATTGCTGCGATCGTTGATCACGCCCGGCAGGTGGAGCGCATGATGGTCGAGGAAATGCGCCGTGGCGTTGCCCAACCGTGGTATAGCGATCCTGCGATCGGACTTCCCGCATTGCAGAGCGGGCTTGCCGCGATACTCGAATGCGATTCGATTTGCGTCATGCATCATGCAGTACCGAAGCCATTGCCCATATCCCCACTGCGTTCCTCTACGAACGTCCCACCACGACTCTGGCTCGTTGGTCCGCACGGCGTATGCAGGCTGCTGGAGACATTGGTCGAATCACTGATCGCATCCTAGTCGATTCCTGCATGCACCAGCCGACGTGGTAAGCACGGTTTGTCCGTATGTTCACGTCATGAGACGTACGCTACCTGCAGTGGTATCCGTATTGCTGACCATCGCCGTCGTTGTGGCTCTGGACACACGCATCGGCATGGTACCGGCACTGGGACGCTTTCTGAGTCCGCACCATGGATTCTGGCGGAATGCCGAGGCAGCCGATCATCGTCCGGAGGGACTGATCGCACTGGACGGCCTTCGAGAGCCGGTTGATATTGCCTTCGATGGTAACCTGGTACCCCATGTGTTCGCACGGAATGACGACGATCTGTATTTCGCTCAGGGCTACCTGCATGCCATGCATCGGTTGTTTCAGATGGATATGCAGACACGTCTTGCAGCAGGAAGACTCAGCGAGGTTGTAGGTCCAAGAGCGTTGCGACTGGACCGGCAACAGCGTCGTCTGGGCATGGTGTACGCCGCCGAGCAGGCCTTACTCGAAGTCGAACGAGACCCCACGTCAAAGCGCATGTTTGATGCCTATACGAGCGGTGTGAATGCCTATCTGTCGACACTGCAGCCGTCTCAGTTCCCGATCGAGTATAAACTGCTTGACTTCGAGCCGGAGCCATGGACAAATCTGCGATCAGCACTGATGTTGAAGTTGATGGCTAAACGCCTTGCTTCGGATAACGATCGAGATCTTGCCTACACAAATGCAGCACGCATGTTCACGCAGGAAGAGCTTGAGCTGCTCTATCCGCAGATCCACGACTCCCTTCAGCCGATCCTGCCGAAGGGTACAGCGTTTCCCGCGCCGTCGATCGTTCCGGTTGCGCCCGCGAAGCGTGTTGCACTGCCCCTTGCCGACACGATCCCCTCTTCCGCTGCAACCATTGATGCCGTCGATCCGAATACAGGCAGTAATAATTGGGTTGTGGCCGGTAGCAGAACAGCAAGCGGCTATCCGATCCTGTGCGACGATCCACATCTGGAGCTTACGTTGCCGTCGATATGGTATGAAGTGCAGCTATCAACGCCATCCAGCAACTGTTATGGTGTGAGTCTGCCGGGATGTCCGTTCGTCATCATTGGGTTCACTGATGATATCGCCTGGGGCGTGACCAATGCCCAGCGCGATGTCAAGGACTACTATGCGATCCGATTCAAGGACGCATCGAAACAACACTACGCATCGAACGGGTCATGGAAGCCAGCAACGATCCGTCTGGAGCAGATCAGCGTCAAGGGGCAAGGCGTGTACACGGATACCGTCGCGTGGACGGAGTATGGACCGGTGATGTATGACGACACCTTCATTGATAGTGCGCAGGGGCGTCTTACACTTGCTGTACGCTGGGCAGCACATGACCCAAGCAACGAGGGACTGACGTTCTACAAGTTGAATCGATCCCGAACCTATGCTGACTTCGTTGATGCGATCGCTTCGTTCCAGTGTCCAGGACAGAACTTCGTCTTCGCCTCGCACGCAGGCGATATCGCTCTCTGGCAACAAGGTCGATTCCCCGCGCGATGGAAGGGGCAGGGAATTGGCGTGATGCCAGGGGATGATACCGGTCATCGCTGGCAGGGCTTCATCCCACCATGGGAAAATCCGCATGCTTTGAATCCACCGCGAGGTTATCTGCACAGTGCGAATCAACGTCCTGCAGATGATCGGTATCCATACTATATCCCGGGAGACTATATCACGCAGCGAGGTATTGCCCTTGAGCAGCAATTGCAGCGCGCCTCAAGTGTTACCACGCGTGCCATGATGCGGCTGCAGAATGACGTCTTCAACGTGACGGCACAGGATGTATTGCCCATGCTGTTACAACATGTTCGCATTGAAGAGCTTACCAAGCAGGCACGACGGTATCTGGCCGTAGTACGCGATTGGGACTTACAGGCAACAGCGGAATCTGTTGGACAGACGGTGTATGATCGATGGTGGGATAGTGTGCAGGTAGCGCTATGGCACGATGAGTTCGACCGGCTTGGGGGTCTCGTGGCATGGCCAAAGGAGCAGACGACCCTGGAGATGCTGATCCGTGATCCCAATGTGCGATACATCGATGACAATGGGACACCGCAGATGGAGACGCTATCCGACGTCGTGACCGCTGCGCTGAACGCCGCTGCTCGAACGCTTGGGCAAGACGAACAGCAGGGGCGTTTGGCATGGGGCCGCTGGAAGAATACTACGGTATACCACTTACTGAAGGATGCCCTCCCTGCCTTTGCCCGTTCCGGGCTGAATGTTGGCGGTGATGGCAACATGATCAATGCCGCACAGCACAGTCATGGCCCGAGCTGGCGTATGGTCGTGCACATGAAGCGCCCTGTCGAGGCATACGGCATCTTTCCCGGCGGACAGAGCGGCAATCCTGGGAGTCGTTTCTATGACAACAACATCGAGGCATGGGCACGCGGTCGGTATAACCGTCTGTGGTTCATGGACCGATCGCAGATACATGATCCGCGCGTGATGTCTCGTATGCGGTTGGAGGTTTGCACATGAGCTTCGTAGTTGCAGTGATTACGACGATCGTCCTTGCCTTTGGGGCGGGGTTCCTGCTACCATGGTGGGGAGTTGCCGTTGTAGCAGCGCTTGTTGGCTATGCCATCAGACAGCGGCCAATGATGAGCGCGAGCTCCGGCTCTCTAGGCGTATTCCTGTTGTGGTCTGGTCACGCGGCATGGATCGATCATGCCAATCAGGGCTTGCTATCGCATCGTGTAGCCATGCTGCTGCCATTGCAGGGGAACACCGTTCTTCTGATCCTCATCACGGGTATGGTTGGTGGCATCGTTGCTGGCATGTCCGCATGGAGCGGTGCCTTACTTCGAGGTATGACATCACGTTCGGCATCCAACACGTAGCGTCGAGCCTGCCTGACGGCTGGCGGGATGAAAGCCCGCTGATAGACCGCCGTTACGTCATCGTACGGAAAGTCTTCGCAGGATCGGTGCATACACACCATCTAGATTAGCGCTATGCTATTGCTTCTTCCGCTGCTTATGAGCGCGGTCATCCGGGATTCGGCAGACACGGTACACACACAGGACGTTGTCGTTACCGGTTCGCGGGGTCGCCAAACTCGGGCCGAAGCGCCGGTACTCGTTTCCACCGTCGATGCACGAACGCTTACGTCCATTCAAGCATCATCGCTTGCCGATGGATTGTCGTTTCAGCCCGGCATGCGCCTTGAGCTGAACTGTCAGAATTGCGGCTTTACCCAGATCCGACTGCAGGGGCTTCCCGGTCCATACACGCAGATTCTCATCGATTCCAGGCCGATCTTCTCTGCCCTCAACGGTGTCTATGGTCTCGAGCAGATACCGGCATCGTTTATTGATCGCATTGAGGTTGTTCGTGGTGGTGGCTCATCGGTCCATGGCGCAGGTGCCGTTGCGGGCACGGTCAACGTCATCACACGACGTCCAGAGGAAACGCGTATCAGCGGAGCGTTGACACCCAGTTTGATTGCGGGTAGAACGCGCGATCACTCTGCAACCTTCGCTGGCAGTTACCTCGACTCGTCATTCACATGGAGTGCCTCGGCATTCGGTGCCTATCGAGTTCGTGACTGGTACGATCATAATGAAGACGGCTATTCGGAGATATCAGCACTCGAAAACGTATCGGGCGGTCTCAGGGGGCTTGGATATCTACCTTTGGGTGGCATCCTGGTGGTTGATGCGCACTGGCTCCACGAGACTCGGCGTGGTGGCGAAATGACATCTCGGCCGCCGGAGCGGTCGACGATCGCAGAGCAGCTGACGCACAACCTGGTGGGCGGCGCGGCTACCTACGAATGGGCGTCTGCAGATGAGCGCTGGCAGTGGTCGGCTTACCTGTCCGGTTTGCTAACGGATCGTGATAGCTACTATGGCGGTATCGGCGAAGACTCTTCACAGGCTGAACGTGCAGCATTGATGTTTGGAGTGACAACGGGAAGTACTGCCGTTGCTGGTCTACAGACGACGCACCAAACATCGTTACGCTCGACGCCTCTGCGTGTCGTAGGCGGACTGGAGTATCGCCTGGATGCCGCACATGATGCGATGCCCGGCTACCGTAGGACCATCAATCAACGGGTAGACATGCTAAGCGCATTCGCTCAGGCACAGCTCGATCCGGGAGCGAGGTGGTCAGGCGCCGTTGGTCTTCGTGCAGATGGATTACGCATTCGAGGTATGTATGACTACCCGGGCAGCGATGCGTCCGGTGACTCGATCTCGATCGGAACCGATATGCGCTACGAACGCATCGTGCTGAACCCTCGACTGACCATCATGCATACGCCCGTAGAAGACCTCCAGCTTCGAGCGACATACGGCATGGGGTTCCGGGGCCCACAGGCATTTGACGAGGACTTCCACATCTCAACGTTGCAGGGCACAGCTCGAATCGTCCGACTCGATCCTGCATTGCTGCCGGAGCGTTCACACAGCCTCTCCCTATCCGTCGAATCAAACGTTGCTTCGCTATTCGTGCGGCGCCGCGTAACGGTGGACGCCTTCGCAACATTCCTCAGCAATCCCTTTGTTGTCGAACTCCAGGCACGTCAGCCCGAACCGTCAGTGATCATGGCTGTAAAGCGGAACGGCTCAGGCGCCTATGTCGCCGGCGTCAATGCCGAGGTACAGCTGGCACGTCGACAGCAGTACGAGGTGACGGTTGCCGCTACCGCACAGGTTGCCATGTATGCAGCGTCAACGATCATCATCGAGCGTCTCGGCGATGAACCTGTCTCGACAACCTCATTGCTGCGTACGCCGAACGTCTATGGTTCTGTGCTGTTCCGGTGGCAGCCGTTCGAAGCCTGGAATGTAAATACTTCCGCAATACTCACCGGACCCATGCTTGTAGCAAATGAGCGTACCCAAGTTCTTCATCGGACGCCGTGGTTTGCCGATCTCGGTATCGTGATCAGTAGGTCCATTGGGCTGGGGCACGCAACATTGACGCTGAACGCCGGCGTACAGAATCTACTCAACAGCTATCAGCGGGATCTTGAGGTGGGTGTCAGTCGCGATGCTGCCTTTGTGTATGGGCCGATGCGACCACGAAGCATCACGTTTGGAATTCGGGTGGAGTAACGAGGTTGTTATGGTAGGTATGTCCTGATTTTCGCAGGAGATCCCAACCAGGGACATTCAATGACGGGTGATTGTGTTGAAAACGCTATTGTGATTGGAAACTGTTCGATCGTCAGTGCGAATGTATAGCCACGTTCACGTGCATATCACTCTACAAGCGACAATAATAGTCGCACGATTGCCTCTAACTAAATGATGTGATAAATATGTGATAACGTATATCACGTCCATGATGCTATCGTACTTTGAAACCAACTACAATAGCTCGTATGCACCTATTCTTCTTCATATCGATAATTCTGGTTGTCATCGTCAGCGATGCCACTGCAAATGCGGCGAGTACAGACGGTCAACGTCCGGTACCTGTTGTCAAGCTTGTTGGCTCACCAGAAGTCCGATCAACTACGGATACCGTTGATGCCGTCATCTCATGCCTCCTTGAAGACTCCGGAGATTTCATTGATCTGCGACTTGACGCGAAGCCTGCCGGAGGCGGAGAGCCGTTCGACCGTGATGTTGTAGAGCATCGTCTGAAGATCGATGAGACGTTGTCCGACTGGATCATCGTTAACCGGGGACATCATCGAGTGTCAGGACTGAAGCAGGGGGTATACACCCTACGAGTTCAGGCCCGATTGCTGGGCAAAGCATGGAGCAAAGAGGTACGAGTGCATCTCCATGTCGAAGGAAGGGAGGGAACATCATGGTTGCTGTATGGAGTTCTGACAATGCTTGTAGTGCCGTCGGCGTATTACACTCGAGTTATCCTTCGTAAACGAGCATCCCGACGCTTACGGGAGTATGAGAGAGTCAGGGCCGATGAGCGACGTCGGATTGCCAGAGATCTGCATGATGATGTTGGCTCCGGACTTGCTCGAATCGTCGTGCTTTCTGATGCTGTCGCTGCAGGAGGTAGTTCCCAAGAGACGGCCGCAATCATCGCCAACACAGCCCGTGAGGTCATTGAGAATGTTCGCACGATCGTATGGGTGACGAAGTCCGAGAATGATTCTGTCGATGCGATGCTGAGCTACGTGCGTGATCGCGTCTCGGAGCTATTGCGTGACCATGATGTAGCGCTGATCTACGAGGATGAGCAACCACTGATTGGCGTGTTGAATGCAACTGCACGATGGAATGTGATGATGTGCATTAAGGAGATTGCTACGAACATCGTACGTCATAGCAAAGCCACAGCGGTTCGTATGTATGTGTCATGTCAGCGCGGCTATCTCAGTATCCGTATAACAGACAATGGAATTGGGTTCAGCATGAATCTCGCAGAGGCTAGTGGAGGCTTGGCCCACATTCGAGATCGCATGTTGGAGATTGGTGGCACAGCAGGTATCGGATCACGACATGACGAGGGCACGAATATCCTCTTGATCGTTCCGATAGAGCAGCATGCGGACATTGTAAACGAATCAGTTCAGTAACGAGTTGTTCTATGAAGAAGTCGATACCAATACGAGTCTCGATCGTAGAGGACGACGAGATGCTTCGCCGGACTCTTGCATCCCGGATCGACGAAGACCCCCGATTTACATGCATCCGAAACTATCCGTCAGCGGAGGAGTTGTTTCGAGCTCGTGACTTCTCACACGTCGATGTGTTTCTCATCGATCTTGTTCTTCCAGGCATGCCCGGTACCGAAGCGATCTCCAGACTTCGACGACGAAGAGTCAGGGGGCAAATGCTCGTGCTGACGAACTTCGACGATGAGGATCTGGTACGTCGGGCGATCCTAGCCGGAGCCCGAGGATATGTCTTGAAGACAACTCCTATACCGGTATTGCTCGATGCACTTCATGACGTGCACCATGGTGGATCGCCCATGAACAGCACAGTGGCCCGCATAATTATTGATTACGTTGCAAGTTTGCCCAAGCGCAGCGGGATCGAGCTGCTTACGGCGCGCGAACTTGAAGTGCTCCATCGACTAGCGCAGCGCAAGCTTTACAAAGAGATCGCCATCGAACTAAAGATGAGTGTGGATACCGTACGAAGTCATATGAAGGCTATCTACGCTAAGCTCAACGTGCACAAGCGCTTTCAAGCGGAACAGCTCTACAGAAGACGCTGATCAGTCTAGCCAGATAATCAACGACTCCGCGGTTCTCATCGAACGTCAAAATCGTAAGTTTGTGGGCAACCACCTTCTACCAACAGCTATGGTATCAACGTCCATGCAGACTGTTCGCATCGCAACCTTTGTGTTGTTCCTGACCGCATTGTTTACCCTAGGCACAGCAAGTGCGCAGGCACAAGGCAAGTCGGAAAAGAAAAAGACGGCGACGACTAAGGCCGCAACGATGGTGTATGTTCACCTGGTGGACAATACGCCCAAGAACTACGGGAACTGGTACAACCCGTTCTTTACACCGTTGAAGGCCCGTTTCGGCGATGGCCTGAAGGTACATCCCAGTGTTGCCGAAGCCATGAAGGTTGCCAAGAACGGCGACGCTGTGGTCATCCTCTCCGGAGCGTTCGACGCAAAGGAGAAGCGGTATCTGTTTTCACTGGTGATCAATGTGCAGGAGAAGCTTGCGAACGGCGATAACACGTTAAGCTACCTGACAGGCACGGCCGGCATCAGCACCGAAGCGACAGCACAGAGTGACGCAGTATCAGGTGCCACGATCATCGTGAACGCCTGTGACCAGCTTGTCAAAAGTGGCCGAATGAAGACCCGCTGATAGACCTGCCATTCAGCACAACCTGAGCAAACGGGAACGCCCCGGTCGTCTTTGACGATCGGGGCGTTTTGATTTGTTCCCGGGTAGTTCGATTCGAAAGGACGGAGGTCGAAACTTCCCGCTGCCCGACTGTGTTTCTGACGCCATGACAACAACCCGCTTGCTTGAAGGTACCGCTGACCTCCGTGCGGCCTTAGAAAATCATCCCCTGTATGGTACGCTGCGCGACAGTGCAGCCATAGCACGGTTCATGGAACACCATGTGTGGGCTGTGTGGGACTTCATGTCGCTCCTGAAGTCACTCCAGCGACACCTGACGTGTGTTGAGGTTCCGTGGGTCCCGGTGGGCTCGCCTGATGTGCGCTATCTCATCAACGAGATCGTTGTGGGTGAAGAAAGTGACGTCGACCGTCATGGGAATCGCACAAGTCACTTCGAGATGTACCTGACGGCAATGCGCGGCATGGGTGCATCGACGAATGCGATCGAGCACTTCTGCCGTCTTATATCCGGTGGAATGGCGGTCGATAAAGCCCTAGAGGAAGCGAACGCTCCCGCTGCGGGTGCGGCATTCGTGCGAGGTACCATGGCCGTGATCCAACGCGGCAAGCCACACGAGATCGCCAGCGTGTTCACGTTCGGACGCGAAGACGTTATCCCAACGATGTTTCTTGGGATGCTCGACCACGTAAACGTCGCAGAGCAAAAGGACGTCGAGGATCTTCGGTACTACCTTCAGCGGCACATCGACGTGGACGGAGGCCATCACGGACCGCTAGCC
>JAULYI010000114.1:0-3789 GCA_032117915.1 Kapaibacterium sp. (SeqCode) | reverse complement strand
TACGACGGTTGGACATCACTATTGCTATCGAGTATCTTCTGGCACAGATTCGCGATAGATTCGTGCAGTACTTGGCGGCCCCTTGGCAAGAGATGCACGACCGTTGGGTTGAAGCGCTGCAGCTAGACTCCGTAAGGATGACGCTGATTGATGAAGAAGCTCCGTATACACCGCTTAGGATCCTGGCTGACGGACGGCTAATTGTCAGGAATGATCACACACAACAAGAACGGATCATTACAGATGGCGACACTCTACGATACCAGCATTGAACTGAACGGTGTTACCTATGGCATTGCCGGCATCGATGTTGGCAACAGCCGCGTAAAGATTCATCACGACGATGTGTTTTTATCGTTTCCATACGACAAAGAGTGGAAAAAGAACGTACAACACCACTTCCGTGATCACGTAAACCGTCGATTCCTGATTGGCCTGTCAAGCGTCAACCCAAAGCAAACCACCGCCATTGTAAAAGTGCTCCAGCGCTGTCCGGGACACCTTGTTGTGAACGCCCATTCTTTGCTGATGCGTAACGATGCGTTACTGCATTTCGGTGACGTGGAACATGCGGGTATTGATCGTCTTCTTGGTTCCATTGGCGCAATGTCTCGAGTCAACCCACCGCTCGTAACCGTTGACTGCGGCACAGCCGTCACCCTGAATTCCATCGCCGCTGATAGAACATTCCAAGGCGGCGTGATCTTCGCCGGAGTATCAACACAGTTATTCGGTTTGGCAAAGCAGACAGCCGGTATACCTGACTATCGCTATACACCCGGACACGGATCAATAGGTCAAAACACGCTGCACTCCGTGATGGCCGGTGTAACAGCGAGTGTGGCCGGTGGCATTTCCTATGCCCTCAGACACTACATTCCCAGTACCGGGAACAATAAACCCACCCTTGTTATCACCGGTGGTGAGTCTGCCGCCATCATCGAAGCACTAGAGCGCGAGGGAATCAACGCTACCTATCATCAGCACATGGTCACCGACGGAATACTAACCCTCCTGGCCAACGCCCAGCTTCATGATGTTCAAGATTCCGTCATTGGCAAGATCACAACGTGAACAATAGGCCTTTGACGATTGCCCTGCATGGTGGAGCCGGTAATCTGGCTCGATATCAGGGTACCGGACGGCTTGAAGAAGCAGAATCCTTCCTCTCATCCCTCATTGACGACCTCTACAGCATGTTGGAAGGGGGCGCTGCTGCACTTGATGTTGTGACGAATGCTTGTGTTCGCATGGAGGATTCTGCGTTGTTCCACGCGGGCCGCGGTTCGTCGCCCAATACTCGTGGGTACGTTGAATGTGATGCGTCCATCATGGACGGTCGCGACCGTTCAGCCGGTGCGATTGCCGCAGCACGTTCCATTCGGAATCCCATCATGGCCGCTCGTCTTGTCATGGAGCGTACTCCACACGTGCTGTTTGTTGCAGAGGAAGCAGATCGCCTTGCAACCGAGCACGGTTTACAAACCGTGGAGCCTTCATACTATATCCCCTGTGATACAGCGGCAATTGCTGGAGGCGCAGACGCACGGCGCTCCGGAACGGTCGGAGCCGTTGCACTCGATGTTCACGGCAACATAGCGGCGGCTACGACGACCGGTGGAACACTCAGAAAGACGGCTGGTAGGGTAGGTGACACCCCCATTATTGGCGCAGGGACCTATGCGCAGAACACCGTTGGAGCTGTTTCCTGTACCGGCGTTGGGGAGTACTTCATTCGTGCCGCGGCAGCCCACACCATTGTTTCCCGTATGCAGTTGCTCGGTGAAACCGTCCACGCGGCAGCGGGCATGGTCATGTCCGAGATCGAGTCGTTAGGCGGCAACGGTGGAATCATCGCCATAGACGACCGTGGTGGTGTCGCGATGCCGTTTACCACATCCGGCATGTATCGTGCCATGCGCACGTCGCGTGGGGAGCGCCTGGTTTTGGCGCTCAGGGACTAGAACGCGTGACCCAGGCCGATGGATAGCTGCCAGTTGCTGAATGCAAAGATGTTGCGTCGCCCATTCCATATTACCGCCTCGGAACCGAGAGCAGGGTCATAGATGCTCGTAGCATAGTCAACGCGGAACGGACCTACAGGTGTTTGAAAGCGATAACCGATTCCCGCTGCCACTACCGACCCGGCAAGAAAGTCGTACAATCGGGCTGTGTTATACTTGTCCACGGTCAGGCGATTGAACGCATTGCCTACATCCGTAAAGAGCGTGATACCGCTACTCTCCACAAACGTTGCCAGCAGATCGGGCCACGTAGATGGCCGTTTGAAGGTATATCGAAGTTCAAACCCCAGCTCGATCAGCGAGGCGCTTCCGAGAATGTTGTTGAAGATCCGCGCCTCATCACCCTCAAAGTTCAACGAGCCCGATGTTACATCGTGAAGTTGTCTGGACGGATACGAGCGGATCGACGCAGCGCCACCAGCGAAGAACTGTCGTTCCAGAGGAACGTAGGTGTTCAGCGGGTCGATCAGCATGATATGACCGAGACGAACCTTCGTCGCAGCAACCAGCCGTGGACGCAAGGATGTGTAGGTGCCGTTAAAGAACTGAGCGCGGACGAACCGTCCTGCGCCGTCACCATATTCCGCAGATACAGATGTAAAGATGCCGCTTGTTGGATTCACGGGATTGTCCCGGTGTTCTCCGCGCAGCGAGAAACCGACAAACGCACCCGTCAAGAAGGCGCCCGTCTGCAGGTGGTTTTCAAGGGCAACGAACGACAGGAAGGTCTGAAGAATATTCTCGATCTCGGCGGGTGTTTCGGCGCGCACAAGCGCGCTATCCAAAGCCCCTTGATAGTCCCGTGGGATCTGGCGCTCGAACGACGTTGAGAATTCAAGGCCGTTGAAGAGCGTGTGTTGATACAGCGAGATCGGCATTCGAAGCGTCATGGTTGACGACTCGAGTTGAAAGGTCTCAACGAGCCGACGAAGCGAGTACTGGGTGTTCGCGATCAGGCGTGCGCGCTGGTCAAGGACGCGGAAGGCACTCGGCCAGTCGAAGCCGATCTGTGCGATCGTTTCTGTTTCGAGTTGTTGTCCTTGAAATGCACGGCTGATGTCTTGCAGCACAAACTGGCCCTGCAGACTCAATTGCTGCGCACCACCAAAGGCATTACGGTGAAGGGCTAACGCACCCACACCGAAGTTCAGATAGTTATCGATCGAGGTCTGGTAGAGCAGCAGGTCTGTGCCGACGTCATAGTACTTCGCATTCCTGGTAAAGACCCTCAGGGCAATGGTGCTATCGGTATTGGGTTGCACACCCATCGGACACTGGTCGGCAGGCACGGTGTCGATCGTCACACTTTCGAATGCTCCGAGGGTGATCAAGTTGTTTCGCGAACGTGAAACACGATCAGCGCTAAACCACTGACCCTCCTCCATCTCCAGCTGCCGCCGTCTTGTACCCTCTGTGATCGACGGATATCCACCAGAGTTCTCCTCGAAGATAAGAGCGCTGATCTTGCACCGTGTGCCGGGGTCGACAACGATCACAACAGTATCGTGCATCAGATCGGCTGAGCGGCCAACGTAAGGACGATCAGCCCATGCTCTGAAGTATCCGCTGTTACGGAGCTCCTCGTACACCAGACGAACTTCACCGTCGATCGCGTTCTCGCTGAATGGTTCTCCCGAGCGTAGCTGTCGACGGGAATCCACACGGTCCGCTACATCTGAAGGCAAGTCACTCAGACCAAGGTAGATCACGGTATCGATCACGGCCCGAGGCCCCTCGCTGACGCGGAAGACCAGCGTGTTGCGCC
>JAULYI010000113.1:0-2209 GCA_032117915.1 Kapaibacterium sp. (SeqCode) | reverse complement strand
GAGAAGGCCTTGATCGACGCCATCTTCGCGTCGAAGGAGTCAGAGATATCCACGTACACGTCAGGGTTCTGCGGGAAGTCATACTGCTGCAGAAAGCACAACATTCGGTGTGGTCTGTGGGGTTGCTGTTCCACGCCGTCCCGTGCGGTGACCACCTTCGCCAATCCGGCCTTGAATGCCGCAGCGCGAGCCAACCGATGGACAGCTTCGTGGTCGGGATGACGTTCGAACGGCGGAGGAATCAACATAAGGTGTGGCCTATGGGCACGGATCGCCTCGATGACCTTCGTTACGTTCTCCTCTGTGTGCATGATGGAACCATCGCGCATCTCCAGGCATTCGCGTCTGCTCACCCCAAGAATATCGGCGGCGGCCTCTGCTTCGCGTAAACGTAGCTCGGCCGTGCCTCGGGTGCCAAGTTCACCACGGGTGCACTCCACGAAAACAACGTTCACACCTTCGCTGGTGAGGTTGCGTACGGTTCCCGAACACGCCAACTCGGCATCGTCAGGATGGGCAGAAAGAACCATGACCGTCATGATGACGTCCTTTCACCAAGGAGATGGATCTTCTCCACACGCTGTGCATGGCGTCCGCCCTCGAAGTCCGTTGACAGAAAGGTCCGAACGATCTCCAAAGCCTGATCCTGCGATACAAGGCGCTGTCCGACGGCAACCATGTTGGCATCGTTATGCTGGCGAGCCAGTGCCGCCATTTCTATGCTGGTACAGTTAGCGGCACGGATGCCCGACACCTTGTTGGCGGCAATGGAGATGCCGATGCCGGAGCCGCACACAAGTACGCCGTACCGTGCTGACCCGTTGGCTACGAGTGTTGCAGCAGCGATACCGTAATCCGGATAGTCTGCACGCTCCTCGGACGTTGTGCCTACGTCGACAACGTCATGGCCTTCGGCCACGAGCATCGCCTTGATGGCTTCCTTATAGGCAAACCCTGCGTGGTCCGAACCGATGCTGATCGTCATGGATGTACTCCTGTGCTGCCAAAGCCCCCTTCGCCACGGGACGTTTCGTCAAGGACGTCAACGACGTTCCAGGATATGTGTTCATGTTGGGCAACAACAAACTGTGCAATGCGCATGCCGTGCTCGATGATGAATGGTTCTGTGCCGACATTGGCCATGATGACCTTGATCTCGCCACGATAATCACTGTCGACCGTTCCCGGTGCATTCAAGGCGAAGATGCCGTGTTTGGCGGCTAGGCCGCTCCGTGAGCGCACCTGCAGCTCATACCCAAGGGGTATGGCCACTTGCAGACCTGTTGGGACAAGGACTATTGCTCCAGGTGCCAGCGTCATGGGTGATGTGACGGCGGCATGGGCGTCCATGCCGGCCGACCCCGGAGTGGCATACGTGGGCAGCGGAAGATCCGCGGCATGGGGCATCCGAACAATGTCAATCGCAATCTGCATGGTGTTGTCTGTGTAATGACGTTTCGTGAATCACTTGCGGCCGAAATCGGCAGGGTTTTCACCCCACGATTCGGTCTCCCACTTAAGGATCGGATTGGCGACCGTATTCTGCTTCAACCACTCTTCTGCGCGTCGGATCAGCTGAAACACGTCCTCGTTGCCCGGTGTCCGTGTCACCGTGGTCTTGGCCAGCTTCCGACGTACCCACGAGAGTGCCGTGCGCGAGTCGGAGTAGATCGGTGTTGTAAGCCCTTGTTGCTTGCACCATCCAAGAGCGTGGACGATGGCAAGAAACTCGCCAAGGTTGTTCGACGAGTCCTGAAAGGGTCCCATGTGAAACAGCTCGGCCCCCGTGGCGATGTCGACTCCACGGTACTCCATCACCCCGGTCGTCATATCACATGCGGCATCGACGGCTATGCTAGGCAGTCGGACGGCCGTGGGAAGTGTCGTAGGCTTCTTCTTGGCAGGCTTCCGCTCTCCCGAGCCGATATGCAGGTCGTGATGCTCGGCGAACGCGGCCTCCGCGCCTTCGCGGCTGTCGAACGATTTGTATTTCGCTCCGGGAACTCCCTGGACCTGTGCTCCCGCATCGGCCCACGTATCATAGACGCCCGGGTTGTGTCCGTGCCACACGACATACCATTTGCGCTGCTTCGCCATGACGGCAAATTACGCACCAGTATCCGGGCATATGGTGACGGCGTATGACGGCGAAACCCATGTCACACATTACCGCCCCCGTGTCACGACGGCGTATGTATGCAAAAACACA
>JAULYI010000112.1:0-1586 GCA_032117915.1 Kapaibacterium sp. (SeqCode) | reverse complement strand
CCGATGTCGAAGACAAAGCCACCGGCAGACATCTGCGAGAACGCATGCTGGACATACTTGGCGGTTACACCGAATGCGAACTGGTCCGTAAGGTAGCCCGCCAGGGAGAACCCTAGGGCAATATCAGAAACCTGATAGATGCCTCCCGTTCCGTCCTGCTGGTCCAGCGTGGTGATACTGATATCGCCAGAGTTGAACGACGTGAACGATACGGCTGCACGAAGGCGTTCGCTTACCGGCATGATGGCAGCAGCGAAGCTGTGCTGCATTCCGGCAAACCAGAAGGTCGTATGCGCATCCGCTGCATAGCCCTTCATGTCGGCTGCACCTGCGGGATTCCAGTAGAGCGAAGTGAGGTCGTTGGCAAGCCCACTGAAGGCACCGGCCATACCCGTGCCGCGGGCACCGACGCCGATCTTCAGAAACTGACCGCCGGCCAAACCTACCTTCGTGAACTCGCCTGCTGTGACGGCGATAGGCTGAGCACTTGCCGTGGCCGTAGCTCCAATGGCTACAACGGCAAGAGCTGCTGAGCGAAGAATGGTGATCATGTTGAGGTTCATCGTGGTCATGCCTCTCACTGTCCTGAAATGATGCGGGCCGGGCCCACGACGATGGTGAACTTGCGGGTCACGGCATTGCCCGTGACCTTGTCGATGATCTCGGCTACAAGCATCTGGCTTGCAACACGCTGACGATTCTTGGAGAGAAGATCCCAGACTTGCAGACTTGTCTTATCTGGCGCTTCGCTACTTGTTTCGTCATGCTCGATGGTCTGCACAAGGCTTCCGGACGACGTGTAGATGTTGATCGTTGCCTGGCGCGGGAGACGTGTGAAATACAGGCGTCCTTCGAACGGCGAGCGCATGCCTTCGTGCGTCACGAAGTAAGGATTCGGAGAGACCTGCACTTGCTCCAGCTGCTCCGTGGTGTAGCCGTTGCCGGCAACACCAGGGTCATACTGGTTCACAGCAACATCAACCTTTGCACCATCAAACGGGAAACCAAGAGCACCACCGAGTGTGCGGAAGATGATCTTATCACCTGCCTTGAAGTCCTGCTTTGGTAGCTCCGTTGGAGGTGTGATCGTGGACGGGAGGAAGGAAACGCTGCGGTTCGAACGACGTGCCTTCCAAGAGTAGTCGATCACGAATTCTGCACCGCCAACGCTCAGTACGTGGCAGAAGTCCAACGTATCCTGGCCGGTGGTAGAGATGGCGCGTGACAAGTAATACTTGCCTTGACCCATCGGGAGACCGCTGTTGGAGTCAGCTGCATAATTGGCACGCGTTGTTGCTCCGTTGTCGCCATTACGCGTATTGCGCCAACCGTAGGACGCCATCGTAAAGCCATCAAGCGGCACCTTTTGTGCGTTCGGGAACTGCTCGGCCTGAGCGGGTTCCGGATCAGCCTGCGTAGTATGGCTGTAGGGCACCTTCGCATAGCTGACGGTTACGTCCGTAGGCTGACCATTCACCACATCCTGGCGCTTGTACTCGTTGACGTTACGCAACTTGACGTTCAGGAATGGCACGTTTTCGAATCGCACGATCGGAGACTTGCCCGGTGCATCACCCGTACGGTCG
>JAULYI010000111.1:0-3736 GCA_032117915.1 Kapaibacterium sp. (SeqCode) | reverse complement strand
AGCGCAGACCATTGACACACGCCGCACCGTCTCCTCACAAGGCGTTGCCGAAGCACGAATGAAGCCCGATCGCGCCAGCATCACGCTGGGCGTAGAGACCGAAGGCAAGAACGCTTCTGCGGTCAAGAGCGATAACGATGACGCCATGCGTCAGATCTTTGCAGCACTGGCGGAAGCGGGCGTAAAGCCTACAGACATCCAAACGAGCAACCTCACGCTCCAGCCGGTGCACAACTGGCGTCCGGAAGGCAAGCGCGAGTTCCTGAAGTATCAGATGCGCAACACCATCCATGTGACGGTGCGCGACATCGCCAAGCTCGATGACATCCTGGATAAGGCCGTTGGCGTTGGTGGCAACATGGTTGAGAGTATCGATTTTGAAGTATCGACGGCCAATGCCATTCGCGATTCCCTTCGCGCTGCCGCCGCCGTCAACGCCAAGACCAAGGCTCAGCAGATGGCCGAAGCCGTTGGCGCACGCGTTGGCAAGCTGCTTACGATCAACGAAGCGTCCGAAGACACACCCCGGCCGTTCATGATGAGGAGTGCACGCATGATGGCCGCTGACGATGCCGAGTCGGCTCCGACTGTTTCCGGAGGCGAAATGGTTGTTCGTGTTACTATTGCTGCTATGTTTGAGCTAGAATGATAAACGGGAAGAGAATCGTTGTCGTCCTGCCCGCCTACAATGCGGCCAAGACACTAGAAATGACCTACCGCGAAATCCCCATGGATATCGTGGACGATGTTGTGCTTGTTGACGATCATTCTCGTGACGAAACCACCGAAGTGGGGCGGGCCCTGGGCATCACACATGTGATCCGTCACGACAACAACAAGGGGTACGGCGGCAACCAGAAGACCTGCTACAGCAAAGCCCTGGAGCTTGGTGCCGACATCGTCATCATGTTGCATCCCGACTACCAGTACACGCCCATGTTGATCCCGTCTATGGCCTGGATCATCGCCAACGACCTCTACCCCGTCGTCCTTGGATCACGCATCCTGGGTAAAGGGGCATTGGAGGGCGGCATGCCGATGTACAAGTATATCGCCAACCGACTGCTGACGCTGGCGCAGAACATCCTTGTAGGGCAAAAGCTCAGCGAGTATCACACGGGGTATCGGGCGTTTTCACGAGTAGTGCTCGAATCGATCGATCTGGACGCCAATTCCGACGACTTTGTCTTCGACAATCAGATGTTGTCACAGATCATCATGGCTGACTTCGCGATCGCCGAAGTCACATGTCCTACGAAGTACTTCGACGATGCCAGCTCGATCAATTTTCGGCGCAGCACGATCTACGGTATCGGCGTACTGACAACAAGCATCCAGCACCGCCTGCACAAGTGGGGCCTTGTGCGCTATGCCAGATATGCCAAGCGGCAGTCCTGACCCAAGCCTGGCAATGCCCCCTACGGGCCTCAGTCATATTCGCTATTTTCGACCATGATTCTAACCGACAATGAGATCCTCGCCTGCATGGAGAAGGGTTCGATCGTCGTCGAGCCGTTCGACCCGGCCTGCATGGGATCGAACTCGTACGATGTGCACCTTGGCGGCGTGCTCGCAGAGTATGTTGACACGATACTCGATGCCAAAGCGCACAACAAGATCAAACTGTATCCGATCCCCGAAGAGGGCTTCGTGCTTCAGCCGGACAAGTTCTACCTGGGCGTAACGCTAGAGTACACGGAGACACACGAACACGTGCCGTTCCTCGAGGGCAAGTCCAGCGTTGGCCGCCTTGGGATTGACATTCACGCCACGGCGGGCAAGGGCGATATCGGCTTCTGCAACTACTGGACCCTTGAGATCAGCGTCAAGCAGCCGGTACGTGTTTATGCTGGCATGCCGATCGGGCAGCTCATTTACTTTGCTGTGCAGGGCACGGTGAACAATCCGTATAACGCCAAGGCATCGGCGAAGTACACAGCCCGCACCAATGCTCCTGTAGAGTCCATGATGTGGAAGAACTTCCCTCAGGAAACACCGTGAAGCTGATGCGCAGTCTCATGGCCCTCCTTGCCATGACGATCATGATAACGGCTTGCGAAGAGGATCAAGGCGCTTCGTTGAACAACTTCGACGAGCAAGAGCTGGTGGATACTCGCACAGCCAAGGATGACTTTCTGAAGAACTCCGAAGACTCGCCCATCCCGGTCGAAATGCGAGAGCACTTCAATGGTCTGTCGTACTTCGAGCCCTCGGAGGCATACATTGTTGACGCAACCTATGCTCCTCTGAGCAGGCCCGATACGATCACGATGCCGACCACAGATCCATCCGACATCCGTCGGACCCTGCGCGTTGGCACACTCGCATTCACGCTCAACGGTGTGAAGTGCAAGCTTACCGCATACCAGGAGATCCCTGATGCCGATGACGGCTTGTTCGTACCGTTCAAGGACAGAACAACGGGCAACGAGTCGTATGGCGGCGGACGGTACCTGAATGTGACAGACGTAGGCGACTCTACGGTAACGATAGACTTCAACAATGCCTACAATCCGTACTGTGCGTACAATGACCAGTATGCATGCCCGCTCGTACCCGCAGAGAACACCTTGCGCATAGCGATCCGCGCCGGAGAACGCCGTTGGAAATAACTCCTCATATGCGCGTTGCAGTCCTGCTGGTCCTCGGGCTGGCACTACACGGATGTCTGTTTGTGAAAGCCCCTGACACGTCGGTCGAACCCGTGAATGTTGAGCTGAGTCCGCAGCCCGAACTCGATATGAGCGAGGAGATCGTTCGTACGCAGGCGGGCGACATGATCGCCCAGCTCCCAAAGGGCTGGATCTTTCTCGATCCTAAGGGTCAGCAGTCCACGGACATCATCGCGTTGGCAACCAATTCCGACTACTCCCTTACTGCCGTCTTCAGTCAGATCCAGCACGGCGAGTCCATGAAAGCCGCATCGGAGCAGGAGGGTATGCTTGGTTTGGCACGCGTTGCATTCGCTCGCCGGTCACGGAAGACTGCCGGCACAGCTACGTTGGTCGGTACGTACAAGACTGCCCAGCTTGGCACCCGCACATTCGGCATGTATGACTTCAGCACAAGCGGCGGTGCGCTTCGCACGCGATGCGCCGTGTTCACAAGCAGCATCGGCAACCACTATGAGTTTGCCCTGGTGCCACTGACCGTTGGAGGCAAGGAGCTGCCCGTTGATGCCGAGATCCAGCGCACCTTCCGATCAATTCTTGCCACGGTCCAGTACTGATGCAGATCTCAGCCGATACCGAACATGTTGTTGCCGTGCTCAATGAGCAGGCCGAAGGCGGACTCCGCAAGAAGAATGACATGGCCATCATCCTGGAACTCGCAGCCTCGTACGACGAGGCTGAGCTGGCCATGCGCATCATCCGAACAGGCACCGGGCTATGGAAGGTCTATGGCACACTGCGTCGCTTGCAACCCGGCGCCGAAGGCTATCCCCAGCTTGAGCGCGAGTTCGCCACCCAGATGAATACGCTCCGCGAACACCTGGCCGACCTCATGCGCCATGCCGACGATGAGTCGCTCAAACGGTTTGATGACATCTACTTCGGCATGACCACCGGCGTCATCCGTAATCTGGTCGACCTTGGCCACGACCTTGCAAAGCTGAAGGCATTGCAATCTCCAGAGTAAGCAACAAGGGGTGTTGCCTTCGGTATTCGCCAACCCCTCGGGCCGAATCCTGACCTTAGCTATGTTCGACGTTCCGTGTGTACGTCCTGTCACCCCC
>JAULYI010000110.1:0-8741 GCA_032117915.1 Kapaibacterium sp. (SeqCode) | reverse complement strand
AGTCTTTTGTCATGAACGACCTTCGGCGGCAGCATACGTGGTCGGACGCTTCCAGTAAGGACATTTCGGACGTCAGCGGGGGACCGAAGCCACAGACCCAAGTTGCCATACAGGTCCCGCAAGCCGCTTTCCGTGGCATCCTGCTCGACGACCCACGTGGTTGCTTGGGCAAGGGCCGCAACATCGACATGCTTGTTTCGCAGGCTTATCTCGAGGGTGTCGCCGGTGATCGACCTAACGGTGGACTTCAATAGCTGCCGCCGCGAAGGGTCGGCTGTTCCGTCAGGTTCCACCTGATAGGCAAGCACGATGTCGCCCTTCCGCAAGGAGCAGTCGTCGGACGGCCGAGAGCGCACAAACGTCAAGTGTCCAAGCTCTGCGTCCACACCATCGAGTGCCAACCTGAGGTCGGTTACGGCCGAAGGACGTGTGCGACGCTCCTCGGGCGTGTTTGTCCACATCGGTTTTGCAAGGTCCTGTCGCTGCTGCTGCTGTTCACGTGCAATGAACGACAGCCATGCGCGCAGGTAGGCGCGCTCGGTCGTGGTCAAGGTTGCGATGTCCATGGCCAGGTGTCGCACGTCATCCTGCATGAACCGTGGCATCCTTCCGGGGTCAGCACCGGCAATGCTGTTCAGCAGTGCTATGTCGCGTAACGCGATCATCCGCTCCAGCATGACAATCCTATTCCTGGCGTGGATGACGTTTCGACGGTCGTCAATGGTCACGGTAACATCGCGGAACGGTTGGTCGTCGGCAGCCGGATACCAGACCATATTCATGCCTGTACGCAACGGATCGGCCTGCTCCAAGAGCATGGCATAGGCAACGACCTGCCCGTGGTGTGAAGCACGTGCTCGGTTGCCCTTTGGCGCACTTCCAGACTTGAGTTCGACCACAGTTCGATCGTGCGGGTCTGTTAGGCTGATCATCAGGAGATCGATCCGACCGATCAAGCCAAGTCTCGGCGACGCAAAGGTCGGCTCAATGCTGATGGTCGATGTGGAAAACCCTGCAATCCCTTTTAGTAACAATGGGATGAACGATGTTGCTGAGGCAATGATGGCCTCGCGTTCACCGCGCCGCTCAAGGTGGGCCATGGTCAGAGCGAGCTGTGCTTCAGCCATTTGCATGACGTGCTGGACGGATAGAGAGGGATTCTCAACCAGCAGATCCAGGATCGTATTGATAAGCTTGCCCTTGGATGCTGCCGGGGAGAATACCGGAGGCGTCAACCGGCGTACAAGTCCCATAAGGGGAATGATTCCGGTCTCGTCAAGGAGCGAGGCAACGTCAGTAACGTCATACAACGAGGTAGGATCAAGTACGAGCAAAGAATCCGGTCCAATTTCCCATTCGTCCGGGGTCAGCGGCCTTGCGCCATTCACCCAGAGGTGCATGCCGGGCTGACAAGCCGAGTGCTCAGCAGCCCATGCTGGGGTGCAATGCAGGACAATGGATCCGTTGGACGTCGCACACACCAACGTGCCATCGCCATGCATGGCTGTTACGATGCAGGTCGTCGACAGAACACTCTGCGACATGGTCCATGGTCTCCAGAAGGCAGCCGACGCCGATCACACGTCGGAACGAATGTCCTTGATACGTAACTGCGGCGTTGTCATGCCGTTAAACAGGTTTTCCTCAAGCGTGTACACAACGCTGAACGGCTTGCCATTGCTGCAGACAGCGATCTTGTGGCCGAGATTGAATCCGATGGCATCGATGGCGAAGTTTTTCTGTAACGCTCTAAATTTCAAGTGGTTATTGCCAACGATCTTCACACCGTTTGCTGAAACCACACCCTTCGAGATAAACACGGGACGATGGTTGCCGTAGCCATAAGGGGCAAACTGTGCTAATAGCTTGAAAAAGCTTGGAGTTAACTCGTTTAGTGACAACTCGGCATCAATGGCGATCTCCGGTGTGAGCATCTCCGTGGTGAGTTGTGCACGGGCGATCACATCGAAGCGTTCCATGAGTTCCGGTACGCGGTCGACCTCAAGGGACAGCCCGGCGGCGTGCTTATGACCACCGAACTCGATCAGCAGATCCTCGCAGGTCCGCAGGGCAGCGTGAATATCGAAATCTTTGATGGACCGAGCGGAACCTTTGGCGACGCCATCGATCGTCGTAAGCATGATCGTGGGAAGGTGGAATCGCTCAACCAGACGCGAGGCAACGATACCGATCACGCCTGCATGCCATGTGTTACCATGAAGCACCAGCGAGTGGGGGCGTCGCTCGCGGATGATGCGTTCGGCCTGCTGTGCAGCCTCTTCAAACGTCTCCTCGTCGATGGCGCGTCGTCGTCGATTATCCTGCTCGAGTTCCTGTGCAATGCGAAAGGACATCAGCTCGTCGGCCTGGATCATCATCTCAACGGCGCGGGCCGGGTCTCCAAGACGTCCAGCCGCATTGATTCGCGGTGCCAGACCAAAGACGATGCTGGAGTTATTGATCGCACCGGGCGTTAGTCCCGCACAATCGATCAGCCCCTTCAATCCCGGCCGCGGAGCGCTGTTGAGCTGCTCGAGTCCAGCATGCGACAGAATGCGGTTCTCGCCGACAAGGGGTACGATGTCGGCGGCGGAGGCGATAGCCACGAAGTCTAGGTAGCCGTGCGCGACCTCAGGGATACCGCGACGCTCGCAGATGCCCTGAACGAGCTTGAACGCCACGCCGCAGCCCGCCAGCGACTTGAACGGATATGGGCAGCCCGGTTTGATCGGATCGAGGATGGCCAGGGCAGGCGGAAGCTCTTCGGCTGTCTCGTGGTGATCGCAGACGATCACGTCCATGCCTAGACTCTTTGCATAGGTGATCGCGTCGATGGCCGTAATGCCGATATCAACCGTGATGATGACCTTGGCACGCTGTGCATGAGCACGGTCAACGCTGGTACGCGTGAAACCGAACCCGACAGTGCGATCGGGAATGAAATAATGAACGCTCGCACCGATTTCCCGCAGGAAATGGAGCATCATAGCGGTGCTCGACGTGCCGTCAACATCATAATCGCCGTGGATCCAAATCTCCTCGCCCATGCTAATGGCACGTTCGACTCGGTCCACCGCAATCCCCATGTCCGCCAGCAACCACGGTGAGTTGAGGGCGTCAATGGAGGGTGCGAAAAACTGTTGTACTGCGTCGGGCGTATCAATGCCACGGCCGACAAGTACTCTGGCGATGGGTGCTGGGATACCCAGCGTGGTTGTTATGTGTTGGACAGCGTGTTCATCGATGCGTTCTCGGAGTATCCACCGAAAGTTCAACAGAAACCTGCTTTTAGTTGTAAACTGCCGTCAAAGTACGAAGTTTGTGCACCAAGTGTCAAGAAAATTCCACATATGACGGTATCGAAGGGGCAAGGCATTGGTCCCGAGGAGGATCATGCGGCGGCATTTGCTTCGGGCACCCGCTCACGCAGGAGCATAAAGCCGGTTTCCAAGACCCGTACGATCATTAAGGTGGGGCAGCCGCTGGACCCCTCGGCGGTCCGTGCCACCGTGTTGACCGCCGTCGGGCCATCGTGGATCTGTCGCCGGGATGACGATGCCACGTACGTCGTGGCCAGCGTTGGAGGCACGGTGGACTGTCCGCATACCAGCACGATCGTTACGGTAGGCGACCACGTGTGGATCCTTCCCGACGAACATGCGACGTCTCAGGGGGATGCTGCAGGTACGATCGTCAAGGTCGAGGCACGGCAGACCCTCTTGTCACGCAAGGTTCCCGGCAAGGCGCGTCGCGAACAGGTTTTAGTCTCGAACGTTGAGCAGCTTGGTATCGTCGTTGCTGCGGCGCAGCCGGCGTACCACAAGCGCCTGATCGACCGCTACCTGATCGCCGCCGATAAGGGAGATCTGCGCCCCTTTATCGTTGTGAACAAGATGGATCTGATCCCGGAGGAGTATCTGCAGGACGTTGTCGATGATTTTGCAGCCTACGTGCATATCGGCATACCGGTTGTCTTCATGTCGGCGTCAACGGATCAGGGGATGGATGCCCTGCGCCACGAGCTCGGACGGGCGTCGACCCTCCTGAGCGGGCCGTCAGGGGTAGGGAAGTCATCCGTTATCAACCTGCTTACCGATGTCCGACAGGACGTCGGCGCGATCAGCGAGAAATACGACAAGGGTAGGCATACCACGACAGCTGCCCAGGTCTTTCCAATGCCCGGCGGTGGCTCGATCGTAGATTCTCCGGGCATCAGAGAGTTTGCCATATGGGAGCTGTCGGCCGACGAGTTACCCTATTACTTCGAGGAGTTCACGCCTTTTGCTGAGCATTGCCGCTTCAAGCCGTGTAGCCACACGCACGAGCCGGGATGTGCCGTGAAAGAAGGTGTCGATGCCGGTACCATCGACGAAGAACGCTACCTGAGCTACCTCGTGTTGCTGCAGGGAAACATGGACGATCAGGAACGGTGAGCTGCGATTTCTCGCACCAAGCATTCGTACGTTTCGGGATTTCTCCTATCTTTGTGGCCCCACAATTGCTGCAAAAAGGAGAGGTGCGAGAGTGGTTGAATCGGGCGGTCTCGAAAACCGTTAAAGGAGCAATCCTTTCGAGGGTTCGAATCCCTCCCTCTCCGCAGCCGATGGGCGAGTGCTGAAATTGGCAGACAGGCGGGTCTCAGAAGCCCGTGTTCGCAAGGACGTGTGGGTTCAAGTCCCACCTCGCCCACCATCGAAACCAGGCCCTCCCGTGAGGGCCTTTCGTCTATCCGGCATGCTCCGTACCCTGACCGTTTGTCTCCTTTGCGCCGGCACTGCCATCGCAGTGGCGCAGATGCCGTCGTCATTCTCGATACGGTCGCTCCTTCAGCAACAGCAGCGTACGACCGTCCGCGAACAGGCCGACCAGTACCTGCAGCAGGGGAAAGGGGCACAGGCCATCCCATTGTACGAGTCGTGGCTGCGCCTTGCGCCTACCGATGCCGAGACGGCCTTCAACCTTGGAAAGGCTTATGCCATGGCAGGCCGATCTGCCGATGCATCGGCAGCACTCGAGCTCGCCCTACAGAATGGCCTGCAACGCGTAGAGCGCATCACAAGCGATGGCGTCCTGCAGCCGCTGATCCGATCCTCTTCCGCACTGGCAGGACACGTACAGCAGCGGCGGCGTGCCGACTCGGCCTCCTTGACGCTGTACAGCCGTCAGACACGTATCGGAACATCTCTGGTGACCTTTCCGGAGGGGTATTCGCCCGAGAAACAGTATCGTCTGGTCGTACTCCTGCATGGTAACGGTCACTCCAGCGCCGTGATGACATCATGGGCAAAACGCCTTGGGCTGCGTGACGTGATCTTCGTTGCACCGCAAGCGCCCTACGTCAAGATATACGAGACGATGGCCTCGCTCCGTGAACGGCACTCCGCCGCAGGCGAGGGGCTCAATGCCCCTGATAGCCTACTAGATGAGATCGTGTTGTCATCGGCAGAATGGTATCACACGGCAATGATGGATGCCTGGCGGACGCTCCCGGTGCAGCGCCGAAAACCGGTCATCATCGGCTTTAGCCAGGGTGGCTTTTATGCCCACGTTCTGGCAACGCGGTTTACGGGTGACATTGATGCGATATGCTCGATCAGCGCAAGCATGTATGCCCATGGGGACGTGATTGCGAACTACAATCAGCTGCGACAGTATGGTCTTCGTGTGCTTCTTACGCACGGCACGCGTGACGATGTGGTGCCACTGCAAACTGCCGAGCTCATCCGTTCAGCACTGCAGCAGGCAGGCGTTGATTACTCCTATGTTACATTCGACGGCGGACACTGGCCTACGCCTGATGTTGAGCGACGCATCGTCGAATGGCTGGGCTCGCTGTAATGGCCGGCGCAATCCACACAGGGGCGTAGCGGTTCACGTACTATATTTGCGACATCCACTTCACCATTCTCTACCGACATGTCACTTCCTGTCTCGCAATCGGCGATCATCGATCGTGTTGAACGCCTCCGCCAGAGCAAGATCCTGCGTGAAGTGCAGGATAAAGACACCGTGGCAATGTTCGAGGACCCGCTTGAGAACGATATGGTCCTCAACATGGGACCGCAGCACCCTGCTACGCACGGCGTATTGCGCGTGCTGCTCCGTCTTGACGGTGAGTCAGTGGTCAAGTGCGTTCCCGAACTGGGGTACCTTCACCGCGGTTTCGAGAAGATCGCCGAGTCCAGCACCTACCATGAGTTCATTCCGCACACGGACCGTCTGGATTACCTTTCGCCATTATCGAACAACGTCGGCATCACGATGGCTATCGAGAAGGCCGCCGGTATCGGCGTTCCGGATCGTGCCGTGTGGATCCGCATGCTCGTTTCCGAACTCGCCCGTATCTCGTCGCACCTGATCGCAATGGGTGCAACGTGTATGGACGTTGGTGCAATGACGGTCTTCCTGTGGACGTTCACCGAACGCGAGAAACTGTACGATCTGTTCGAACGCGTCTGCGGTGCACGCTTTACCACGAGCTTTACCCGCATCGGCGGCGTTGCCAACGATATCCCTGATGATGTGCTACGCGACATCCGTCAATGGCTGAATGCCTTTCCCAAGGAACTAAAGGACGCAGAGAGTCTCGTTAGCAGGAATCGCATCTTCATCGACCGTATGGCCGGCGTTGGCTATATGCCTACAGAGAAGGCGATCGCCCTTGGCCTGACAGGCCCCACGCTGCGTGGTTCCGGTGTTGCACGCGACCTGCGTCGCGATCAGCCGTACATGTTCTACGATAGAATGGACTTCGACGTCATCACGCACAACGACTGCGACTGCTATGGTCGGTACACGGTTCGTGTGACGGAGATGCATGAGTGTATCAAGCTTGTCCATCAGATCCTTGACGTGCTGGAGAATACGCCGCGTACCGAGATCATCGCCGACGCGCCGTCGATGGTGCTCTCCCGCAAGGCCAACATCTACACGAAGATGGAAGAGCTGATCAATGACTTCATGATCATCAACTTCGGTACGATGCCGCCGGCAGGCGAGACCTATACGGCCATTGAGTCGCCTAAGGGTGAACTTGGCTTCTTCATCGTGTCCGACGGCACGGGACATCCGTGGAAGCTGAAGATCCGCTCGCCATCATCGTCCAACCTGCAGGCGTTGAAGTACATGGCCGAAGGGTCGATGGTGTCCGACGTCGTGGCCATCATTGGTTCGATCGACCCTGTGATGGGTGAGGCCGATAAGTGATGATTGGACGTTACCTCCCACCTGGTAACGACGTGACCGACACATTGACTCCTACAATTGCATATCACGCGGCTCCGCATCGTCGGAGCCGTTGCTGTTTTTACCAACCTGCACGTGCATAATGCTGCACTTACATCAACGGGGCAGTAAATCGCTTGAGGGTACCATGATCACACCGGAACGCGCCGAAAAACTCATATCAGTGCTTGCCCGTCGTCAGCCATCACTCACGGTGGTGTTCGAGAACGTTCATGATCCACACAACGTCAGTGCCGTCATCCGCTCGTGTGATGCCGTAGGTGTGCTTGAGGCTCACGCTGTATATCACGGACGAGCGGCATTCCCGAAGCTCGGCGCGAAAAGTTCGGCGAGCGCCCGCAAATGGGTGGATGTGCATCAGCACACCGACGTGGCCACGTGCTTCAACGCGTTACGGGCTAGAGGGTTCCGAATCTACACGACGCACATGAGCAGCGATGCGGTCTCGCTGTACGATCTGGATCTCACGTCGCCCGTTGCTCTGGTCTTTGGCAACGAGCACGAGGGTGTGAGCGACGAGGCACGCGGACTTGCGGACGGCAACTTCATTATTCCTCAAGTAGGTGTGGTCCAGTCACTGAACATTTCCGTCGCATGCGCCGTCTCACTCTACGAGGCTTTTCGGCAGCGCAACCTGAGCGGGATGTATGATGAACGCCAGTTCAGCGATGGGCAGTTTGAACGCATGCAGCAAGACTGGTACATGCGTTGATGCAGCGTTGTGTGCCAGATGGTCTAACGGCCAAAGACCTGCGCACGTAACGCGCGTTGCACCTCTGTGACGTCGCCTTGGCCGTCGAGGTCGGTGAGTACATGCTGTTGCGTGATCTTGCCCATGTAGGACGTCGCCTTGCATGTAACTTCTTCGGCACCTCGGCGCACAACGATCGTTACGCTGCGCTCATCCGGCGGAGCCAGCAGTGCTGATCGGAGCGTGCGCCATGCTTCCATGATCGGCGTTCCGTCAATGGACACGAGTACGTCGCCCTCCTTGATACCCAGAGGATTGAGCGAATCCGTCGGTGCGAGAACATAGGCGGGTACCCCATCGGGAAACTTCATACTGCCCTGGACGCCGAAGGTCCAACCATCGATCACGCGAACGGAGTCGTATGACCATCCGATCTTGGCCAACACATTCTTAATGGGGATACGCTCGTTGCCGCCGATGTAGCGTCTGCAATAGGCCGCTACGGTCGGTGGCGCTACAGCGTCGATCTCGTCGAACAGCAGCGTGTCCACGAACGGCCGAGACCGACCGTACTTCTTCATGAGGTTGCGTGCGAGATCAAGAGCACCTTCCGCGCCGTTCGTTGCCTCGCGCATCATAATGTCGATCAGCAACCCGTTTACCATTCCATATGTATATACAAGCGGATACATGCTTTGGTAGGGCTCTTCAAGCACGCGTCGACTGAATTCCGTGAAGCTGAAATCACCGGGAATCGAACCCGATTGGCGTATGGAGTTGGTCACCTCGCCAGTCATGAACCTGC
>JAULYI010000109.1:0-8433 GCA_032117915.1 Kapaibacterium sp. (SeqCode) | reverse complement strand
CGTGGATCATGGTCGCCGTAACACTGTTCGAGCTGGTGTTGTTCACCACGTTGGCCATTGGCCTGCGCGACCCCGAGGTGATGTACCCGTTGGGCGTTACGCTGGCCGTGCTGGCTGGCACAACGCTATTGATGCGCGTGAGTACAATGGACGTACGCGTAAGCGCCGAAGGCGTCCATGTGAAAGCACGGTTCTTCCATCGCCGGGGACGGTCCATTCCATGGTCCGACGTGGCCTCGGTGCGGCTTCGCCCCTTGCGCGCCTTTAGTGAGTTCGGTGGCTGGGGCATTCGGTACGGATTCTCAAACACCTGGGGCTACATCTACGACGGAACAACAGCTCTCGAGCTCACCCTTGCGTCAAAGAAGAAGGTAGTGATCTCGCTGGTCGATGATGCAGCGCTCAGAACTGTGCTGCAGGCGCTTGATATCGCTGTGTAACGCGTCCTTTACACGGTCCAGCGCAACCGTAACAACACCTTGATTTCGTAGTAAAACACCGCGGGTACTTTCGCGGCGAATACTCGAATCCACCAATTATCAAGGTTGTGCACAATGAAACGGCTACTCCTATCAGCCATGGTCTGCTCGAGCATCGTATGCTCTGCGCAGGACTTTCCTACTCGTATCGAACCAATCACCATGATACCGTACCTCCATGGTCGCGTTATCGTGCCGAACGCCCCGCTGAAGTACCAGACGATCTTCGTTGGTGGGGTTGACGACGTTCAAACGACAGCTACAAACGGCGTTCCGGCAGGGAAAGCCAAGGCAAAGCAATGGCATGACTTCCTTGGCTTCACGCCAGCGAATGACGGTGGCAACGTCCTTGGATACGTCACGGTAAACCACGAGATGATTCAAAAGAACGACACGATCGGCGATGGCGGTGGCATGACGATGTTCAAGATCGGCCGTAAGGCTGACGGTACCATCGAAGTGCTGGACCAGACGCTGGCTGATGGCCGCACCGGCAAGTTCTTCAATGTGGACTTTGCAAACACGACCGGTGAAACCGGCATGAACTGCGGCGGCATCAATGGAGTCGACGGCCGTATCTGGACTGCCGAAGAGTGGTATCAGACGTCCAACAAGGGTGAAGTTGCGACAGGCTTCGACACAGCCGATGTCACGCTGGGCTCGAAGCAGTCCACGGGATTCCCCGGTCTGGATGGCAAGGTCATCAAGCGCTGGGAGAGTCTGAACTGGATGGTTGAGATCGACCCTAAGAATGCCAAGGCCGTTCGGAAGCAGTACAACTGGGGTCGCCAAGGCTTCGAAGCCGGAGTAACCATGCCGGACAAGAAGACGGTATACCTCTTCGAGGATGGCGAAGCCGGACGCTCCCTGCTGTCGAAATTCGTTGCTGATGAGCCAGGTGATTACACAAAGGGCAAGCTGTACTTCTACAAGCAGAATGCGGGATCCTTCACGGGTACGTGGGTCGAAGTACCGAACGATCCCGCCACGAACTGGGACATCATGGTTGCTCCGCATCAGTGGGCGAAGACCAAGGGCATCACAGGGTTCACGCGCCTTGAGTGGGGTCAGCACAACATGACCGACGGAAAGATCTACATCACAGAGACCGGCAACGACAAGCCGGGTGCGCGGTACAAGTCAGCACTCACCGACGGCTGGACACTTCCGAAGCACACGTATGATCGCGCTGCAGCACAGGGTGTCGGTGTAGACAGCTCGGCCTATGTCGACTACTATGGGCGAGTTCTGGTATTCGACCCAGCAGACAACTCTGTCAAGCCATTTCTTGAAGGTGGCCCCTACACGGAGACGGCTGCTGCCGTTCCCGCTACGTACCCCGAAAAGCACTTTTCAAATCCCGATGGCCTAGGATTCCTGTACGTGAATGGAAAGACGTACATGGTCATCGAAGAGGATCTGAACGGCGTGTCCATGGGACGGATGCCCAACGCCGGCGTGAACGCGACTAACTGTGAGGCTTGGCTGCTTGATATGTCGAAAGAGCCAACTATCGACAATCTCTATCGACTCGCGATTTCACCGCTAGGGTCGGAGATCACCGGTATCATCGCCGTTGATGACGGTAACACGGTCCTGATCAACTCGCAGCATCCTTCTACGATCAACGTCGCCCCATTCAACAACTCTCTCACGTTTGCCGTTTCCGGACTTAAGAGTCTGATCTCGAGTATCGAGCGCGATGAGAACGAAGAAGGTAGTGCCGATGACATCCGAATCAGTCCAAATCCGACAGCCACGGAACTCACGTTCCGCGTACCCACCGATGCAGCGCTCTATGATGCAACCGGCGCTCGTGTGCGCGTCATTCGCAACGCAACGATAATGGATGTTTCGGATCTCGCTGCCGGTTCCTATTACGTTATGCTGGGCAATGGCAAGACAACACAAGTAGTCATTGCTCGCTAAGTCGGCAGCCAAGTACGATCAAACAGTTCGACGGGGCCTGCCTGACGGCAAGGCCCCGTCTTGCTTTTTCTATAAACGCCCATACGCATCCTTATGCTACGCTTGACGCTGATTGCCGTAATCGCTGCTTCGCTGCTTGTTGGAGCTATCGCACTTCAGGACCATCACCAGTCCAGACGAACTGCCATACATGTTCTCCTGCAGGAGATAGGGGCAGATGTGGACTCTTCTGCCAGGGCTCTCACAGCTTCTGCTACAGCTGTAAGAGATACGGCTGATATCGCGTCGGCTCGTGCTGCTTACGAACAACTGCGCAGAGCATACAAGCGGCTGGAACCCTTCGCCGAGTATGTTGATGCCGAGTTTGTAACGCAATGGGTCAACGGTGCGCCGTTGCCGCGGATCGACGCGAAGTCTCAGTTCGTGGATATCCTGAACCCGAGTGGTTTTCAGGTGATCGATGAACTGCTCCACCAAGAAGCAACACAGGTGTTTGACAGCGCGTCGCGTATCCGGACACACGTAACGACGTTAGAGAATGACCTTCGTGAACTCACGAAAGAGGTACAGCGTGCAGCGCTGACAGATCGGATGCTGATCGAGATAGCGCGCACTGCTGTGATGCGAGTCACGGCAATGGGAATCACCGGCTTCGACCGACCTGCATCGGACGTAGACCTTTCGGAAAATGCCATAACGCTCCGTGTGGTATCATCCATTGTGGCAGTCTTCGCGGAACAGTGTAACGAACGCAACATCCGCGCTGCATCAGAGGCGGCAGGACTTGCACAGCGCGGAATACGCCTGTTTACCGAAGCAACACACCGTGATCTTGATCGTGCCGACCTCATTCGCGATATCCTTGATCCGCTGTTCGGCAACCTGGTCGACATCCAGATCGCTCTCGGCATCGAGCTTGCCTCTGAGGTCTCCCCCATCCCCGCTTCGATCAACCCGTCCAGTCGAAGCATGTTCACATCCTCCACACTCGATCCACTTGTTGGCACAGGTCTGCCCAAATCACTCTACACGCAGGAGACAATCGATCTTGGCAGAGCATTGTTCTTCGACCCGATTCTATCGGTTGATAATGATCGCGCGTGTTCTTCCTGCCATGATCCGGGGAAGGCATTCACGGATGGTCAGACGAAAAGTCTTGCCCGTGGTAAATCGGTATCGATAGATCGGAATGCACCCACGCTGCTCAATGCTGTCTATGCCCGTCGGTTTTTCACGGACCTTCGCGCAGCCCGCCTTGACGACGTCATCGAGCACGTCATTACGAATGAGCGCGAGTTTGGGTCATCAGTGCCGATGGTCCTTGAACGGCTGCGTCATAGCACGGAGTACCGGCAGTTATTCACCCGTGCATTTCCGCGTGATGGAGACGATGCCGTGAATCAGGCAAACATCGGACGGTCGATAGCTGCATACCTGGCATCGCTCGTGCGTTGGAACTCCATCGTCGATCGTTACTTACGCGGCGAACGTGTTACCCTCTCTGCTGATGTTCGTCGTGGTTTCAACCTGTTCATGGGTAACGCTGCATGTGCCACGTGCCACTTTCCTCCGACGTTTGCCGGTTACGTTCCCCCGTTGTTTCTCAGTTCGGAATCAGAGATCCTTGCTGTACCATCAGCTCCGGACACAGCCCTCGCAACGCTCGATGCCGATGTCGGGCGTGCCGGTGGAATCCTACGTGAACATGTTGCCATCTATCGAAACTCCTTCAAAACACCTACGATTCGCAACGTCGCACTCACTGCCCCCTACATGCATAACGGCGTCTACCCGACACTACAGGATGTTTTGAAGTTTTACGACCTCGGCGGCGGATCCGGCATCGGGATCGACCACCCGTACCAGACCCTTGCTGCTGATAGACTGGAGTTCTCAACTCGTGATTATGATGATCTGATCGCCTTCATGCGTGCGTTAACAGATACCGTGGGAACAACGTATAGGCCCCAGCGGCTGCCGCGAATCGACAATCCGGCGCTTGAGAATCGCGTGATCGGCGGGACGTACTGATCAGCAGTGCGCACATGTTGCTGCTTCGAGGGTCCGTTGAAAACGCTGATTCCTCGTAGTTTGTGGCATGAAGGTCGTCATTCATGCAGCAGTGTTGCTGGTTTGTGCATTCCATGGGCTGCAGGCCGCCGATACCGTACGGATCTGCACGTACAATGCGCTCAAGTACAACACGCAGAACGAAGAGGGACGAAATGTCCACTTCCAACGGGTCCTTGACTCAATCCGACCAGACATCCTGCTCTGTCAGGAAGTTGAAGATCCATCCTTAGGCGTGCGGTTCCTGACCGAGGTGTTGACCTGGACACCCTTTGGGGCTTCACCGTTCATCAACGGTCCGGACACCGATAATCAGATTCTGTTCGACCAGTCGAAGTTTACGTTTGTGGGACAGCGCCGGATTTCGACGACGCTGCGCGACATCGCCGAGTTCACCCTTGCCACGATACCAACCAACGGCACCACTCCGGATACGGTAGTCCTTTACTCCGTCCACCTCAAAGCCTCGAACGATGATGCCTCGGCAGCACAGCGTACCGCAGAAGTGCGTCGTCTGGTGAATTCGATCACCACAAGCCGCTATGCCGTTGTAGCCGGCGACTTCAACATCTACTCCCCTCAGGAGCAGGCCTATACGGCCCTGGTCGGCAACAGTGCCACCCGACGGTTTGTGGACCCCATCGGTACGTCGTGGGTGCGTAATGATCGCGCCTATGCAGCGTTGTACACGCAGTGTACGCGCAAGACCACGCTTGGCTCATGCGGTGGCGGCGTGGACGGTGGTGTTGACGATCGCTTCGACTACATTCTGTTCAGTGAAGAACTCGCCCCAAGAGTCGTTCCCGGCTCATATACAGCCTTTGGCAACGATGGTGTACCGCGTCTTAACGAGGCCATTGACGAGCCCGTGAATCAGCGCGTGAGTGCTGCCATGGCAGCGTCGCTCAAGTGCGCCTCCGACCATTTACCTGTCTATGTCGACGTCATCATCGGCGATGTGCAGGCAGGTGTGGAAGGGGCACAGCAGACCACACCGTGGTTACGCCTGCATGGCACCACGCTGGTGGTTTCTGCGGCTAAGGATCACGAAGTCGCCATGCTGTACGACATCAATGGGCGTCTGTGCTCTGAAACGCTACTGCACGGCCCAACAGCACGCATCGACGCGGGTAGCCTACTTCCGGGCGTCTATGCGCTTCGCGTTGGCAGCCGCTGGACGTCGATTGTCATCCCCTGAGCGCAGACCTTAGTATTTCAGCAGCCACGCAAAGATCAGCGGTGCAACGATCGTGGCATCACTCTCAACGATGAACTTCGGCGTCGTGATGTCCAGCTTGCCCCACGTGATCTTCTCGTTCGGAACAGCACCGGAATAGGAACCGTACGACGTGGTGCTGTCGCTGATCTGACAGAAGTACGACCAGAACGGTACATCATGCCATTCAAGGTCCTGGTACATCATCGGGACCACACAGATCGGGAAGTCACCGGCAATGCCGCCGCCGATCTGGAAGAAGCCGACGCCCTTCCCTTCGGAGTTCTTGCGGTACCAATCGGCCAGCCACACCATGTATTCAATACCGGATTTCATCGTCGTGGCCTGCAGCTCGCCCTTGATCACGTAGCTGGCAAAGATGTTGCCCATGGTAGAGTCTTCCCAGCCGGGACAGACGATGGGCAGATTCTTTTCTGCGGCGGCCAGCATCCAGGAGTTCTTCGGGTCGATCTGATAGTATTGCTCCAGGTCGCCTGCCAGCAGCATCTTATACATGTACTCGTGCGGTAAGAACCGCTCGCCGTTATCCTGAGCCCCCTTCCACTGCTTGAAGATCTGGGCCTGAATGCGACGGAATGCTTCTTCTTCCGGGATGCAGGTGTCGGTGACGCGGTTAAAGCCGTTCTCGAGCAGGTCCCACTCTTCCTGCGGACTCAGGTCACGGTAGTTCGGCACGCGCTTGTAATGATCGTGTGCCACCAGATTCATGATGTCCTCTTCCAGGTTTGCGCCCGTACACGAGATGATCTGGACCTTGTCCTGACGGATCATTTCGGCCAGTGTCTTCCCCAGCTCGGCTGTGCTCATGGCGCCGGCAAGGGTGATCATCATCTTACCGCCTTCGGCAAGGTGCGTCTCATAGCCCTTTGCTGCATCCATCAATGCGGCAGCGTTAAAGTGCAGGAAGTGTTCTTCGATGTAGCGAGAAACAGGACCGCGTTCCATTGATGTCTCCAAGAAGTAAGGGGCTGCGAAATTACGGATTCGCACGACCGATGCGAGGATATGCCGTGCTAACTTGTCTTCATGAATATGCGTGCCGTTACAATCAGCACGGTCATCCTGGCCGTCATCGCAGGCATGGCCGTGATGTATGCCATGCGTCCGATCATGCTTCCGCTTGTGCTGGCGGGGTTGTTATCGATCCTGTTCAGACCACTTGTTGCGCGCCTGCGCGCATGGAAGATCCCCATGGCGCTGTGCCTTGTCGTTGTCCTGCTCATCGTCGTGTCGGGATTATGGGGCATCTATGCCATTGCGGAGGCTGGCGTATCGAGCGCGGTTGCAAAGGCCCCTGAGTATCAGCAGCGTGTGACGCAATTGTCGGAGCAGGCATCGACGTGGATGCAGGATATCACGGGTGCGGTGTATGGTCGTCCGGCGAGGGTAAAACTGGAGAGTATCGTCAATGTGTCAACCCTGACCTCAACGGCGGCACAGTGGCTGGGCGGTGTGGTTTCCTTCGTCAGTGACGCCTTTCTGGTACTGCTCTTCATGGTCTTCATGATTCCGGCCGGCGAGTTCTTTCCGCGTAAGCTGGAAGCCGCTATGAAGGACATCGACTGGTTCGATGCTTCACATGTGTACGATCGGGTCTATACAGACGTGGTTCGCTACATGTCGGTCAAGACCATCATGAACATGATCAACGGTCTTGCGACGTGGGCTCTGCTAGCAGCCTTTGGTGTAGACTTTGCTCCGTTACTCGGACTGTTGAGCTTCGTCCTGCACTACCTGCCAAACATCGGGTCCGTTGTATCGACCATCCTGCCTACGACTGTTGTGTTGTTGCAGTTCGGCGATATTGGCACCACGCTCACGATCATCATTCCACTGATCGTCGTGCAGGGCGGCATCGGCAACGTGATCGAGCCCAAGGTCATGGGTAAGAGTCTTGACCTGAGTCCGGTCGTGGTGTTGTTTTCGCTGGTCTTCTGGGGTTGGATGTGGGGTGTCACGGGCATGATCCTGTCCGTACCGATCATGGGCGTCATCAAGAGTATCCTGGAGGCCATCACGCCGGCAAGGCCGCTGGCCATTCTGATGGGCGAGCGCGTGCGCGGCTAACGTAGTTTTGTGGCATGATCATCGATGTACAAGATGTGACGGTCATGTATGACGGCATCCCGGCCCTGAGCAACGTCTCGCTCACGGTCAGCCAGGGTGCCACGATCGTCCTGACCGGTCCAACCGGTGCCGGCAAGACAACGCTCCTGCGGTTGTTGTATGCGGAGTTGTTGCCCACGTCCGGCCTCGTGTTGATCAACGGAACACCGACCTCACGGCTCAAGCCGAAGCAGGTTCGCGAACTGCGTCGCACGATCGGTATCGTGCAACAGCAGGGTCGGCTCGTCGATGACTATACGGTGTACGAGAACATGCTGATGCCGCTTGCCGTGCATGGCATGGCCAAGGCCGATGCAAGTCGGCAGGCCCTTGAGATCCTTGCCGATCTGAACATCAGCTACGTCCGACACAAACTGCCGCGCCAGCTGTCGGGCGGCGAGCGCCACCTGGTTGCACTCGCTCGAGCAATGTCGGTGAACCCGAAGCTCATTATTGCCGACGAGCCGACGGGAACTCTGGACGATAGCACGTCGATGAGTGTCGCCTCCGTGCTGCATCGTCTGGTCGAACGTGGCACATCTCTGGTCATATCCACCCACAGCGCTTCGTTCGCCGCGGCATTTCCGTCGGCACAGCGTCTGCACCTCGTCG
>JAULYI010000108.1:0-5121 GCA_032117915.1 Kapaibacterium sp. (SeqCode) | reverse complement strand
CTGCAAGGCAATACGTCCGGCGATCGCTACGAGCGGATTACCGGAGATAGGTGGCATGCTACCAACGGCATCGGTACCAACGGCAGCTAGACGCGACAGTCCAGCAGTGACCGCCTGCTCGCGCAGCTGAATTCGCCCATCGATGGCTCGTCGTGCTTGTTCCGCTTCTTCAGCAAGGAATGCGGCAAGTCGATGTTCGAGATACCGAAGGACGATGTCGAGTGCATCGGTAAGGCGTATGTGAGCGAGGACAGCTTCTGTGTGGCAAGGTGTAAGGTGGGTATCGCGCAGGGCAACAGCAGGCACCACACGGCTCACAGGAATGTACGTGTCAACCTGTCGTGCAAGTGCAGCAACGGTTGGTTGCACGTCGGCCGACGGACACCAGACCGTTCGCTGATGCGGTGTGAGGGTGCGATGCTGCTGCACAGATACGGTGCCATTGGCTGCCAAGGGCAGGTGGTTCGACGTTCGGACCTGGTCGGTCTCGCAGGCATCAAGTAGCATATCCAGCCACATGGCAATCCCAGCCGTTAACGACGGCTGTACGGTATTCGACACGTCGCCCAGCAACTCAATCGCTGTTTCTGTGTTTCCGATGGCAATGATCGAGCAACCGAGAACCGTTGTGGGCACGGGCAGGATCACGGCACCTGACGGGAGTGAGCCAAGGTAAACGAGATGGCCATTCTCCGCCGCCGCAGCACTACGCCGCTGAGCATAGACATTCACCGAGCTGGTTCGAACGGCAACAGCCGTGGTTGCAGCGGTGATGCACCACGGAGCATTGGGCGAGCATGGTTGAAGGGTATCCATGCTCATTCCGCTGCGATCAACCGTGCGTACATGCCATCTTCTCGAATAAGCTGTTCATGCGTTCCACGCTGCACGACCGAGCCGCGGTCCAGCACGATGATCTCATCGCAATCACGGATCGTACTTAGCCTGTGCGCGACAATGATTGTGGTGATACCACGACGGCGCACAGCATCATCGATCCGTTGCTCCGTGATCGGATCAAGCGCACTCGTGGCCTCGTCCAAGACAAGGATCCGTGGATTACCCACCAGCGCTCGAGCGATCTCCAGTCGCTGTGCCTGTCCGCCAGAAAAGTTTCGGCCTCCTTCCTCCACGCGACTTGCATAGCCGCCAGTGCGGGCAGCGATCACGTCATGGATCTGTGCGTCCTTCGCAGCCCGGATGACCTGAGCACTAGGGATAGCATCATTCCACATTGTAAGATTCGCGTGCACCGTTCCATCAAACAGGAAGATGTCTTGATCGACGTAGGCCAGCGATGAAACGATGGTATCACGTGGCCATGACGTCCGAGGTTTGGAATCAAAGAGGATATCGCCGGACCACGGCGCATAGATGCCCATGATCAGCTTTGACAATGTGGATTTACCGCAGCCGGATTTTCCTACCAGGGCAACGCGAGCCCCCGGTGTAAGCGTCAGTGAGAAATCCTGTATCAACGGCGGATCCAGCGGCGAATATCCAAACGTTATCCCTCGAATCTCCACATGACCTTCCAGCGGTGTCAACGACGATGACACCGCGTCTGTTGCTGCAGAAGGGTCTTGATCATACTTCAGGACATCATCAAGGCGTGCCATATCTCCGCGCAGGCGTTGGACATCGCCATACAGGTTCAGAAGCTGCTGGAGTGGCGACTGAAAGCTTGCCAGAAGAGACTGAAACGCCACGAGTGAGCCTATCGTAAGCACTCCGTCCATCACGTACGTTCCGCCAACACCAAGCACAAGCGCCGTTGTAATACTGCTAACAACCGGCGGAATCACGATCATCGTCTGCATCACAACCTGCACACGACGCTGCGAGTCCTGCACCTTCGCCTGATATCCGGCCCACTGAGCAAAGAAGTCCTGCTCGTTCCCTCCGGCCTTCAGCGTTTCGATGATCTGCAGCCCGTTCATAGAAACACCCTGAAGCTTCCCCTGCTCTCGCAGGAGTCGCTCACTGATGGCACCAAGGCGACGACCAGCAACGCGCATGACAGCAACGTTTATCGCCGTAATGCCAATCGTGATGAGGGCTAGGTTTAGGTTATAGCTCAGCATCACCAGAGCGTATCCGGTGATCATCAGCAGATTCAGTACCAACGTTGCCAGCTTACCACCGATCATCTGCGCAACACTGTTGTTGATCTGTACGCGCTGAGCGATATCACCAGCGAAACGCTGCTGGAAGAACTCTACCGGTAACCGCAGAATATGCCACATGTAGGCAGCAGACTCCTGAACGGCGATCGATGATTCGATGCGCAGCAGCACGGATCGTTGCAGCCAAGCTAGGGCCACGTGAAAGATCACCGTGACGCCCATCGCGAGCAGGAGCGGCTTCATCCACGAGTCGAGATTGCGCACCAGTACGTCATCGATGAATACCTTAGCGAACACCGGAGTGAGCAATCCCGGAACGATCAGCAGCATACTCGCCAGGACTACGTATAACAATCCGGGACGCACCCGAGTGACTCTACGAAGGAGCGATGATCCAAGCGATGGATAGGAACCACCACGAACAAAGTCCGGTCCGGGCTCGAAGGTGAGCACAATACCTGTATATCCAGCATCGAACTCATCGTGCGACACCAGTCGTTTGCCGCCAATGGGGTCGTTCAGGTAGAAGCCCCGGTGCGAAACGCCTTCAACGACTAGAAAGTGGTTGAACTTCCAGTAGACGATCACCGGTAGCTGACCGGCCGCAAGGTCTTCGACCGGACGTTGGTATCCCTTTGCAACAAGACCATAGTTGCGCGCTGCCTTCACGATGTTTGACGCTTTTGATCCGTCTCTTGACACGCCGCAGTCACGACGCAGTTGTTCCAGTGGCACAACGCGTCCGTAGTAGCCCAGGATCATTGCTAACGAAGCAGCACCACATTCGACGGACTCCATCTGGTACACCGTCGGCGTGTTGACACGCTTGTTGGGATATGCGGCAGGTGATGTCAAGACGTTCAGGAGTCCAGTCCCAGAGTTCGCTTAAGCCAAGGCAACAGCAAGGCGATCGGCGGATTCTCATCAACGACGATGTTACAGTTACAGACGGTTCCTGTCGTGATTCGAACGTCGGGCCCCCTTCCGGACGTCCATCGGTATCCACTCGGATTATTCGGATCGACGTCGAGAATCGCAAGCACACCAATTGGTGGCTCCTGACTGATGCCAAAGTAGTTCATGACGCCCTCGTTGCTGATAAACCTTCTCACACCGGAGGCATCCAGCGGATAGTCGCTTATCCAACGGGCTCGTGCCGTCATCGAGCCGAATTCAGCTGCCTCGACACTAGTTGGCACAACGTTGACCACCATTCCGGGCTTCACTTTCTTACCAAGTGCCGGTGGAACAAAGATCGCCACGAGCATTTCTGAAGCACTTGCTACCACACCGGAATCTGCCTCGATCATCGCAACGGTTTCCCCGGATGTCACGGGCATGCCTTCCGCTACACTGATCTGCGTAACGCGACCGGCACACGTCGCAGTTACAGTACTTGCTTGCTGATATCGCAGAGCGAGCTCGCGTGTGCTGCGAATCGCCGCAGTAAGCTGTGCTTCCACTCGAAGGAGCTCCTGCTCACGCTGGAACTCCACCTGTGTTTGCTGTTTGCTTCCATTGAGTTCTGACGCACGCAGGCGAAGCAGATCCTCCTGCGCCTTGAGAACAGCATCAAGTTTCGAGTGATACTCGTTCCGCGTCACAAGACCCTTGTCAAGCAGCATCTTCGTCGATTCAGCCATCTGCTGACTGTTCTCGAGACGCTGCTGGGCGGCCTGTGCGGCAAGTGCATCAGACTTCTTTTCACTGGGTCCAGCTGCCCGTTCAAGCTTGGTGACCTTGTTGTTCGTTGCAATCAATTTGCGATACATGCTATCGGCCTCACGAACGGCTTGGTGCGCATTCTCAAGCTGCAGAGCCAAGTCCGGAACGTCAACGATAGCGATCGTGTCACCTACCTTCACACGTTGATTTTCGCTCACGACCACGTTCTTCAGAATTCCATTGCCCAGAGCTGCAACGCTCTGCAAGCCGCCGGGCCGCGCTAAGATGCCCCGAGCCTCAACCGTGGTCGGAATAACACCAACCACACTCCAGATCAAGGTCGCAAGCACGATGATCACAATGGCAACAAGGGCTACCCATGTGCCGGGCCGGGTTACCACGAGGACGTTGTTAAGCTCCTCCGGACTCGAAAGTGCGTTTAACGCTGCCTGACGGAACGTGGGCTTACTCATCGCGTCAGTTCAGAAAGGTCGTACAACGATGTCTCGTCGAATGACAGTGTTTCGCCGTTATCACGAAAGAACATCGAGGCAAGAAATCGCAGCTGGATAATCGCGGAAGCCACATCGCGACGTGCCGTATAGAGCCCTATTCGCGCACTCACAAGGTCATCCTGCATAGCCCCGAGATCAACGAGGGTTGATGTTCCGGCTTTCATTCGTAGTTCTTCATCAGCCAGAACAGCCGTAGCGATGTCAACGTGACGCCTACTAATAGCCAGCCGTTCCTGGGCCTCGCGCAGGCGTTCAACAGCAAGTCGGGAGTTGATCGTGATTGAACGAATGTTATCCTGCTCTTGAATGCTGCTTCGATCGAACGCAGCCTGCTGTACCTGTAGTTCACCCAGTGCCTGAGAATTCTGAACGGGCAATCTCCAGTCTAGCCGGACGGTGGCATTCATCGGTGTCGAATTGCTTGTTAGCGCTGTCAGAAATCGACTGGTCGATGTCTCGTAGTTAAAGCCGTTCGTACCAAGCGTCACACCAAGGTCCAGCTGGGGTTCCAGGCGCTGCTGTGCAGCGAGGAGCATCATCCGTGACGACTGGCGGCGCAGCGCCAGACCTCGAATGTCGGGCCGACGTTCCAGGGCAACACGCTGCAGAACTACACCATCGATGCCATCGGCCACCGCATTGTCAAACGACATGGGCACTGTCGCAGGGACGGGTGGTACGATCGAACTCGGCAAGGAATCGCCCATCACGAGTAGCAGCTGGGCGTATGAGGCCGCCAGGGACTGGCGGGCAGCGATGCGATCACGTGATCGCGATAGCCAATTTGACTCGGCCTGTCGTAGGTCCGATGCCGG
>JAULYI010000107.1:0-3762 GCA_032117915.1 Kapaibacterium sp. (SeqCode) | reverse complement strand
GCAGCTGCCTTCGACGGTCCAAAGACGTCGATCGACGCACGTCGCAGGTCGTCGGCAAGGCCGGCACGAAGCGGAACCTCGGGACCTACAACGACTAGCGTGACGGCATTGTCATCACACCATCGAATGACGGCATCATGGTCTGACACGTCCAAGGAGAGCAGCGTGGCCTCGCGTGCGATGCCAGGATTGCCCGGCGCACACCACAGGACTGCACACGATGTCGAGCCACGAAGTGCACGGGCGAGAGCATGCTCTCTGCCACCACTGCCGATCAACAAGATGCGTTCTAGCATGGGATGCAAATTACGACCCTTACGCTATCACCCACCGCTAGAAGGAACGAAACACAGAGAATGAGGGCAGAACCTCCTCGACGTAGATGAAGCCGGAAGGAGTCAGGTGCGGCACATCTTCCTGCCTGGGAACGTATAACAAACCAACGGCAGTGTCGTGCATTCCCCCAAGGATGAACTCTATTCGTGCTGATCCCTCGTCATCCCCCTCATCGATCTCGATGATATTGATCGACCGCGCGAGCTTGAGCGCTTGCGACCGCTTTCCTGACTGATACAGGTCAACGATGCGGCGCAGGATAGGCTCGTTCTGCATGGCATAGGCTCGCAAGCCCGCATCAGCTCCTGTCAGCACTCGAAACCTGGCAAGTTCGGCCTCCTGTTCCGGCGTTCGTTGCTCGATACGATCAAGCGCATCTCTTGCCGAACGAAGCTCCGTCAGGTAGGGCATGGTCTTCACAGCAATGATCGTCCACATTGCGTCGATGCGCTGCAAGAAACAGTACTGTTCACAGGATTCAACGCCCTGCATGGCCGATACAACGATCACAGCTTGATCCTCTTGACGCTGCAGGGTGCGGATGTCAGGGTCACCACCAGATACCTTGTCCTTGCAAGGCTGCGGTAACGGCTCTCGCTTAGGAGCGCTATGCAGGCCCCGCTCGGCGGGCATCCCAGGGCTGTGTTCAAGCATCCACTCCCGTACAGCTTGCTCCGGATCTCCGAGCTGTGCTTGGATCGGTACGGGCAGCATCAACGCACACATGAGCGAGACCACAAGCAACCACGTATGCACGGCAGACGACATGCGGGACATCATGGCAAGGTCCATCCAAGCGACAGCGCGATACCAACATCGGATGTTCTTGTGCCAGCATCAACGTAGGACGGCAGGAGATTGAACATGACATGCGTGTCGACTCCTAATCGAAGGCGGTCGAAGTCATGGTAGTAGCCGATCGATACGCCAAGACCAAGCAGAAATCGACGATGGTCATCCGTACCAAGGCGCTGCGTCACGAGACTGCGCTTGTCGGGCGTTAGCTCTCCTTCCTCCGGCAGGTCCAGCTCGGGAAACGTCGCGGGATAGCTCTCTTCGATGGTGAGTGACTCGGTAGTAGCGGCGTCTACAACGTAACCCAACCTCAGACGTGGATCGATGACCAGACGTTGCGTGGACAGACCATAGCCAAGGTCAAGAGCAAGGATCGTCCGGTCCATGGTCCGTCGATACTGCATCGGTACGTAATCGAGGTAGTTGCCGTTGCCCGGCAATGCCAGGTAGACGGTCTGGGATGTCTCGGTCGAAGTCTCGGCGCCGTACCGTAGCATCACGGTGCCTACAGAGGTAAGATCATCAGTGCCAAGTCGACCAAGCATCAATTGGAACCCGACCAGCGACTGTCCAGTACCGCTGCCATCTTGATACGTCGCTCCGTACAGCATGGGTGGCATGGCGTTGTCGCTATTCACACCCAGAGCCCAGAAACTCCCAACATATCCGATGCTGACGGTACTGCTGTCTGCAGCCATGCTACTGAACGACGTAACGATGACGATAAGTGTACCGATGATGAAGTGCTTCACAATCCCTCGGATAGGTCAGTTGCAGAGGTTGTTTGGAAACGACGAAGAACGAACAGAGCAGTGATACATAGGTATGTAAACGTCGCTACAACATAGAGATACCAACCGAACAGGACGTACGATGAACTTTTCCAGGCACCGTACCCTTCATGCCAGAGTCCGGCCAAGCCTACGATCAGTCCTACTGCAAGATCAATCTCCGTACGAACGCGAAACACAAGCATGACTACGGGAAGGATGAACAATGCCACAACCATAGCGATCGTGATCGCGTCCTCTACCTGTGACAGCGGATAGTAGATGCGCGTTCCCAGTTCGTACACACAAGCGCGCTGAGGTAGAACCAGGCATACGAGCATCAGGACGGCAGCAATTCTGCGGATGGCATCCATAGGTAGCTCCATGTGTTGACCGACAATCTAGTGAATGACACAGAACGATTCCATGGGAACAGACGATTCGACGTATAAGAATTGTCAACGAGTACACTAGATTCGCGCATGACAGCACTTCATCGCATCATGCTCTTGTTGATCGTTGTTGCGGCCACGAACGTTCTGGCACAGGTCCGCCCGTCACGGACATGGTGGCAAAGTGCCGACTGGCAGCGGCCGCCGGCCGGTCCCATGGCCTCTGTGCAGGGCGGGGCCGACGTCGCCCGTACGTCAGGCTCGACCTATGACGAGCAGGCATGGCAGTTCCGCACGCACGTTGCCGTCGAACCGTATCGCTTCAGCGACAGTACCGACGATGTGCAGATCACCACACTGGTGACGGCGCATCAGGAGATGACTGCTAATCCGTTCAACGATATCGCGTTCAACCCCCGAACAATGCGATGGGAGGAGTACGTGCAGCTACTCATCACCACGTCGACGTGGACCGGCCGCATCGGTTGGTTGCACCGCTGTAAGCACGATCTCGACAATCTGGACGGACCCTCAGAGCTTGACCCAAGCTCCGCCGGTCAAGGTGTGCAACGCACGATCATTCTGTCCGGACCATCCCTGAGCGCCGGCACTGCCCCCTTCGAACTTTTTGGCGGCAGGTGGCGTATCGAAACAGGTGTGGAATGGTTTGTCATCGCGGCCGATTACCGCAGCCCGTCCCAGTCCGTTGCCGTCGGGTCGTGGAAGCATATGCAAGGGGCAGTGTGGGGACGCGGCGTTGCCGCGTGGGAGCTCTCGCCGAACCTCCGCATCCAGACGCAATACTATCTGAGCGCACCGTGGTTTTCGGCACGTCTTGGTGCTCCGGATGATACTCCCCTGCCGCACGAAGCACGGGCTGAGATCAGCTTGTGCGTCAATGGCCGTACAGCAAGTGTGGAACTTGTCGCCCATGTCGAACATGTGTTCGACGAACTGTCCTTCCTTGATGCACGGCCCTCGACGTATGCAGGTATCGGCCTCCGATTTGCGCCGCGATGGTAGCGCATAGCCCACACTGAAGCGTGGGCTCATCCAACGTCGCGTCCGTTAGAACGGCACGTCGTCGAAGGTCGTCGTGGAAGCGCTTGATGGCGGCGGCGTGATCTGCGAGTAATCCGTCTGGGCAGGAGCCGTGGACGAAGGAGCGCCGGCCTGCATGCGCCATGCTTCAATGTTTGTGTAGAACACTTCCTGTCCCTCACGGTTCGTGAACGGACGTCCACGCAGGTTAAAAAACACTGTTACTTCCTGACCGATCTGAAACCGGTCCAGCAGATCGCAGCGGTCCTGCGTGAGTTGAAATTTAATGTGCTGCGGATAGTTGCCATCCTGCATTTCCAGCACGAATTCACGCTTGCGGAAGGTGTCCTTCACTTGCTGCGTGTCGTAGACGCGGTAGAGCTTGCCAACCGCTTCGTAGTTGTTCGCCATGAGAGGTCCTTGATTGA
>JAULYI010000106.1:0-4192 GCA_032117915.1 Kapaibacterium sp. (SeqCode) | reverse complement strand
GTGGATTCGTATCTTGACCGAGCTACATCCTCATGAACAGCCACTCCATCAGGCAGTTCCTGCTCAGTGGTGTCATGGTGCTGGCAACGGTTTGGGGGAGCCTTCCGGTATCGGCACAACGAGAGACCTGGAATTGGTACTTCGGTAATCGCGCGGGCATCACGTTCCGCGCCGGCGATGCAATGCCGTTATCCGACGGAGTGCTCACGACGGCTAGAGGCTGCGCAACGCAGTCAGACCCGATAACGGGTGAGCTTCTGTTCTACACGGACGGCGTTACGGTCTGGAATAGACTCCACGAGTCAATGCCAAACGGTACGGGACTGCATGGTGATGCCACCACCAGCCAGAGCGCGCTCATCGTTCCCGTTCCCGGCAATCCATCTGTGTTTTATGTGTTCAACGCCGCACCGGTGTCGGCACCGAACCTGAACGGACGTTGCCTCTGTCTGACGTATTCCATTGTTGACCTGCGCCGCGAAAACGGCTTTGGCGACGTGATCCAGAAGAACATTGTCGTTGCCGATGACATCACGGAACATTTGTCGGCAACCGCCCATTGCACGGAACCTTCCTACTGGATCGTTGCTCGAAGCAGATCATCACGGCACTTTCTGGCATACCGCCTTACAACGGAGCGCCTGGAGCCGACGCCGATCAAAAGCGATGCAAGCAATCCGCAACTTGTTGTACGCAGTGGCGGTCAGATGCAAATCGCACCCAATGGCCGTAAGCTGATCATCACGTCCGTTAGCGGTAACAGCCAGTTGTACGACTTCAGTCCGTCGACCGGAAAGGTGACGAACGGAGTCAATCTGTTCCCGGACGACCCGCTGGGCATGCACTATGGAGCAGCCTTTACGGCTGACAATAAATACGTTTACATTGCTGTGAATGGTCGTTCAAGGATCGCCAACGAGATCTTTCGGTTCCGCACCGACATGCCGACTGCATTGCAGACGGTAACATCGCGGCAGTTCATCCGTGGTGGTCTTGGACTGGTCCCAACGCTCATTCCCATGCAGACGGGGCCGGATTCTGCGGTCTACCTTGGCAGACCCGGAGAGACCATTCTTAGCGCCATCTACCGTCCATCACAGGTCGAACTCGACTCCATCAGGTTCGTCGATACAGCGCTTGTCCTTACCGGCCGCTGCCAAAGTGGCCTGCCAACGATCATCGGTTCGCTGCTATTCCCTGCTGATGGTGTCTCAACATGCGATCTTCCGCAGGCCTTCTTCACCGAGCCGTCATTGTGCGAGCGCTCGTGTGTGGTATATATGGATCGCAGCACGGGAAGGATCGACACATGGCAATGGCTGTTCGAGGGTGCCGAGCCCTCATCTTCCACGAATCGGAATCCACCACGCATCTGCTACTCGGTAGCTGGTCAGTACAGGGTGCGGCTTATCGTGACCAACGAGAACGGCTCCGATACCGCCGATCGTACGGTCACCGTCTCCCCACTACCAAGACTACGTCTGTCATCTGAGGTTGCCGCTTGCCGCGGCACGGCGGTTCGCCTGTCTGTGAGTGGTGCGGCAACCTACCGCTGGTTCCCAACGACAACCATGGACGATTCGACCTCGGCAACTCCCGTCGTGCGCCCGTCGAACACAACCAGGTACACCGTCATAGGGACGTCGACAGACGGCTGCGTTGACACAGCGACGGTACTGGTCCGTGTCCCTATCATGGAGGCAGGACCGGACATGGCGATCTGTAAGGGTGACGCCGTGCGGCTGCGCGCCTCCGGGGCAACATCATACCGATGGACACCCGAGGCAGACCTCGATGATCCTCGATCGGCATCACCGCTTGCGCGCCCAACGATGACGACAGCGTACGTGGTGACGATGACAACCGACACATGCGTTATCACAGACACCGTAGTCGTCAGCGTTGTTGATGGCGTGTCCGTTACCATCGATGCCCCCTCCTCGATCTGCAGTGGCGACACCGTGGATGTCGAGGCCGTTGGTAACCCGGCATTCTCCTACCAGTGGCGCCCCGCCCTCGCCGTTGCCGACGCAACGGCACGCCGTACACGGCTTGTCATCACGGAGCGGACAGTTCTGCACGTTACCGCCCAAAGTGGCAGCTGCAGTGCCGTTGACAGCATCGTTATCGATGTGCTGCCCAGACCGGAGTTGACGGCCATCGGCAACACGACGATCTGTCCCGGTGATCGTGCGCCACTACGCGCGATCACACAGGCCGCCACAGTGCGTTGGTCACCCGCAACACATCTCGACGACCCAGCGAGTCGAACTCCGTTGGCCAGTCCCGACAGTACGACGACCTATGTGGTTGAGGCATACAACAACGAAGGATGCGTGTCACGGGACAGCGTAACGGTCATCGTTCTTGACATGGTCAAGGTGAGTGCCGGCAACGACAAGTCAATGTGTCGCGGTGATGCCGTCCAGCTCTCGGGCGTAGGCCCCTCCGGCGCTACGTACCGTTGGAGTCCGGTGCTTGGTCTCGACGATCCAACCAAACTCTCGCCCATAGCGGCTCCGTCCGTCACCACAACGTACGTCCTTACCATCGATGCCGGGCTTTGCATTGTTTCGGACTCTATGACCGTGTTCGTGTCATCACTGGAAATCACGGCAACGGCAGACACTGCTATCTGCATGGGCTCAAACGTCCGCCTGCTGGCAGAGGGTGGCGCTTCCCGCTTCACCTGGACACCGCAGGAGGGACTGTCCGACGCTACGATCGCCAACCCCACTGCCTCGCCCCGCGTCACGACCACGTACCTGGTTCGTGCCGAAGACCAGTATGGATGTCGCGACGAAGAAACCATCACCGTCTTTGTCCGTGATACGATTCCGATCCGCCTGCGCATCGGCTCCGGCTCGGCCGATGCCGGCAACGACGACGTCCGCGTGCCCATCTACGTTGAGGCCGATCCGGCCTTGCTTCCCATTCAGATCGATGAGCTTCGTGCCGAGATCAACTGTGACCTTACCGTGTTCAAACCCGTCACCGCGGAGCGTGGCGACGTCGTGATCGGTCGAACAAATGATGGCCGTCGCGTAACGATCCTTACCATGCGCAACGTACAGGTTATCTCGCCTTCCCAACGCCTGACCACGCTTAGCGGTCAGGTACTGCTAGGCAGCAACATCTTTACGGCCATCACGTGGGGCTCTGTCGATTGGCAAGGCGAATTCTGTCCCACCGTATCAACGCAAAGCGGTACACTCTATGTCTCCGGCTGCTACATCCAGGGACGACTCATCAAGTACTTCGGCGAAGCGGGCTTCCGCTTGCTCCAACGTCCGCAGGAAGCAACGGTCGATATCGTCATCACGGGTTCCGAGCCCGGCCTACATATCGCACGCATCATCAATGTCGAGGGGCAGATTGTCTGGCAAGGGTCTGTGCACCGCGCCTCCGGCGATGTCCTTGAGCTGACGCTCACGGCCGACGTATCAGCGCTGGGGTCGGGGTCGTACTTCGTGCAGCTGATCGAGCCGTTCGGCAGTTCGACCGCGGGCATGACGCTTGTGCGCTGATGCCGTAGTTTTGCCCGATGTCCCTACGCTTTGTTCTATGGTTCGCGGCCAGTTTCGCACTGCCCCTGTTCACAGCTGCCGCAACCCCCACGTCCAATGTACCCGATACGTCTCGGACGCTGCGCAGGATCGATAGTATCCGTACGTACGAAAAGGACCAGGTCGTTGTCACGGGCACACGGAATGACGTACGCCTGAAAGACTCGCCGGTCCGCGTTGAAGTGATCGGGAGCGACCGCGTGAAGACGACGGCGATGGTGAACATCGGCGACCTGCTGAAGGAGCAAACAGGGCTGATGATGACCGGAGCGATCCGCAGTGGTATCCAGATGAATGGTCTTGGGGCGGACTACACCATGATCCTGATCGATGGCCAACCCGTTGTCGGACGTGTTGCCGGCGTACTCGATCTGTCACGCATCTCCGTGGGCAACATCGAGCGCGTCGAGGTGGTGAAAGGTCCGATGTCAAGCATGTACGGCAGCGAAGCCCTTGCCGGCGTGGTAAACATTATTACGAAGCGACCATCCAACGGCTGGAGCGGAAGAGCATCGGCGCAGCATACGACGCTGGGGCCGACCGACGTGCAGACGGAGCTGGGGTGGGCCGATAAGAACCTTGAGTCGTCTGTCTTTGTGAACTACAAGCAGGCATCTCCGTTCTCG
>JAULYI010000105.1:2036-6342 GCA_032117915.1 Kapaibacterium sp. (SeqCode) | reverse complement strand
TGGTCATCATGGACACGCGATTCGATCCGAGTTGCGGGTCGTCCTGATCACTGACAAGCGAGACCTGTTCGAGGTAGCGGCTTAGCGTGAGCGTTTCGTCAAGCTCCTGCTGTTCCATGATGTGCGACAGCAGTCGATCGATGTTGTTCCATCGATCAAGGGCTTCCTCGGTGTTCTGATTCTTGTAGAACTGCAGCAGACCGGTCGATTCCAAGTAGGCCTGCGCAAGCGATGCCGGTGACAGCTCTTCGGCCAGAGCCCGGTGGTCGTCGATGATCTTCACGAAGTCCTGCACGGCCGTCACCATGCGCTTCTGCAGCGAGGGCACTTCGCCGGCATGCCGCAGCACGTCGATGAGCGGCCTGTCGGTTGCCCGGGCATGGTCCTGCATGTGCTGCAGCGACGTGGCACCGATGCCGCGCGCCGGCTCGTTGATCACCCGAAGGATACTCTCGGTATCACTCGGATTCACCAGGAGTCGCAGATACGCAATCGCGTCCTTGACTTCCTTCCGCTTGTAGAAACTCACGCCGCTCACAATGTTATACGGCATGTTGATACGTCGCAAGGCGTCTTCCAACGCCTGCGACTGCGCATTGGTGCGGTACAGCACGGCCACGTCAGAGAAACGGAGTCCGCGTGACTCGATTCTTGACCGTATCGTACGCGCCACAGACTCGGCTTCTTCGCGATCGTCGCGGCAGGCCAGCAGGGTGATCTTCTCGCCTTCGATGTTGTCCGTCCACAGCTCCTTCTTCAGCTGCGACCTATTTTTCTTGATCACGCTGTCTGCCGCGGCAAGGATGGTCTTTGTGGAGCGGTAGTTCTGCTCAAGACGCACGGTCTTGGCCTCGCGGTAATCCCGCTCAAAGTCCAGGATGTTGCGGATCTCGGCACCGCGCCAGCGGTAGATACTCTGGGCATCGTCACCTACGACGCAGATGTTGCGATACTTCTGCGCCAGCAGGTTTACCACGCGGTACTGAGCCCGGTTGGTGTCCTGATACTCGTCAACCATCAGATACTTGAACCGCTCATGATAGCTGTCAAGCACGTCCGGATGACGTTCGAGCAGACGGATCATATTCAGCAGCAGATCGTCGAAGTCCATCGCATTGCTCTGCGTGAGCCGCTTTTCGTACTGTTCGTAGATCTGTGCCGACTGCTTATCGACGATGGTATTGGCGGTGCGGGTATACTCCTGCCAGCTCTTCATCTCGTTCTTGGCATTCGAGATGCGCGAGCGTACGGCGTTGGGCGGCAGTACCTGCTGCGACACGCCAAGGGCGTTCATGACGGCTTTAATGGCCGCCAGTTGGTCATCGGCATCATAGATCGTGAAGTTTGCGCTGTACCCGATCTTCTCGGCGTGGACGCGTAGCATGCGGGCGAAGATGCTGTGGAAGGTACCGGCCCATATCTGTGCGGCCGGTGCATTCCCGACAAGATGCGAAATACGTTCCCGCATTTCCTGCGCAGCCTTGTTGGTAAAGGTCAGCGCAAGTACGTGCGACGGATGAACACCAAGGCGCAGCATGTAGGCAATGCGATACGTCAGCACGCGGGTCTTCCCGCTGCCGGCACCGGCAATGATCAGCACCGGCCCTTCGGTGGTGCGGACAGCTTCGGCCTGCTGCTCATTCAGGCCGTTCAGCAGGTCTTCGGCCGACTGGTTGTCGTTGGCAGGGATCAGGCGCAGCGTCATTCGCCGCTCCCGGACGCCGACGATGACGAGCCGCCATCGCCGCCGGATTTCCTCACGTAGTCCGTAAGGTAGAATCCGCCACCGCGATAGATCACACCGCTACCGCCACTGATCATGCGCTCGACGTGGCCGGCCCCGGGCTGGTCGCCTTTGCAGGTTTCGACGGTGCATGTGGTAAGGGGTGCGTTGTTCATGGGCTGCAAGACCTCGAACACGGCGCCGCAGGTCTTGCATGAGTAGTCGTAGGTAGGCATGGTGTGGTGGTAACGGAGGTTACAGTTCGACAAAACCGGTTTTCTTGTACACTTTTCGCAGCAGCTTGCGTGCACGGTCACGTGCATGCTCGGCGCCGCGCTTCAGTGTAGCGCGCAGGGCATCTTCATCGGCACGGACCGCTTCATATCGCTCCCGTACGGGCTGCACGAACCGTGCCACCGAGTCACTCACCGCCTCTTTGAAGGGGGCATAGCCCAGCCCCTTGAATGACGCCTCGATCTCGGCGAAGGACTGTCCGGTAGCGATATGGTGCAACGTCATTAGGTTGGCAATGCCTGGACGTGCTTCGGTGTCGTACGTGATGTCCGTGCCGGAGTCTGTGACGGCACGCTTGATCTTGTTGCGGATCTCGGCATCGGAGTCGGTGAGGAAGATCGTTGCCTTTTCGTTCGGATCGGACTTCGACATTTTCTTGGTAGGCTCTTGCAGCGACATGATGCGTGCGCCAACCTTGGGGATGAAGGGCTCGGGCACCGTGAAGGTGTCCGAATAGTGGTGGTTGAACCGCTCGGCCAGATTCCGCGTCAGCTCGAGATGCTGCTTCTGATCCTCGCCCACCGGCACCAGGTCGGCATTGTAGAGCAGGATATCGGCAGCCATCAGGATGGGATACGTGAACAGACCGACGTTCACGTTGTCGGCATGCTGGGCCGACTTGTCCTTGAACTGCGTCATGCGCGAACATTCACCGAAGCCCGTCATGCACGTCAGCACCCATTGCAGCTGTGCATGCTCGGGTACGTGCGACTGCACGAAGAGCGTTGCCACCTCGGGGTTGATGCCTGCCGCGATATACATGGCGGCCACGTCGAGCGTACGCTTCCGCAGCGTGGCGGCCACCTGGCGCACCGTGATGGCATGCATATCGACCACACAGAATAGACTGTCGTAGTCATGCTGCAGGTCGACCCAGTTACGCAGGGCGCCGGCATACTGTCCGAACGTCAGGTCATTCGTGGGCTGCATCCCCGAGAGGATGATCTTTTTGCGTGGGGCGGGGGTCTGTTCCATGGCCGTCAATGAGCCGTCTAATGAGCCGTCTAATGAGCCGTCTATGTGAATCGTCAGTGAGCCGTCAATGAGCCGTCAATGAACTGTCAATGAGTGGTCGAATGGCAAATCTACCGATCTTCGCACCGATGCACATCGTACGTTTCATCATCGCCATGGCCGCGGCATGCGTCGTGGCTCGGGCACAGACGGAGCTTGGCAGCGAACCGGGTTCGTCGCAACAGTGGAGTCTGCTGTCGATCCAGCGGACGTGGACGCCGCAAGTGAACGATGCACCGAACTGGGGCTTTGGCTTCAGTGGCTTTTCGTCGATCAACGACTCAAAACGTCTCTATGCCGGCCTTACGCTGCTCACGAGTGGCGTGGGCGAACGCGACGTGCTTGCGCTGACCTTCGGTCCGGGCTACTGGCTTGTGGGCGACCGCACGGTTGGGGCCTTTGCGTGGCTACAGGGCGGCGTGGCTATGAGCTCCCGCTCCGGCGCTACGGGCTTTAATCCGTTCTCTGACAACACGCTGGAATGGGGCTTTGGCGTTACGTCCGGTATTGGCGGTACGATCCGCCTTGCCTCGTGGCTACAACTGCAGGTTGGCGTGGTTGCCAACGGCTTTACGACCGACGGCGGACGCTCGCCGTACGGCATACAGTTTGGACTTTCCGGAGGTGGACCATGATGATCGCCCCATCGATCTTGTCGGCCGATTTCGCCAACCTAGAGCGTGACGTGCGAGCCATGGACGCCGGCGGAGCCGACGTGCTGCACGTAGATGTCATGGATGGACATTTCGTGCCGCCGATCACGTTCGGTCCGGGCGTCGTCACGGCGCTCAAGCGCGTTACCGCACTGCCCCTTGACGTGCACCTGATGGTAACGAATCCCGATCACCAGGTAGAGCAGTTTGCCGAAGCCGGTGCTTCATGGATCAGCGTGCACGCCGAGGTTGCGCCGCACCTGCACCGCACATTGCACCGCATCAAGCAGCACGGCTGCCGAGCAGGCGTGGTGCTCAATCCCGCAACACCGCTCGAGTATGCCTTTGAGGCTGCTGGCGACGCCGACTTCGTGTTATTAATGAGCGTCAATCCCGGCTATGGCGGACAGTCGTTTATCCCGTCGTTTCTGCCTCGCTGCGAGCGCCTTCGCACCTGGCTGGACATCAACGGTCTCTCGCATGTCGAGATCGAAGTCGACGGCGGCATCAAGATCGACAACGCCCGCGACGCCGTCAACGCCGGCGCCAGCATCCTTGTTAGCGGCAGCGGCATCGTCCACGGAGACATCGCGGCGAATATCAAGGCAATGCGCTCAGCGCT
>JAULYI010000105.1:0-2026 GCA_032117915.1 Kapaibacterium sp. (SeqCode) | reverse complement strand
GTAATGACGTAAGCCGCGGTAATGGCGAGAGCCCCATAGGGGCGTAACGATGCTAGCCCCGGGCGCCAGCCCGGGGTACGGAATGGTAGCGGCAGCCCGGGGTACGGAATGGTGGCGGTAGCCCGGGGGTAGGCGAATGTTTGTTAGCGGCAGCGGCATCGTCCACGGAGACATCGCGGCGAATATCAAGGCAATGCGCTCAGCGCTTGCGTAAGACATCACGCATGGCGTCGATCGTGGTGGCGCAATGACGGTTCGTCACGACTTCGACTAGGGCCAGCCCCAGCTGGGCAAAGATCAGTCGTTGCTCGGCGGGGAGTGCATCAAGTTGCCGTTGGACACCCTCGACGTCGCCACGTACGATAGGACCGGTCATACCGAAGGGTGCGTCGGTCTGTAATGCGGCGATAGCATTGCTGCATGTGCGCTGCATGATGGGCGGCAACATCACATCAGCCGGTATGCCTACGACATCGGCAAGGTCACGCCCAAGCTGATATGCAGCGTAGGTGAAGTTCGATGCTGCAACAGCAGCCGCATGATACATCCGTTTACGATCGTCTGTCATGTCCGTTAGCCGCACCGGCAGACCGCCCGTGGCTTGCACCAGCCGGTCGATCAGTGGCCAGTCGTCATCGGTGCATTCAACGCCCCATCCAATCCCATCCAGCGCCGTGGGGTCGTCCGTTGCAAAGGTCTGGAAGGGATGCGCACTGGCGATCGTAGCACCGATTGCCGTTAACGGCTGCAACACATAGGGGCGAAGCGATCCATTGACATGCAAGGCCACGACGTCGATGAGCGAGCGGGTGGACGCGGCGATGGCGCGGACAACGTCGGACATGGCGGCGTCGCTGACGGCAAGGATGAGAGCCTGACCAACAGACGCATGCGTTCCCAACCACGTGGCAAAGTCGCGATGCGCTATGGCATGCACCATCACGCCACGGTCGTGCAGACGCTTGGCAATGGCACCTCCAACCCGTCCCGTGCCTATGATGGTAACGCCACGGATCATGCCGACGGCTCGAGGTCGTAGCCCGTTTTACTGTCTTTCACTGTCCAGCCCATGCCAGCCAGCACCTCACGCAGGCGGTCACTCTCGGCCCAGTTCTTGGCAGCCCGCGCCGCCCATCGCTCGTCGGCAATGGCGCGCACGTCGTCGGGGATGATCAAGGTTGGACGTGGTGTGAACGTCCACACTGCCAGGACGTCGTTGATTGCATACAGTGCACCGAGCACCTCGCGGGCTACATTCGTATCAGCTTTTGCCCCCGAATGTCGAGCGCAATACTCATACATGCGTGCTATTGCCTGTGGAACGTTCAGGTCGTTGGCAAAGGCATCAGCAACCTCATCGGGCATTGGACCCGACGATGCAACATCGCTTCCACCAGCAGCATCAATCAGATCCCAGATGAACTGTTGAATGCGTTTTCGGGATGTCGATGCAGCTCGCAGACTATCGAATGTAAAGTTCAGAACCGACCGATAGTGAGCGGCCATGAGCGTGTAGCGAACATCAATGGGGTCGAAGCCCATAGCAATCAGGTCGCGCAGCGTGTAGAAGTTGCCGAGCGACTTCGACATTTTCTTGCCTTCGACCTCGAGGAATTCATTGTGTACCCAGAAGGCCGCCTGCTCCGGCACGTGATAGCCAGCCGTACACTGAGCCAACTCGTCTTCGTGGTGCGGGAAGCGCAGGTCGACACCTCCGGTGTGAATGTCGAAGGGCAATCCGAGCAGCTCGTGCGACATGGCCGAGCATTCGATATGCCAGCCCGGACGTCCGGGTAGGTCCACACCGTCAATAGTAAACTCCCAATACGGTTCGGCATCCTTGCGTGCCTTCCACAGCACGAAGTCGCTCACCGACTCGCGTTCGTACTCGTCGGCGTCGATACGTACGCCTTCGCGGAAGTTCTCGACGTCGATGTGGAAGAGCCGACCGTAGGGATGGTCCTTGCGGTAGGCCGCCACGTCAAAGTACACGCTACCGTCGCGCACGTACGCATAGCCGCTGCGT
>JAULYI010000104.1:0-9153 GCA_032117915.1 Kapaibacterium sp. (SeqCode) | reverse complement strand
AAGCTCGGGAAGGGCGGCACGGAGCTGCTCTTTCCAGACATCGTCCACTACGACCGGCCCCAGGTCCGGCTCCGGGAAGTAGCGGTAGTCGTGCGCCTGCTCCTTCGTACGCATCACCTTGGTCTGCTGGTTAGCAGCATCCCACTGCATGGTCTGCTGCATCACCTTGCCCCCCGACTCGATAACCTCGATCTGGCGGACGATCTCGTACTCGATGGCCTTTTCGACGTTGCGGAAGGAGTTGAGGTTCTTCACCTCGGTCTTCGTTCCAAACCGGGTCTCGCCAATCTTGCGTACAGAGACGTTTGCGTCGCAACGTAATGACCCTTCTTCGAGGTTACCGTCGCAGATATCCAGATAAAGGAGGGTCTGCCGCACCTGCTGCAGGTAGAGATAGGCTTCTCGAGCCGTTCGGATATCGGGCTCGGTGACCATCTCCAGCAGGGGTACTCCGGCTCGATTGAGGTCGACAAGCGTGTCGATGTCAAGGTCATGGATACTCTTGCCGGAATCCTCTTCCATGTGGATCCGCGTGATGCCAATGCGCTTTACACCGTCGTCCGTCTCGATCTCGACCGAGCCACCATAGCAGATGGGGTCTTCAAACTGCGAGATCTGATAACCCTTGGGCAGGTCGGGGTAGAAGTAGTTCTTCCGCGAAAAGGTGCTCGTCGGGCGTATCTGGCAGTTGGTGGCCAAGCCGAGGGTGACGGCATAGGCAACGAGGTTACGATTGAGCACAGGCAACGTACCCGGGTGTCCAAGGCATATCGGACACACGTTTACGTTCGGCGATGCGCCAAAGGTCGTCGGACAGGAACAGAATGCCTTCGACGCTGTTTTTAGTTGGGCATGGATCTCCAAGCCGATGATCGCCTCGTACCCGCTCATGGTCGTCGTAACGTCGCTCGGTAGTGTTGTGGATAAGTCCGCTAAACTACGAAAAGCGAGCCGCTTGACAGGCTTACGAAAACATCATCGGTCGATGAAGAGTCCCCGGGATCGGGGGTTTCTGATAAGGGGCGATGTTCTACTGTTGCCGGTTCGACCCGCGGTGTGTTCTTTACCGTCGACCAACCAGGTATAGGCGTCAAGGCCGGCGCCGTCAAGAAAGACCCCCACGGTAAGCAGATCGTCTCGGTACGTGTTGAATGGTTCGTATTTGGTGGCAGTACCAAGCGGCGGTGTATCGGCCCAGCCGGCCTGATCGGTGGGCTCATACAGGAGTTCATACTCGTCGTCGCCCAGACGGTCCCAGAAGACACCTATCGAACCCAGGTCGCCTGATCCGCCACAATGTGACCGCAAATGATACCGGTCGTTGCCGGCCCCGTCGATCGCAATACCGATGGAACCATCACGACCGTGACCGTGGTACTGGTTAACCGCATCGGCGTTGTCGATGTTGTAGGCATCGTCGCCTCGTAGGTCGACAATGCTGCCGATGGCAAAGTGAGCGCCCGCACCCAGGGAATACTTGCCGTTGATGTAGGTGTCGTTACCGGCATGGTCCTCGAGAAATCCGGCACCCCACCAATAGCCACAGCCCTGACTCCAGGCAGCGGCAGTATACAGGTCGTCTCCGGCTGCATCAACAAGCATGGCCATACCACCGCTAAGACTGTGACCGTCACCCAGATCGGCCCGGCGACCGAACGACGCACCCTGAGCCCGTGACACACTTTGTCCGAGGTAGAGCTCGGATGGTGCCCCATCCAGTCTGGCCGTATAACGGTCGTCTCCGGCACGGTCTATCAGCAGGCCGGCTCCGTAGGTCTGCGCAAATGCCTGACCTTCGGCCGCACAGATATAGATGTCGTTGCCGGAACGGTCATCAAGAATCCCAACGCCGGCTGTTCCTGCGCCTTGACCGTAGGTGTGCCGCAAGGTGTAGTCATCATTGCCGGACATATCGATGAGCGCGGCCGACCCGAACCAGGCGGCTCCCATGGAACTTCTGCCGCCATGATACCGGTCGTTCCCTGCCATGTCGAGCAGGACGGCAACGCCGAATACCGCAGCACCGATCGTCAGTGAATCGTCCGGCGTCGCATACGTGTCGTTACCGGCAACATCAAGCACGCATGCAAAGGGCCGCCGCGGTCCTGCTGCGACACCGATCCGACCCAGATAGAGGTCGTCACCACCAAGATCGATGCTCATGAACACGTCATCAGCGTCGCTGATGGTGTCCGCTCCAACACCGGTAACAAGGATGGAACCAAAGCGATGCTTGAAGGTCCAGCGACCGCGCACCATGCACGGGGTAGCAGAGTCGGCAGACCGAAACTCGCGGACGGCGCGGTCGAGGTGGGCTGCGAAGATGACAGAAGCAAAAGCCATGGAACGGCGGTCAACCGTGCGGAGCAGGGTCACGGCTTCGTGGTCTGGTGTGGCCATCTGATCCAACCGATCATCCTGCCACAGACGCCTTGCCAATGCTAGGGCAGAATCAGGCTGATCCTTCGCTGCCACAGAGGCAAGTCTTGACGTAATGGGAGTACCGGCAATGGCCTTCCGGTAGTATGGCTCGGCATCATCCACCGCGGCGGTAAGTCGTGCCACAAGTCTTCGCACATGTTCGGGCAGCGGTCGGGCACGATCCGGGTCATCGGCAACGATGATCGCAGCACTATCAGGAAGCGGCAGCATACGTCCGGCCGACACGTCCGTCATGCCATAGCCTACGCGAAACAGGCCGGCTATCTCCGATGCATTCAGAAGGTTGGTCGACGTAGTCCCGGCATAGCGCGGAATCGTCAACGCATCGTTGAACAGCAGCCGTACCGATCGCATGATGTAGGGATCAGGTCCATACTGTTCCATTTCGATTGGACTGTAGCCAATAGCGGGGTGGGGTGATGTCCAGATGCCCTCGCGAATGGTCTGTACTACATCGTCAGCGATGCGCAGGTCTTTTCGCTGGATCTCATCCTGTGCCACGCTGTGCATCGACGCCGCGCAAAGGACCATACAAAGCAGTATACGCTTCACCATCGTCCACCTCCGTTGTTTCGTATCGACGGACCCCGTTCCGACCTACCACGAGCGTCCGGCATCCGGACGAATATCGATGTTTCCACCGCAAAGAATGATCCCCACACGCCGACCACGCACCAGCTCGGGTTGTTCCATGAGGGCACCGAGGGTAACGGTAGCCGACGGTTCAACAACCTGCTTCATCCGCTCCATGACAAGGTAGAGTCCTTCGCGGATACTGTCCTCTGTTGCTGTTATGATCCGGACGTCGGTCTTTCGAAGGATGTCAAACGTGATGTCGCCCAGCGACGTCCGAAGCCCGTCTGCGATGGTCGACGTGGTCGGAGGTCCCTGCAGCTCTCCGCTCTCCAGCGAGCGCTTGGCATCGTCGGCCTCGGCCGGCTCGGCTCCAACAATGGCAATGTCGGGCGCCATAGCCCGTGCCGCCACAGCAGTACCGCTCATCAAGCCACCGCCACCAACGGGCGCCATGATCATATCGAGGTCTGGCACATCCTGCAGTAACTCCAACGCCGCCGTACCCTGGCCGGCGATCACGCGCGCGTCGTTGTAGGGTGGCACAACGTGAGCACCTGTGCGGCTCGCAACATCTTGCATCGTCCGCTCACGATCGGCCAGCGTTGGCTCGCATTCGACGATCATCGCCCCATACCCTTCCACAGCCTTCTTTTTGGCGATGGGGGCGGTGCGCGGCATGACGATGGTGCAGGGGATAGACCTGATGGCGGCTGCGTATGCCAGCGCTTGGGCGTGGTTGCCACTGCTGTGGGTGATGACGCCTCGAGCGGCCAGTGCGTCGTCGAGCTGCATGACGGCGTTACAGGCACCTCGGGCCTTAAACGCGCCTACGCGCTGAAGATGTTCGCACTTGAAGAACAGCTCTGCGTGAAACCGACGGTTGAAGTAGGCAGACGTTATCACCGGCGTGCGGTGGACGTATGGCCTGATGCGTTCTGCGGCCGCTGCGATGTCGTCGATGGTTACGCTCACACCTTCACGAAGTCTAAGTGGGCATAGCCTCGGAAACGACGGGTGACCTCGACACCGGATGATCGACCGGCTTCATCGACGGCAACCTCGATCGTCTCGATATAGGCAGGAAGAAAGGCCGCCACGATGCCACAGTGGGTCCATTCATCATCGCGCTCCGGATGTCGTCGAACAACGATGTTGCCGGGGCGCAGGTCGGCCATGATCGTCTTGTCCTCCAAGGCCACCGTACCAGGAACAAAGACGCCACGCCGTATGGCAGCTGTAGCCAACGCTGTAACAGTATCGAAGGTGTCGAACGGTCGGACATCGTCCGGCAGACCCTCGGTTGCATGGTCAAGAAGGTATGAAACGAACAAAGCATTCCATGGGATATCCGGACCTTCGGAGCCACCGGTATAGAGACGGATCCATGGTCCGTCCTGAACACCACGCAGCGCTCGCGGACGTTGTTTGTGATGTTGTCGAGCGGCCGCAAGCACGCGCTGCGATAATGTCTCTGCCGTGGTTGCCAGTGGCTTCGTTGCAGACATCATCGGCAGCAGAAGCGCCTTCATGGTAGCCTCGTCCACAAGGCCGGTCGGATGGATCTGCGAAAACGTCTGAAATCTGCGCACAGCCGCTTCGGTTGCCGGGCCATACTCACCATCGATCATGGTCCCATGATCGTGAAGGCAGAGCCACTCCTGGATCAGACGAACAGAACGTCCCTGCATGCCCCGTTTGATCGGGAGGAAGACAGAGCATTCTTTGGGAAGCTTCATGGGACGTACCCTGTAGCGTGATTACATGTTTCGGCGATACTGTCCACCAACCTGATAGAGCGCATGTGTGAGTTGGCCAAGAGAACACGCCTTGGCGGCCTCCATCAGCGCGTGAAAAAGGTTGCGATTGTGAACGGCATCTTGCTTGAGCTGGTGAAGTGCATCTGCAGCACGGTCGGCCTGGCGTTGCTGAAAGGAGCGAACGTTTGCGATCTGCTGGTGTTTCTCTTCTGTCGTGGATCGGATCACTTCGTCGGGAATGATCGTTGGTGACCCTTTGGAACTCAAAAAGGTATTCACGCCCACGATCGGATACTCGCCTGTATGCTTGAGAGTTTCGTAGTAGAGTGACTCTTCCTGGATCTTGTTGCGCTGATACATGTTCTCCATGGCTCCCAGCACGCCACCGCGATCGCTGATACGACGGAACTCGGCATAGACGGCTTGCTCGACCAGATCGGTCATCTCTTCGGTGATGAACGATCCCTGCATCGGATTCTCGTTCTTGGCCAGTCCAAGCTCACGGTTGATGATCAGCTGAATGGCAACGGCACGACGAACGCTCTCTTCGGTAGGCGTCGTGATCGCCTCGTCATAGGCATTGGTGTGCAGCGAATTGCAGTTGTCGTAGATGGCATAGAGTGCCTGGAGCGTCGTCCGGATGTCGTTAAAGTCGATCTCCTGCGCGTGGAGCGACCGTCCGGATGTCTGAATGTGATACTTCAGCATCTGCGACCGTTCGTTGCCACCATACTTGTTCTTGATGGCCTTTGCCCAGATCCGGCGGGCCACACGTCCGATCACACTGTACTCTGGATCGACACCATTCGAGAAGAAGAAAGAGAGGTTGGGGGCAAAGTCATCGATGTTCATGCCCCTCGAGAGGTAGTACTCGACGTAGGTAAAGCCATTGGCCAACGTCAGCGCAAGCTGCGTGATGGGATTCGCCCCGGCTTCGGCAATGTGATAGCCGGAGATGGACACGGAGTAGAAATTCCTGACGCGCTCGTCAATGAAGTACTGCTGCACATCACCCATCATTCGCAGGGCAAATTCGGTCGAGAAGATGCAGGTGTTCTGCGCCTGGTCTTCTTTCAGGATATCTGCCTGGACCGTTCCGCGCACGTGCTGCAAGGCGCGAGCCTTGCAGGCCTCATACACGTCTGCCGGAAGCACCTGGTCTCCTGTCACACCCAGAAGCGTCAATCCAAGTCCATTGTGTCCCTCGGGCAATGCCGTCGATCCGTCGGCATGGCGGTAGATCGGGCGGGGCATAGCCTTGGCTGCATAGATCTCGTCGATCCGACGCTGCACGTCATCGTGCAGGCCATGCTCGGCGATGTACTTCTCGCATTGCTGGTCGATGGCGGCATTCATGAAGAACGCCAGGATCATCGGCGCAGGACCGTTGATGGTCATCGACACGGATGTGGAGGGGTCGCACAAGTCGAATCCCGAGTACAGCTTCTTGGCATCATCAAGGGTAGCTATGCTCACACCCGAGTTGCCGATCTTCCCGTAGATGTCGGGTCGCTCCGCAGGATCCTCACCATAGAGCGTCACGGAGTCGAATGCTGTCGACAACCGCGCTGCAGGCATACCGAGTGACAGGTAGTGGAAGCGCTTGTTGGTGCGCTCCGGGCCTCCCTCGCCGGCAAACATCCGGGTTGGATCCTCATTCGTCCGCTTGAAAGGATAGACGCCGGCCGTGTACGGGAAGCTGCCGGGGAAATTCTCCTGCATGCTCCAATGCACGATCTCGCCCCAGTCTTGGAATGAGGGTACGGCGATCTTCGGAATTTTCGTGTGGGAGAGTGACTCGGTGTGGTTGCGGACCTTGATCTCTTTGCCCCGAACGGCGTACGTGAAGTATTCGTCTTGGAAGACGCGCTTGCGTTCCTCCCATTCGGCCAACAGTGTTCTGACCTCGTGGTGCAACTGCGACTCAAGCTCGGCAGCCCTCGTCTCGAGGTCCTGCGTCAGCGCGTTTCCGGTCGTCTGTTGAACATCTGTTGTCATGCGGCAACCATCGTATTGGTGATTCGATGCAAAACTACGTTGGGGCGTTGGCGGCGCAGCACTGCCGTACGGCAGTCGCTACGGTCGGCCGGGCGATCAGTTATGCTTGATCAGGTAGCCGGAAAGCGTCGAATTCGAGGCTCGTCCACCCAACCAGAGCGTGTAGATCTTTCCTGCCTCTAGCGCAACATTCTCAAGGGTCGTCATGATCGTCGTGGTTCCGGTCTTGCGGAACTTCAGAAGGTATGGCGCTCCTGCGGGCGATGCCGGAAGCTGCAGAAAGTTCGAGCCTGTTGTCACAGATGTGGAAACTTCTCGGAAGTCGATACCCTGCATTGCTGGGATCTGGTAGTCGGTAGCGCCAACCGGCGTTAAGACGTCAACAGAGCCGGCATCCGGAGAAACATTCACAAAGCGAACCAGTGCCTGTGCGGCATTCGGCACCGTTACATCTTCAAGGACGATGGGTGCTACGTCCGGCGGAACAATCGTACCGCTTCCGAAGATGGTGTAGGAGGCACGGCTTGCGAAGGTCAGGTCGCCGCTGATAACGGGTGTACCGCCACTCACGAAGGAGAACAGGCGGCGGCCCGGTTGGATCGATGTATAGGGTGTGTGCTGTCCGTACGGTATGCCCGTTGCAACAGTCTGGCCGTCAACGACGGCATTGACGGCCTGTGCGCCTACCAAGGCGTTGACCATGATCACATTGGCATCCAGGGAGGTCGGTGTCAGATCGGTGTATGCCGTTCCGTCTCCACCGTCAACAAACACCCGCACACCCAAAGGCACATCGTCCGTGGCACTGATCGTGCCATGGACAACGACCGTATAGGAACTCTGGGGTGCAAGCGAAAACGCCGAATACTCTGCGAGAAGCGAGCCGCCACGGTAGAGCGACAGGATGTAGCTGCCGGCTGTGGTCTCTTTCGCATCCGAGGCTGCAGCCTGGCCCACAGGACCAACCAGAGCGCTGTTGCTTCCAGCCACGCGCAGATCAACCGCTCCGGCATCGGTGGTGGCATTGATCAGGCGCACCACGCTCGACCCGGTGGGGATCAGCCGCGGCTCTTCCAGCAGGATGCCGCTGACGGCGGCGGCAGGAGGAAGCACCACAACGGAATAGGATGTTCCGGCTTTCAGGGTTTCGGTTGATGTAAGGAGCTCTGCCGAGGCTCCGACATTCGTAATTGCGACCCTGCGCGTACCGGCAGACAGCGTCTGGTAGCCACTGCTGCGCAAGGCGGAGACACCGGAAGACAGGACGGTGCCATCGGCGCGCAGATCCACATTGGGCGCATCATAGGCCATGTGTAACAGGCGTAGCTTCGCCGTCTCGGGGATCGGCTGCTCACCGGCATCCTCACAGGATGTGAAGAGCACTGCCCCTAGAATGAGGTTGAGACAAATGAGGAGGGTGCGGATAGGACGGTTGGTCGTTGGCATTGGAAATACCTTATGAACGTGGTGGTGTGTCTCGATGTAGTTCGTCGATGGCACCGCGTAAACGCCATAGGCGGCGAGCGAGTTCGGACTGACGTTCGACAAACGCATCATACCGCTCGTTTTCTTCAACGATCTCTGCGAGATATCGCGTACGGTCTGGCGGAATGATGTAGATCTTCTCGCTCATTTCGTCGCTGACGTGCAACCCCGACAGCCAATCAAGGCCGCAGCGGCTAACCAGGGCGTCAACGATGGCCCGGTAGAGGGTGTTCGTACCGGGGTCATTGAACTGGCTGGCAATCGTACCATAGACGGGCATATCGTCTGGACGCTGGTCAAAGAGCTGGCGGCTACGCTGATACTGCTTCTTGACATCCCGCAGCGCGTCCAAGGCACCACGCTTGTCAAACTTGTTCAGGGCGATCAGATCGGCGTAGTCGATCATATCGATCTTCTCGAGCTGGCTGGCTGCACCGTATTCAGGAGTCATCACGTACATCGACACGTCGGCAACATCGGTGATCTGTGAATCGCTTTGGCCAATGCCTGCCGTCTCCACGATGATGCAGTCGAACCCGGCATAGGACAGGATGCTGATGGCATCCGCTACGTTCTTGTTGATGGCGACGTTGGCTTGACGAGTTGCCAGCGAACGCATGTACACACGCGGATGGCTCACGGCATTCATGCGAATGCGGTCTCCGAGGAGCGCGCCTCCGGTCTTGCGCTTCGAGGGGTCCACGGACACGACGGCGATCCGCTTGTCTTGGAAGTCCTCGACAAACCGACGCACGATCTCGTCGGTCAACGATGATTTACCGGCACCGCCGGTGCCGGTGATGCCGAAGACCGGGGCACGCGTTGCGTCGGCCGCAAAGGCGATGCGCTCCCGGTGGTCGCGTTCCGCCAGCGAGATCGCCTGGGCGATCGCCAG
>JAULYI010000103.1:0-2240 GCA_032117915.1 Kapaibacterium sp. (SeqCode) | reverse complement strand
CGTCACGCGCAACGCCGGTCGTGAAGTCGATGATCTCGACAGACTGCGGTGACGTCACTGCTGCATCGGTATACTGCGCTTCGCGCGGCGTGATGCGGATGCGATAGTCTTTGCCTATGGGCGTAGAGGCGGGGATCTTCCACAGGAAGCCTTGCGCTGCGGCAGGGACGGAGTCTTTGATCGTCGCTACAACGCTGCTGCCGAGCATGAGCTCGATGCGTACCGAGCCGAGCAGATTCGTATGCCATGTGATGGCATAGGCACTGTCGAGCATCCAGCGGACGCTGGTGTTGGGCTGGACGAAGGACATCGTTGGACCCGCCACGACGAAGCTGTCAATGGCCGACCAGTCACTCCACGTCGTATCGCTTCCGGATCTGCCCGTGATGGCGCGGGCACGCCAGTAGTAGCGACCCGGTGCTGCTCCGGCAGGGAAGCGCACACGATCGTCGCTGTTGACGCTGTCGACGACCAGCGCTGTGAATGCTTTGGTCGTAGATACCTGAACGTGCAGGGCGTCACTGCGTCCGGGCACGCTTACACGCAGTACGGAAGCGGAGTCGGCCAGCACGGTACGGTCGGCGATGGGTGACCGAAGCCGTGGCGTCTGCGGACGTCCGGGGTCCGACGCAGGAACACCAAAGGCAAACTCGCCTGCCTGCGCCTGCTCCACGACCAGTTCGCGCGTCGCGGCATCGTAGCGTGTGGACAGCATGGTAAAGCGACCGGTGTCGATCTGTGGACGGTAGTACACTGCGCAGCGTTCTGCATCACGACCCAGAGCGAGCGTATCGACGTTGAACCGCATCGTCATGCGGTGATCGCGAAGGCCCTCGGCTGTGAACTCCACGCGTGCTTGCCTCAGGTTGGGCGCTTCATCCGACCAGCGTGGGTCCTTCGGCGACCACGCAAAGCGTTTCGCCGTGGTCGTATTGGAGAAGAACGACGACAGTTTGGTAAACGTCACGCGCAGCCCGACGTGCTGCGTACCCTTGTAGTACCTGTACGTGTCACCGACCAGTACATCGCGTGCTTCGGCCACGGCGGAGGGTCTGCCGGTGGGCCACATGGGCACCTTGGTAGCGCGGTAGACGTACATCTGTTTTGGGTAGAACGCCTCGAACACCACGTTGCCCATCGAGTCAACCTCGGTCACTCCCGGCGCTCCATTTGCGGCAGCACTGCCCCATCCCAGAAGCCTGTGGCCACTGTCAAGGGGCTGCAAGCCACCTTGAATACTGACGTAGATATCCGGATTAGGTCGATACTCCCAGACCATGCGGCAGGTCTTGGTTGCCTCATCCAGGGCATACTCCACGCCCCGAGAGTACTGCGGCGTGTGTTGTGTGCCGTTATCGAAGAGCGAGATGTTGCCGTTGGGCAGACGTCGGGCATCGTGCTGGAAGCTGAAGTACGTGGGGGCGTTCATTTCGTGATCGCCGACGATCGTAAACTGGTTGCTCTTACCGCCAAGGATCCACATCACCTCACCGGTAAGCCTGTTGACTTTTACAACCTGTGACATGTGGCGCATTGAGACGATCCAGTTACCGTCATCATCGATCCACAGCGAATTGTTGTGACAGTACCTGATGGCTGCTGCGGTCAGATCCTCATACGAATCGGTAACGGGCAGATGGTCGAGTGCGCGCCACTGAACTACCACATTGCCTTCGGTATCGAGTTCCTGGATGATCGCCTGAACGACGTTAGCGGCGGGATGTCCGCCGGGCACGACCTTGCTCATATCAACGGTCACATCTTCGGCGCCCAGCAGCAGGCGGTGTCCGTTCGGCAGCATCTGCACATCATGTTGTGTGGTCAGATACCCTTCACGCTGTTGTACCAGTGTATCCACGTCACGAAAGAGCGTATCAACAATAAAGACGCCGGCCGGCACGGAGGCGCCGGCAAACACCACCAGCTCCGAGTATCCCAGACGTCCATCCGGAAACACCTTGAACTCAAACGGATAGTTCGTTGTCTTCCCGGTCCGCAGCACATTCCCATTCACGCCATAGGCACCCAGATACGAGCCGAACGGTCGTGGCGTGATACGGCAATTCGGTGCCAGCAGCAGGTATCCAGGAACGGGTGTCGTATTCGTGGTGACCTTCAAGGGGGCAAGGTCAGACTGAGCAATGCCACACGTTGCGGCAATGAGCATCATGATCCACGGTGCAAGTATGAAGCGCATTGCCGAAAATACGCGGAATGGCGATGTGTGGGGTAGGGGGGGG
>JAULYI010000102.1:0-49664 GCA_032117915.1 Kapaibacterium sp. (SeqCode) | reverse complement strand
ATCGTACGTCTTCCGCTGAACCGCGTTGGCGCATTGAATAAGATCGGCAAGAAGTTCAGTGAGCTCGAGCAGCAGTACGAGCGCGAACCAACGGCGGCCGAGCTTGCAGAACAGCTCGACATGTCGATCGCCGAGATCAGTGAGACCATCAAGATCTCCGGTCGTCACCTGTCCGTCGATGCCCCCTTCGTCCAAGGTGAAGACAATCGTCTGCTCGACATCCTTCCGAACGACCAGCAACCGCCGCCGGACTCCGAGCTCATGCGCGAGTCCCTGCGCGTGGAGGTGCAGCAAGTACTCAAGACCCTGTCCGAACGCGAGGCCGAAGTCATCAGACTCTATTTTGGTCTTGACGACGCACAGTGTCTCACCCTCGAAGAAATCGGCGAGAAGTTCAACCTCACACGCGAGCGTGTCCGCCAGATCAAGGAGAAGGCCATTCGCCGCCTTCGTCACGCGTCGCGCTCAAAGGCACTGCGCTCGTACCTGGGGTGAGCCAGCCTCCTGAAACGGAATACCTTGGCGTCATCGGTCGATCGCATGGCGTTGACGGTACCGTTGTGCTTGTCGACACCGTTGGTCTACCCGCACGGTTGGACGCAACCTCGACGGTGTATGTTGGCTACGCACGCGACTTTGCGAAGCCCTTCAGGGTCTCGGCATTCCATGCCACGCCGCAACGCACCACACTGCGTTTTGCCGGTGTCGCATCTCCAGAGGCCGCATCATCGCTGGTCGACCAGGCCGTCTATGTCTCAGCGTCCGACCTTGCCCCCTCCGCTACCGAACGCTATCGTATCGGAGATATTGAAGGGGCAACGGTAACGGCCGAGGACGGGACAGTGCTGGGCACGATCGCCGAGGTTTGGCTTCTTCCGGCAAATGACGTCTGGGTGCTGCAACGTCCCGATGGCAACACGATCCCCCTTCCCGTGATCGACGATGTGATTCGGGGGGTCGATCTGGCCGAACGTACGATCACGGTTCGACTGCTGGAAGGACTCGAAGGTCTTTCTTCGGCATCAACAGAGGCCGACGATGAGTGACGTGCGTATCCGCTACGATATCGTCTCGGCCGTACCACAGTTGATGACGTCCTTCCTGGAACATAGTATCGTAGGCCGTGCACGCGAGAAAGGCCTTGTCGAGATCGTTGTGCACAACCTGCACGACTATGCGACAGACCGGTTCCGACACATCGACGATACACCCTACGGCGGTGGGGCCGGCATGATCATCCAGTGCGAGCCGGTGTTCGCCTGCATCGAACAACTCATGGCAGAACGAGCGTACGACGAGGTGATCTACCTGTGTCCGGACGGAGCCGTGCTCGACCAAACGTCGGCCAATGCACTTAGCCTGAAGTCCAACATCATCCTTCTTGCCGGGCATTACAAGGGCATTGACCAACGCATTCGCGACGTCCTGGTGACCCGTGAGATCTCGATCGGCGACTACGTGCTGAGCGGCGGCGAACTGCCTGCTGCCATCGTTGTCGATGCCGTTACCCGCCTGATTCCCGGCGTGATCAGCGATGCGGAATCGCTCCTGGAAGACTCGTTTATGACGGGACTGCTTGACGCGCCTCACTACACAAAACCGGCCGACTTCCGAGGGATGCTCGTGCCCGATGTCTTGCGCTCCGGAGACCATGCACGGATCAAGAAGTGGCGCCACGAGCAGGCACTGCAGAAGACCAGGCAGCGCCGGCCTGACCTGCTGGACGAGGGCAGTGAAGCATGATCCGCCCTGAAACTGATGTGACCATGCTGAACCGCCATGGCGATGCCATCCATGCTACGATCACGATGCCGGAGACACAAGAACCGGTGGCGGCCGTCCTGCTGGTCCATGGCTTTAAGGGGTTCCGGAATTGGTCCTTCCTTCCGCTCATGGCTCAAGAGGCGGCTTCCCGATCGATCATTGGCGTGCGTATAGACCTCACGCTCAACGGTATGCAGGGCACGAACGACCGCGTGCAGGATGTGGATGCATTTGCACGGAATACCGTCACCAGAGAGGTTGACGATGTCCATGATACGCTACAGCAGCTAGGCAATCATCTTGGCTCGCGTTGGAACGGCGTCGTGCATTTTGTCGGCCATAGCCGCGGAGGTGGCGTCATCCACGTCGTCATGCGAGAACTGGCCGAGCATCACCCCCCCGGCCTGGTGCTGGGACGTGGCGTCGCGCTCAACAGCATCGGCACGTGGGTACGATGGACGCCTAGACAGCGCCCTCTGTTCATCGAAGCTGGCTTCACCGAGTTCGACAACCAGCGTACCGGCCAGCGACTTCGGATGAACGTTGACTACATGTACGATATCGAGCAGAATCTGGATCGGCTCGATCTGGCTCGTGCAGCTTCGAGCGTAGCAGACCACATGACGTACGTACACGCCGAACAGGACCTGACGGTGCCCCTCAGCGAACATAATGCCCTACGAGCTTCTGCGTCATCCTGCGGACCACTCGTCGTCATTTCGAGAACAACACATACGTTTGGCATGACGCATCCAATAACGCACGTTACCGAGCCCTTCGTAAGCGCTCTCCACCATACATTCGCATGGATCGCAAACGCACGATGAGCACCAACGCAGCACGTACGATTCTCTGGGGTGGCCTAAGCATGATGATGCTTACGGCATGCGAGCTCTTCGTTATCGGCGGCGCAACGCGTCAGCCCGTTGTCGAGATCAGCCAACGTACCTCCGCCGGAGTCGTCCACCTCTTCAAAGCCGAACTCGATAGCAGTAATACCGCTGCGGCCACAGAACTGGTGATACACGGCAGCGGACGAAAGCTGCTGGCCATCGAAAAGTATGACATGCGTGACGAGATGGCGCGTTGGCAGCGTCTGCTCGCAACCAAGCCTATCACGAGCTATACCATCGACACTGTCGATGCAGCAACACATGACGTCGAAGCAGTGTTCGACCGGATCCGGAACGTGCGATTTTCCACCAAGCTCGTTCAAGACGCTTGGTTCATCACAAAGATTACAGACGCACGACAGTAACCCGCGACTGGGACGGCGGGCGGAAGACGGTGTTAACGGGCGACCACAAATGCTGTGGTACTGACCCCACCTTGCATGAAAATGCGCGCATGATAGACGCCCGGTGCTAGTGCCTCGGTACGGAACTGCAGCGTATGCAGTCCACGATCTACAGCGATCGTTTGCGTTGGCACAACGACCTGACCGGCTGCATCGACGATCTGCGCCGTCAACGCAGCAGCTGTTTGTGCCGTAACGGAAACTCGGACGACATCGCTCACAGGGTTGGGCGTAGGAACACCAATGCTGAACATCGGAGAGCGTTCCTCAAGCACGCTCGTGGACGGATCCAAATGACGGAAGATAAACGGTCCGATCGGAGCAATGAACGCATGGCGACGATTGGTGATCGTGACAGCATTAGCACTGCCGTCACCGCTCATACCCTCATTACGGGGAATCCAGTTTGCGCCGAAATCCGAGCTGTAGAACGTTCCGGACTTTTCCGTTGTGGCATAGAGCTCGCCGTTTTCGGCAATAGCAATGCCACTGATCTTGTTGTTCGTGATGTCGTTGTTATTCCAGCCCTTATCAAGGTAGAACCATGACTCGCCGTCGTTGGTCGACTTCATGACGATCGCATTTTTCGAACGCGTCGACGAGGCAAGGGCATTACGACCGACGTATAGATGACCGAGCTTGTCGTACGTCATGGTCTTGAAGTTGTCATCGGACTCGCCCGACTGCGGATCGGAGTCGATGCGCGTCCACGATGTTCCGCGATTGACCGATCGGTACAATCCCTTGTTGTAGCTCACCAAGACGAAGAGCTTGTCTGAGTTCGGGCTCAGGAATGTCTCGAAGAGAGACGAAACCGCACCCGGAAGGTTCGACTTCGGGATCGACACAAAGGAGTCGCCGGAATTCTCCGAAAGGAACATGGCAAGATTCGAAGCGCCTGCGTCGAGACCAACAAACAGCATCGTCTTCGACTTGTCAGCTGTCAGTTTTGACGAGACGGTCAAACGGGCGTTCGATGGAATCGTGACACCAAGGTTGAGCTTCTGCCACGTATCGCCGTTGTCCCTCGAGCGGAAGATGCCAAGACCGTTCACTGCAATAATGAGCTCGTCGTTGGCACCGCAGATGATACTGTTGACCGTGACGAAGTTCGGACCGCCGTCGTCGATGTTGTTGTCCAAACGAACCCAGTCCGCACCCAGATTCGTGGTGCGGTACACGGCGCTGTTCTCGGTGCCGGCAAAGACATGTCCCTTCGAATTCGTTGCCATGCAACGCGTCGAAGCCGTTGGCCCGCTGGTGATCTCCCAGTAATCGACGGCGCGCACAGGAACGATGGCAAGCAACGAGAGTGCAGCAAGTAGAAGCGATCGAATCATACGGTAGCCACAACGACTGTGGGAATGGGTTTGAGTATTTTCACCGGCCAGACAAATTACCACATTCTCACTCCCTAACCATTTGCAATGCGACTCCACTTTGTAGGGATTGGCGGATCCGCCATGGGCTCTGTTGCCGTTGCCAGCGCAGCAGCCGGACATCACGTTACCGGGAGCGATACAGCACTCTATCCGCCCATGTCCGACGTGCTTGCGAATGCAGGAATCCAATGGTACGAAGGCTACTCCGCTGAACGCCTTGTGGCCAGCCAGCCCGACCTGGTGATCATCGGCAATGCCATCAGCCGCGGCAATCCGGAACTCGAATATGTGCTCGACCATCGACTACCCATGACGTCCATGGCCGGCCTGGTCGGCTCGACGTTCATCGATCGGAATACGTCGATCGTCATCACCGGCACCCACGGTAAGACCACCACATCATCGATCACAACGTGGCTGCTGGAACACAGCGGACGTCATCCCGGCTTCCTGATCGGCGGTGTGCCAGGCAACTTCGACGTCGGCTGCAGACCCGTTCCTTCAGACCTGCACAACACTGCGTCAGGCGTCTTCGTGAGTGAGGGCGACGAGTACGATACAGCCTTCTTCGACAAACGCAGCAAATTCGTCCACTACCGTCCAACCATCGCCGTGATCAACAACATCGAGTTCGATCATGCCGACATCTTTCAAGACCTGAGCGCCATCATCCGATCATTCGAACAGGTCGTGCGCATCGTTCCCTCGTCCGGCATTGTCCTTGTCAATGCCGACGACCCCAACTCCCTTGCCGCAGCAGCCCGCTCCTATGCACCCGTAGAGCACGTTACCACCGGCGAGAAGGGGCAATGGCGCATCGTAGAGCTCGATCTTGGCGAGACAAACAGCACGTGGACACTCCTGCATAACGACGAGGCCTACGGCACGTTCCGAACGACCATGCCCGGCGAACACAGCGTGCGTAACTGCACAATGGCCATCGCTGCTACGGCAAGGCTTGGGTTAACGCCACAGGAGCAACAGCAGGGTCTTGACACCTACAGACTTCCCAAGCGCCGCCTTGAAGAGATCGCCGTGTGGAACGGCTGCACGGTCGTTGATGACTTTGCGCATCATCCGACTGCGATCGCCGCTACGATGCGTGCACTACAACAGCGCTATCCGGGACGTCGCATCGTGGCCTGCTTCGAACCACGGTCGAACACTACAACGCGTGCCTTCTTCCAGGATGAACTGGCGTCGTGCTTTGATGGCGCTGCATGCGTCGCAATCGGCCCCGTGCATCGTCCGGAACGGTATGCCGAGCACGACCGCCTTGATACGGTACGGCTTGTACACGAGCTTACTTCACGCGGCATCACGGCTCATGCCGTACCGTCACCGCGCGCCGATGATCCGTCTTGGGGTTCTGACGTGCTGCGGCTGCTCGAGTCGTGGGCGTGCCCCGGCGATGTTGTTGCCATCCTGAGTAACGGCAATGTCGGTGGCCTGCGCCGAATGCTGCAGGCGCAGGGCTGAGTTCAGCGATTGATAACCAGTTTGCCCAGAACGTCATCGCCCTGGCCCTGGACGCGATAGAAGTAGATACCCGGCGGCACCTGCTGATCGGCATCAGTACGAAGGTCCCAGGCCACACCGCCGTTGGCGTCGGTCTCGCGTAGCATCCGTACAACGGAGAATCGCTGGTCCAGGATCTCTACAGATGCAGAGGCCGGAAGATTAGCAAACGTCACCGTCTCATCGGTCGCAAGCCGCACTGGATGCGGATACACGTAGACGTCGGCCAGATCCTCTGCCGTGAAGGCAAAGCCCAGCGTATTCCCTGCCCCCTTCGTGATCTCCCTGCCGGATGCGGCCTTGACGTCACGAACCGTGATGTAGTAGGTGATACCGCGAGCACCGATCGTACGGTTTCCGTCGAAGGTGATCTGAACGTTATCGGCACCGGCTGCGGCAACGGTCCTGATGGTACCGAACGGTGACAGCGAATAGTTGGCGAGATCGGCAGCCGTTACGGGATCGATGGGCTCGGAATAGGTAAGCTTGATGCGTTCCGGCGATTCCACGACGATGTTCCGTAAGTACATCTCCGGCACAGCTTCGTCGATGATGGTGATGGGGAACACCCACTGCGGCGTAGCACTGTCTACACGTAGCGGCACCTCCGGCAGGCCAACGCTCAGGAACTCGACGCCTTCAGCGTCCAACGGAGGAAACACGACGTTCACGCTCGACTGTCCGAGCACCTGTACCAGCGTAGGACGTACGTTCTCCTCGCTAACCTCGCGTACGACTTCCATCTCGATGAGCGATCGCTCGGCTTCGTCGGGCACGACCGTGGCGTTGTACACCACACGGAAGCTCGCACCTCGCCGTAGCTGGTCACGCGTGATCGTGTCGGGATCGATCGACACGGGTTTCGAAACAACAGGCATGGTGAAAAACACCTGGCTCCTGAAGGTCATCGTGTCACCGGGGATCACTGGTGTGACATAGAATCGATAGCGCACCCCCGGCCGTAGCGTGTCAAACTGTATAGATGTTCCAGCGACCCCTTCAAATGTCTGCAGGCTTGTTACAGTGTCGAACGTAGCAAGGGTCGCTGTGTAAGACACTGCGCGGGGTACTGGTCTCCACGTGACCTCCGCATTCGTTCGGCCAACTATGCGAACGCGGGGCTGATCGGTCCTCGCGAACACATCGGCCTGGACAACAGCCATACGCGTCATGATACCATTCTCGATCCGTCCACGTTGAAAGGTCGTCTGGCCATAGAGCAGATCGGGTGTTCCATTGCCATCATGATCACCGAAGATCATGCGCGGTGATGCGGCATCGCCGGCATACCAGATCGGACGTAGCGTCTGCTTTGTGCTGTCCCACGTGTACACGTACATGTTCGGATACATACACAAGGCGATCTCGCTGCCACCGCTTCCATCGAGCTGTCCGCCATCGAGCCCATTGCGGTAGCCCATGCCATAGCGAAGGCCGGCGTAGTGCTCAACCCAAGCAAGGCGGATGTCATCGTTACCCAGTCCCCGGAACATGCGATAGGTCCAGAGCTGTCTGCCGTACTCGTTCTCGGCATTAGCCGTCACGGAATCAGGCACGCCCAGAAAGACCTCTTTCCTGCCGTCATTGTCAACGTCATGGGCCATCACGTATCCCGAGCCGCCCTGACCGTCGTGCTCGAAGGTTGCTTCAACGCGCATGCCCGTTCCCGTCCACTCGCCGATCACCAGGTCGCCGTCGGTATCGGCAAACGCGACTTCAACTCGTCCGTCGCCGTCAAAATCCCCTGCTGCCGCCGTGATCTCGTCGTATCGATTGTCGGCATTGCCTGGTGCAGGGGGCGTTGTATTGGGCACATGACCGATCTGTACGAACTGTGTGCCGTTGAATGAAAGTGCTACGAGACCACTATCGGTGATGCACAGGAGTTCTTCGCGTCCGTCGCCCGTGATATCGGCCATGGCTGCTGCCTGCAGGTTACCCGACAGCGTGTCAACGAAGATCGTCCGCTCGAAGGGTGAACCTCCACGTGTGGCCGCCTGGAACAACGCCGTACGGCCCACGACGTGGCAGAGAATATCCACGATGCCGTCGCCATTGGCGTCGCCCACACCGCGCGGTATCCACGTAGTAGTTGTTCGATGACCTAATCGCTTCCATCCCGGATTGAAGGTGTCTGCGGGTATGGCAGGCGCGTTGTACGCCTCCAGTGAACCGAAGGCACCATCACTGAGGTCGGTAACGAGTATCGTGCGGCTTCCATCGCCATAGACGTCGCGCACGTCGTTCAGCACGTATCCAGTGAACCGCGTAGATGTAAAGAGAATCTGGTACGTGGATGCCGGTGCAACTTCATCAACGAGCGTCGCAGGAACGGACGTCCGCGCGGTATCTCCAGCGTCACCGATCGCTTCCAAGCGGAGCAGCAGGGCCGTCCGCGTTGGCAGATCATCGAGCGTCAGGCTGTGCGTCCGTGTGCGACGCATCTGATCTACCACGGTTCGTACGGTATCGGTGCCCTTGATGACGTGTACCTTCAGGAGCGACGGACGACTCGTCTTGGCCGTCAGCACCAGGGCGCGGCGGTTGCCGTTCCAGGCGCGGACCACGTCGGTGGAAACGAAGGTCAGCGACGTGTCCACCACGGTGATGCGCTTACGGTCTTCAAGCGCACGACCGCTACGCGTGATCACGCGAAGGGCAATCACGTACGGTCCCGGCGCGAGTTGGTCTGCGGCGATCACGGCAAGCGTTGTGTCCAGACGCTGCTGCTGTGACGTCGCGATGACGTCCCACGTTGACGGTTCGACGCCTCTGCCCAGGCGGACCTCATAGCCGGCGAAGACGGTGCTTACGGCCGAACCGATCACGCGCAGCGTGTCGGTCTTACGAAGGTCGATCTCCTGTTCGTTCCCGGGACGGGTGATGCCGATCGTGGCGGCTCCGGCGGCCCGAAGGGCCGCGTCGGCCTGCAGGCGTCCGTCACCGTGAAGCGGGTCCCAGCCCGACTCACCAAGGTCTACGCTGGTCTCGCGCAACGTCGACAGGATCTCGCGTGCCGTCCACGACGGATGCCGCTCCTTTAGCAGTGCTGCAGCGGCGGCCACGTAGGGTGCGGCAAAGGACGTTCCGCTGACGGTGCGGTAGCCTCTTCCAATGGCCGTGGTCACGATAGACTGTCCGGGTGCAGCGATACGAACGGTCGATCCTGTACTGGAGAATGGTGCTCGAACATCACGCTCATTCGTCGCGGCCACGGCGATCACGTCGTCATACGATGCCGGATACTGTCGTGATGTTGTTCCGGTGTTGCCTGCCGACGCCACAAGGATGCACCCCATATCTGCAGCGGCCTTGACGGCTGCGCGCAGCAGCGGCGAATCGACGCCGTCGCCAAAGCTCATGTTCACGACGTGTGCACCGTTCATGGCTGCATAGAGCAGCGCCGCGGCGATGTCGTCTTCTTCGGCATTGCCGGTAACGTCAAACGCACGAAGGGTCATCAGACGCGCGTCGTAGGCCAGACCAACCGGAACGTTGCCGTTCGTGTCAATCGCAGCCACCACGCCGGCGACCGACGTGCCGTGTCCCTGTCGGTCGTCAACGCGTTCGTCGCGCAGCGAGTCGTCATCCACATTGCGGAACGTCTTGTCTTCGAAGTCGTATCCGATCACGTCATCGATGTATCCATTGCCGTCGTTATCGATACCATCGAGATCACCAAACACGCCGTCATCTTCAGTGCTAGCATCCCAAAATTCGAAGGTGCCGTTACCGTTCGCATCTTCGGCGGGATTCACCCACAACTGCGCGGCCAGACTGGGATGCCACCACTCGATACCTGTGTCAATGATGCCGACAACGACACCATCTCCGGTGGCCATCGTCCATGCTTTGCTTGCGCCGATGATGCTTAGACCGTACGGACGTGGTACACTATCCGTCGGATTGGGAACCGGTTCCGGTTCAAGGCAATGCAGCGGGATTTTCCTGTTGGGATAGGCAGCTTCAACCCATGGCATCGAGGCGACGTCGTCGAGCGACATGCTGATGGTATCGGGGACTTCGACGATTGCGAAGCGCTGCAGCGGAGCCAGCGCTGCGCGCTGTACGGCGTCAACCTGCTTGCCGCTCGCGGCAACAACGGGCCGAACGTAGGATCGCATAGCGGCTGTTGGCTGAGCACCATCACGAAGCATCACGATGTAGCTCTCCCCTGCCTGCACGGTCACAGCGGACAGCAGGAAGTACAGACCGGTCAACAATCGTTGCATCATGGTGGAAGTTACTCGTTGTAAAGGTTACGCCGAACAAGAGCTATGGCCACGCGAAGTGCCGGCAGGTCGACGTCACCACCAAGATGGTTGATAACATCGCGCATTCCGCTGCGCCGGTGGTATCGCAGGTAGTTCGCCACTTGCTCGTAGAGCTCGTCAGAGACCAGAGAACCACGATCAGACAACACACCCGACCGTACAGCACGTTCCAACGCATGCGCTGCCGCAGCAGGAGTTGCGCGCGCTTGGCGCGCTACATCACGCAGCGTTGCCCCGGGTGTTACGAGCTCGACCAACCGAAGGATCTCCGGATCGATTATTGTCTTGGGGACGGCCTTTACGCCGTCACCTATGATCACCCGGATGACATCATCGCCGTAGCGCTCGATGAAGGCGGCGCTACCATGGCGTCCGGGAATCAGCTCGGCACGTGTCTGCGGACTGTCTACGGCGATCTGCTCGAGTTCTTCGAGCGAGACCAGGGCGGAGCCCGTGGCTCCATCACGGAGTGCCCAACGCTCTCGCGCTTCGCGTAGGGCGGCGATCAGCGCGGGCGACGCCGTCCGGCGCTGCCATTCAATGGCGATCTGCCGGGGAAGGCGTCCGATAAACCGAGCACCCTCGTCTGTTGTTCCCAGCACGGGATACATCCCCGATGCCTGGGCGATATAGTTCCGTGCAAGTGCAGCGTCGATACCGTCCAGGATCTCGCGTCGGCCGACGGTTCGCATGGCCCCGAAGTCATCGCAACGATCGAGGGAGTACTGCTGAATTCTTGGTGTAGCCGTTCCGGTGAGCACGTCGGCGATCACCTGCTTGCCGAACCGTCCACCGAGTTGATACGCTGTGCGGATGACGGACATCACGACGTTGAGCTGACGATCCGTGAGTGGCGGTGCCTGTGTGACACCGTTGCATGACGAACAGCGTCCGCACACTCCGTCGATCGACGGATCACCGAAGTGACTGAGAATGAAGTTGCGTTTACAGGCCGAAGCGGCTGCGTAGCGGATCATCACGTCAAACTTCTGCTGGGCATGCTCTCGACGTCGCCGCAGATCGTCGAGGTCGATAGGCGCTTGGCGGTCTCTGTTGGCCAGGATGGTGAGCGATCCTTGGGCGGCCGGCGGTGTGTAGGTGATAAGCCGTGACTGCTGCAGTGCCGCCATTGTTTCGGCAAACTCGTTGATCGTTGCTCCGCTGCGGCGCAGCATCTCGCCGACTTCGATATCGATGTGGTCATCAGGTCCACGTCCGCCGATGCGTCGCACAAGCGCATCCAGCACCGCTGCCCTCTCGGGGCGTGCCCTCGTAGCCAGCTCGTTCAGTCGAGCGACCGATGTGCGCAGACGAATGCGGGCAGTGCCATGTTGACTTGTTCGCACGATAGCACCGGCACGTTCAAGCATCGTAAGCACTCCGTTCACCGTTATCACGGGTAGCGTCAGCGCAGCACCGATGCTAGAAGCATCGGCCATCAGCGTGTTCCCTGCCCCCTGCCCTACTCCGATACCTAAACGCTCGTAGAGATGGTGATACACGGCTTGAATGGTCGTTGCTGCCGGATACGAGCTCTCGATGAAGAAGTCCATCAGACGACGGTCTTCCTGCTGCACGAGGAGTGTACAGGTCGATGGAGCGCCGTCACGTCCGGCACGACCGGCCTCCTGGTAGTAGGCCTCGAGCGTGAGCGTGAAGTCGGTATGGATCACATGGCGAACGTCCGCTTTGTCAACCCCCATACCAAAGGCATTGGTCGCAACAAGGATCTTGATCGTTCCGTCAAGGAAACGGTCCTGCACGTCACCACGGACGGCATCGGCCAGACCAGCGTGATAGGCCTCGGCCCGAAGGCCGCGACGCTGAAGATCTTCGGCAGTTGACTCGACGCGTTTACGCGAGCCGCAGTAGACGATCATGATGTCGTTAGGGAAGGTCCGTGCCATCTGCGTGATATGCTCGACCTTGAAGGGCGTATCGACAACGCTGAATGCCAGGTTTGGACGGTCAAAGCCGCGGACGATCTCGACGGGTCGCTGGAGCTTGAGCGAGCGCACGATATCCTGTCGAACATCGGGCGTTGCTGTGGCTGTTACGGCCAGGATCGGTACGCGCGGACGTTCGTCGAACAGCGTAGCGATGGACTGGTAGGACGGACGAAAGTCATGGCCCCATTCGCTGATGCAATGCGCCTCGTCGACGGCAAGTAGCGACAAGGGTACGGTGCTAAGCTGACGCCGAAAGGTGGTTGACTCGAGGCGCTCCGGGGCGACGTACAGCAACTGTACCTCTCCGCGGGCTACCTCGGCGATGACGTTATTGATGCTTCCCTGCTCCATACCGGAGTGGATGGCAGCGGCGCGCACGCCGCGCTGCAGCAAGCGGTCCACCTGGTCGCGCATCAGCGCGATCAGGGGCGACACTACGAGCGTGACATGAGGCAGCTGTAGGGCCGGGATCTGATAGCAGAGCGACTTACCGCCACCGGTTGGCATCACGGCCACAACATCCTGTCCGTTCAGCACAGCACTGATAGCCTCGGACTGTCCCGGCCGAAACGAGGCATATCCGAAGGTCTCGTTCAGCTGGCGCCGTGCGCGCTCGATGGGAAGTTCCGTGGACATGGATGGCACCGGAGGCGTCCGAGGACGCAGCGATCAGGATGCGATGACTCGACCCACCACAAAGGGCGAGGCCGCAGCAAGGCGTGACATGACGGTCGCAGCATGCTGCTCGTCTACAAGAAGGACAAGGCCCACACCAAGGTTGAAGACATGGCGCATTTCCTCCTCCGCAATCGTGCCCGCCTTGCGGATCACGTCGAAGATGGCGGGTTCGGGCCACGTGCCCCACTGTACATCAAGAGCCATTCCCTCGCGCAACACTCGCGACGTATTGCCTACAAGGCCGCCGCCTGTGACGTGAGAGATTCCATTTAGGATTCCGTCTTCAAGCAGTGGCCATACAAGTGGGTAATAGCTACGATGCACAGCAAGCAGTGCTTCACCGACAGTCGTTCCGAGTTCGTCAAGGTGTTGATCGACGCTATACGTCGGGAACAGCGCTGCGCGAGCAAGCGAGTAGCCGTTCGTGTGGAGGCCCGTTGAGGGCAGACCGATCAGGACGTTGCCGACCGCTACGCGGTCGCCGTTCAGGATGCGTGCCTTATCGACCACGCCAACGATGGTACCTGCGACGTCGTATTCGCCGTCGGCATACATGGATGGCATTTCCGCGGTCTCGCCGCCCAGCAGGGCTGCGCCGTTTTCTGTACAGGCCTGTGCCATACCCTTGATCACATCGGCAGCCGTATCCGTCGCAAGACGTCCGGTGGCGAAGTAATCGAGGAAGAACAGCGGACGGGCACCACAGGCCAGGATATCGTTCACACAGTGATTCACCAGGCATTGGCCAACAGTGTCATGCTTGTTCGCCATAATGGCGACCTTCAGCTTTGTACCAACGCCGTCGGTACTGGCAACAAGAACGGGATGGTCGAGCGACGGGAAGCGTCCGTCGAACAGACCGCCGAAGAGACCGATCTCGGAAAGCACACCTGGTGTGCGCGTTGCCTTTACGAAGGGCTTGATACGATCGACCAGTGCCTCACCGGCATGGATGTCGACACCTGATTGCTTGTAGTCGAGGGACATGATGGTAGTGCAGTGTCGGTCAGGAAGACCGTGGGGTCAGCGTACTGGCTCCCATTCGTCGGACGACGATCGTCCGCGCACCATGACGGAGAGTGCGTTGATGGTCCACCAGAAAAGCACTCGAAAATACCCAAACTTGCGGAACCGTCTGGGTGACTCCAGCACGAGAAGCTCGGGAGCGAACATCACGCGTGCTCGCCTGCTGATACGCGCGAAGAGATCGAAGTCCTCCCCTGCCGCCAAGTTCTCGCGATAGCCGTCCACGCTCATGAACACGTCCGTTCGAACGACCTGGCATTCGCCCCGACCAACGCCAAGGCGCAGGACATTCAACAGGCGGACGTAGGTGTTGTACGCAGCGTGAAACAGCATGTCGGCAACACGACGATCAGACTCCTGAAAGTTCACCGGCGTAGCAAGTGCCGAGGCTCGTGCATAGCGACCTCTGCGATAGGCAAAGTCGCTGACGGTGGACATGAACCGCTCCACGTCCGCCGGTACGGTATCACCATTGATGAAGACGATCACGGCCCCCTTGGCAGCCGCAGCCCCAAGGTTACGTCCAAGCGCGATATTCTGCCGCCGGACTACGTGATCTGTCACGACACGATCTGCGTACCTCGTGGCGATCTCGATGGTAGCATCGGTGCTGCCACCGTCACTCACGATAAGCTCCGCTGCATAGCGTTTCCGAACATCGTCATCAAACGATCGCAGGGTTGCCTCGAGCAGTTTCTCTTCGTTGAGCGTTGGCACGACGATGCTGATCATGATGTCAGCCTGTGCCCCTTGATCGAATGCTGCACTCAGAAGCGTATGCCCCCGATACCAATGCGGAATGGGTAGAGCAGATGAAACCGGGTCCCTGAGTGTGAAAACTCGAGTGTGGGGCCGGGGAGCTTCATGTGGTTCAGAAGCTGACGAATGTAGTTCACTATGCCAATGTCCGAGTCGGGGATGATCCGTGCCCAGTTGTAGTCAAGTCCAACCATGAATCGACGCGTTGGCTCCAGCGGTTCCATTGCCCCTTGCGGTATATGATCGTAATCTCGGATACCATATCCAACGCTTAGCATCATCCAGTCCGGCCATGACGCAGCGATATCGCGTGGCAGCATTCGATCGACGTCCATGGCCAGCCAGAAGGTCGTGCTGGTGTAGTCGTCGATGAACGTTGTAGGCCGCGCGTTGAGCTCGTTATCACCGGTGAATCGCGACGGCACATAACTCCACCGCCATGTGAAGTTCTGCAGATACGGGACGTAATACTGCGCAACATAGAAGCCGGCACCGATGGCGTTGGCCACACCATCACTCGGAGAGAAGCCCCACTTTGTTGCAAAACCATCCTCGACCTCTACGTACGTCTGATACGCGAGTCCAAGGGCACCGCCCATGATCGTAGCTGTCTCTTCCTTGAATCCACAATCCATCAGCAGATCACCGATGAAGGTCGACATGAAGTGTCCGGCAAAGATGTGCCCCAGCTTATCGACCTGTAGTGCGTACGGCCAGTCCTCTTCGAAGTTGAACGGTCCACGATCGTCCTTCCACCACGCATTCGCCTGATTGATATGCAGACCGATGGCCAATGCGGCATAGGTACTGCCCAGGGCGATCGTAGGAACCGCCTGCACATCTGTCTCCCACCGAGGCGTGGCACCGGTAGGTGTATAGCGCGGATCGCCGGCGATGGTAAACGCACTGCGCGGCATGAAGATCGTGGTATCGATCGGCGTGTCTGAGACACCACCGAAGGCTCTGGCCACGTGACATGCCAACATGAAGGCTAGAATGAGTGACTTAGCAGGCATCAACGACGGCATGCATAGTAAGGACGGTTTTGTCCAGCAGTGCCGGGAAGTATGCAACAACATCGCTAGGCTTGGGGCGGCCACCACTGAAGCCGGTCACCGACGGAGGCCCTGTCAGGATGAGTGGAGCAATCTCTTTACCGAATCGTTCAATGGCCTTGCGGTCATGTCCGCGGACACCTACGCGCATCATCACCTCGTTCGGTTCTATCGCCCTTGCCAGAGCGCCGTGGCAGGCGTTCATCCCGACGAACTCCGTACGGATCTCATCGAACTGCAGACCAAGTCGATCTAACCTCCCACGCAGGATCCTATCGGCGGCCTTTGCCTTATCGAGTGCTTCAGGGGCCGAATACGTAAGCGTAGAGAACGCAACAAATCCGTCAAGGTAGCTTGCCGAGACCTTGTAAAACGGTGTAGCAGGACGGCCTTTGATGCCAAAGACCCGAACACGATCGTTGCCGAGATCTTCGAGCTGGATACTCGTAAAGTCGGCCACGCAGTCGGGTGTGATATACTCCGCAGGGTCACCGATCTCATATAACAGCTGTTCGCTGACCGTTTCGCGCGTGACCATCCCCCCGGTTCCGTCATGCTTGGTCACGACGAACGAACCGTCGGGATAGGCCTCAATGATCGGGAATCCGACATCCGTCAGATCGGGTACGGAGCGCCAGTCACCGAGGAAATTTCCGCCCGAGGCCTGAGCGCCGCATTCGTTGATATGACCGGCCACGGTCCCCGCGGCCATCTTATCCCAGTCATCCACAGCCCAACCAAACTCGTGGATCATGGGGGCAAGGGTAAGGCCAGTATCTGTGGTACGACCCGTGATAACGATCTGTGCACCCTGGCGAAGAGCCTCCACGACTGGCCACGCACCGGTATAGACATTAGCGGAGAGCAGACGGTCACGGACCTCGGCCATCGGCTCACCGGTCTCCATGTGACGCATTTGATGTCCGTCGGCGATCAACTCGTCGATCCGCGGCAGAATGTTGTCACCCAGCACCACGCCGATCTTCAACCCCGTGATACCCTGCTTGCGAGCAACCTCGAAAATGCGGTCACGCGCTGCCTCTGGGTTCACACCGCCCCCATTGGTGATGACCGTTATACCATGCTTCACGATGTGCGGGAGTATCTCATCACAAACGTCGATCAGGTCTTTGGCATATCCGAGGTTGGGGTCACGCATCTTCTGCTTTTGCAGGATAGACATTGTGACCTCTGCAAGGTAGTCGAGCATCAGATAGTCGATGCCGCCACGGGATACCTGGCTGAGCGGAGCGCTGGGCAGGTCGCCCCAGAAACCTTGTCCGGAGGCGATACGGATGCTTGACTTCATGGTGTCATTCAAGATTGGAGTGTATGCGTGTCGACGCCCCTGCCCACTGTGCGGATGGGACAGACGCAGGACGTCAGCAGAATGCGTGCAAGAGCAGGCGCTGACCCCCGAAAAATACGAAACGAGATGCGCTCATCGGGGAGAACGTCGATGGTGACGGTCACCCACAGGAGATCATATGTGAAGGTAATGCTGATGATCTCGCCATAACCGGCCACACGCACACGCTCAAGCAGCGTCGATCGGACGACCAAGGCCTTTGTTTTGGCAACGGTCCGCTGGAAGAACGTTCGCAGCGTCAGCTGGAGGTTCTGGACGAAGATCACAAGTGGAAGCGCGTAGGCATAGACCGTTGGCTCCTCGACCTGATAGCAAAACAGAGCAACAATTGCATTAGCGACCAGCAGACCAAGGATGACAAGGACTGACGGAGCGGACAAGAATGCACGTCTGTCCTCGCCTGCTTTCAGACGGCGGACTGTCAGATTTTCGAGCGTCTGCCGAAAGGCCAGGGCACCAAAGAGCAGACAGCTGAATGCGAATGCCACGTAGCAGGCGTGGAAGAAGATGCGGACGTGATCGCTCATAGATGCAAAGATTACTATTTCCTCATTGCGCGTTGTTGCGACAAGTGCTATTCTTGCCACATGCACCAACTGTCTGAACGCCTGCGAGCCGAGCGAGAGCGACAACGCCGTACGCTTCGCGACCTATCGGACCAGACGAAGATACGCGAGCCGTTTCTCGCCGCGATCGAGCGGGGAGACTTTGAGGTATTGCCGCAGGTGTATGTTCGCTCATTTGTCAAGACCTATGCTGCTGCTCTGGGTATTCCGGACGCACAGGTCACGGCAATGCTCGAAGATGCTCTCTATCGCGATGACCATGATGATGCTCCATCAGCTCCACGACGTCAGCAGACGTCCCGTGCTGATACACGGCAGGAACGCAGACCATCGTCAGATAGTGCCCCACTTATCCAGTCTCGTCCCTCAACCGAGCGGCGCTCGCTCGGTATCAAGCTTGACAGAAGTATCATCGACCTGATGCGGACACTACCGCTCTGGATGTGGGCGGCCGTTGGGACACTGCTGACAATGATCATCGTTGCGCTGATCGTTAGTGGAGACGAGAGCGACGAGACAACGGGCAGCGGACCGTCAACAGTGGTTGATGTTGAATCTACAGCTGCGGTACAGGACAGTATGATCCTTCGCGCAGAGGTCCAGGACTCCGCATGGATCAACATCACGGCAGACGGTAAGATATCGTATCAGGCCATTCTTCTTCCGGGCACGACGGCCCAGTGGCGCGCAATGGAGCGATTCGAGATCTCGATGGGTAATGCCGGTGGCGTGGTGTTCTATCGCAATGAGCAACGGCTGGATCCATTTGCTGCACCAAAGCAAAGCGTACGAAAAGTGGTGGTCACTCGCACCACGATCGTAACACCGTCAACGGCATGGCAAGAACCACCTCCTACGCCGACTCAGCAACCGGCGCAGCAGAATACATCGTCAAAACCGGCAGAACGCCGACAGCAGCAGCCCCCAAAAGCGATCACACCGGTGGCACCGCGATAGGGTCAATGAGAGGCTTCTGTTCCTGCTTCCCTTGCCCTACATCTGCAGACGCACAATGTCGTGCAGGCGCACGATACCAACACAGTGCTGTTGGTCAACAACTGGCAATACGCCGATCTGACGATCACGTTGCTCCATGACCGCAAGGGCCTCATGCAGTGATGCAGAGGGGGCAATGGTCACGGGTAATGTCGTCATCACCTCAACGATGGACACGGTCGATAGATCTCTGCCCTGGGCAACAAGCCTACGAACATCACCGTCCGTCATGATGCCTGCCAAGCGTTCGTCCGCAACGACGCAGACGATACCTAGGGCCTTCGACGTCATCGCTACGAGTGCATCCAGCATGGACGTTGATGGTGCTACAACTGGTATGGCGTCTCCCGTATGCATGACGTCTGCAACGGACCGAAGGAGTGTCCCGCCGATCATCCCATCCGGGTGGGACCGCCGAAGGCGGCGCAACGGATCGGGATCGACTGACAGGACGCCAACGGCCAGCAGATCTGCCATGACAAGCGACGATGTCGTACTTGTCGTCGGTAGGATGTCGTGCTCGTCCATTTCATGCGTTACAGGCACAATGAGTGCCACGTCCGACATGGTGGCGAGCCTGCTGTCCGGCTGACTTGTGATGCAGATCACACGACAACCAAGTCCGCGCATGACATCGACGAACCTAAGCACCTCTATTGTCTCACCGCTTTTACTGATCACGACGACAACGTCGTTCTCTCCTACCACACCGGCGTCGCCATGCAGGGCGTCAACGGGATGCAGTGATCGGGCGGATACGCACACACTGGCCAGTGTTGCGGCGAATTTCTGAGCTATGATGCCGGACTTGCCCAGGCCTGCCGTGACGACGTGATCAGCTGCTCTGAGCAGCTCGACGGCATGAACATAGCGTTGGTCGAGCTGATCGACCATGCGCAAAAGACTCTCGATTTGATGTCTGAGGGCATCCTGAGCGACAGTCTTTACATGTGTTGATGTTGCCATAGCGTATCAAATGTACGAACGGACCGTTACTGTGTCCGTCAACGAATCACGGTAACGACGACAGAGACCACGCCATGCGAGCCATCGGCCGCAACCAGATACCTTCCCGAAGGCACGATTCGTCCGCGTCCATCACGGCCATCCCAGTGGCCTTCGGCTGTTTCTACAGGTTCTGCAGCTGCGATCTCCCGTAGAATGTTCCCCTGCATATCCATGATGCGTATGCTATGGATACGTCCCGGGTATCGAACGACAACGGCGCCCTGCGTCGGGTTTGGAACACATTGAAGCATGTCGAATGCCTGATGCACGGCCTCTGACACCGGCTCGGCAACCTGACCGTTATGGTCATCCGACATCCCTGATGCATCAGACCTGCCAACGCTGCTGACAATCGGGGTGGGTCGGCGTTCGAAGTATGGTCGTAGCAATGGGATCCAGCCACCCTGGGTCCACGTCATCACATATCCGATACTACCCGTGGCGTTGTGATGTGGATATGGTACATGCCCGTCACGCGGCATCGTCATGTGCCATAAGCCCTCAGCATCTCGGACGGCAAACCGCGAACTATGCTCCTGCCGGCCGAACTCCGAACGCGTGCTCAGTTCATGATCAATCCACACATTCGTTGCCGAAACACCTTGACCCGGCCGATCCGACAGTGCCGTGACGACCGCAGCACTTCGCGAAGCCGATGCACCAAGATGGAAGCCATCCTGACCAAGCTGTGCGACCGACAACCAGTATGTTCCACTGTCAAGTACAACGGCCTTATCAAGGAGTACGGTCGAATAGGCGTTAAATACCGGGTCGTTCGTTGCCGACAGATCATTGGCACCTCTGGGCCGCACGGCCGTGGTAGCCAACAGTGGAGTGTCTGCAAGACGTCCGCCGATGTCCTTGTACAACGCGTACCGGGCAAATCCTGTCGACTGCCATCCTCCCCACCAGGCCTGATAGCCACGGAGTGTATCTGGCTGCATGAGAGAGAACTGCATTGCTACGGCCACCGTGTCGCCTTTGGCATCGTCACCAAAGCGCGACGCATCTGGGATCGCCTCCGGCAGTCCCCAGCGCCAGTCCGTATACGGTTCATACTGCACCGGCATCGTCCCCTGACCGGCATACCAGAACGTCCGCTCGTCGGCCGTCGCACGGAGGTGCGGTGCGCAGAGCCCCTTACCAACCGCATCTGCGAACATTGGAACGTCACTCCACGCAGCTTCCGGAACCTGCTCATAGGCAAACACAGGGCCAGTTACCATTCGACGCCAGCTCCGCACAGTGTCATTGAACGGCACCTGATCAGGCGTATCAGCCCTCACCGTTGCCATGAGCTCCCACTCTGTGGCATTGTATAGCGACAGATCAACAGGGGGCAGTGCATGACGTCGGCATTCGCCGGCGACTACGGAATCGAGGGTCAACGTGTGCCGGTATACGACCACCGTTGTATCTATACGGTCACGGATCGTCACACTAACACGAGCATTCCGAGCGACGACAGGAGCATTATTGGCGAGTCTCACCGAAACGGGTACACGCACTAGCTGGCGCTGCGGCGTCATGGTATATGGCCAGTGCAATTGCACGTCCATCACGTGCAGGTCAGCTTCGCCATTTGCATCTGTCAGTAGCGCGACATTGTCAACATAGAACGGGTCATTATCATCCTCCACATCTACGGTTGCTGCGTTTTGAAGGCATGACGCGCGTAGTCGGAATCTGAAGGCACGATTACCGTCATTCCTCCATCGCAGTATCGTATCCGGAACCGGAATGTACACGCGATGCCATTCCTCATCCTTGCCGTCATCGCCTAGATCCGGATGCAGACCGCCGGTTTCGGGAGCGGCCGTACGGTCGAGCTGGCGGTTGTACTGCGTGCTATCAAATCCGCGCACATAGCCACCGCCACCAAAGATGCGATAGGCCGGCGTGAACAGTGAGTCCAACCCTGCGGGGTCGAAACGCCAGTCCGTGATATTTGTGATGCCGTTTATACCGTCGTCGGAGGGCCTGGCGAACTCCACGATCAGCTCGTCGGGCTTCCGTTCAAATGGCTCTGTCTGCGTAACGTCACGGGCAACGATGCGGTGCTCCGGTCCAACCAGCAGACGGTCCGCAAAGCCGCGGTCACGCGACATGATCCGTCCTGTCCGCTGATAGCTGAACGAAAGGGCTGCCTTGCCGGCACGACTGATGTCGATTGGCACCGAACGCAATTCATCACCACCGTACGACCCGGGAAGTGGGATCTCACGTCCATGTCGATCCAGCCTGTCTAGGCGCAGCACCGGTGCTCGTAGCACATAGCGTTGGTCGTTCTCTGCACGGGCCTCGCCGGTAGGTTCCTGGGGCCTGATCGTCATCTCCATGCCGTCAACGACGTCGACACCTCTGCCGACCCACCGATGGATGACGGGTGATAGCGCTTCGTTCGAAAGAACAAATGCCGAGAATCCATCGGCGAATGCTGCTTCCCTACCGCGTGAATACCACCGCGCAACACGAACAACCGAGTTTTTCAGCGTATCATCAAGCGGCCAGTCCTCGCCAATCGGAAGTCCAACCGTATCACGCGCATCGATTGCAGCCTGCATGGTAAACGAACCTACTTCACCGTCCGGTGCGGCAACCCAGACAAACGGCTGGAATGTTACGCGTACGTGGTCGTACGGCGTAAGGCCGGCCCATGAAGTATCGACGGGAATGATGTTCCCTTGCGCATCGCACAGCTGAACACCACTGGTCTGATCAACAAACATCTGGCGTGTAACAATCCTACTAGCGTTATACCTGATTCTGCCATCCTGGTGCACAAAGCGCACTCGCACGCGAAACGGCTCGTCTGACCTGGAGACATTGACGCCGCGCTTGCCCTGGATGTCATTCGCAAGTGTTTGGACAACTACCACGGGGACAACGCCATCAAGCCGATTGTCACCTGACAGCATTTCGAAGCCATCACAGCTATCAGGAGGGATATGGCGACTGAACGACAGACTGCTGTCCCTGCTTCGCTCTAACACATTGTACGATGTAGACACAACCCGAAACCGGTTCCGCCACTGCTTCATGGCGATGCCCAGATACGCATGCGGCGTTCTGGATGACTCGTTGTACGACGCGCCTACTCGGACGCTTCCGAGCGAGTCTGTCTGGTCATTGTAGAGGTATTCTGTGCTCTGTTCATAGGTGGGACTGGCATGGGTCAAGGAAGTCGTGTCATCCCTGCTTTGCTTGCGTCTGGCCTGTCCGTACACGCCGATCGTGGCGTTACTGCGGACCCACTCTGCAGCGGCGATGGGGCCATTTGTGCCCCTTACCGTTCCGACCATATCTCCGAAGTAGATCGTGATAGAACTATCTCTACGGTTAAGATGCACCTGTACGTTCACGCTATAGTGGCCGTCCTGTCCGGGCCGATTGTCCTTTCTGAACGACGTACTGTACATCAATGGTCCCTGCCGTGCAACCTTTGGTCCAACCGGCGTCAGGTTGAACAGTGCGATCACAAGCTTGTCTCCAGCCGGCGATCGTTTGTAGTAGATCCGTCCGTAGTCGTCGCGCACGCCTCTTGCGGAGTCGAACACAGAGATCTGCCAGTCATCCCAGCAGGCGGCGATCAGCGCAGGACGCCCAGGAATTGAACCTGGAACTCCGGACCAGTGCGCCTGCAATGCACTATCGGAAAGCGTGACGTTTTTCGGTGAGCGGATACCTCCACGCGGGTGCTGCGGCTCTCCACCGCAGGCAACGAAGTGAAAGCCCCAGTCGTCAGCGATCGGATCAGACGTATCGCGCTCTTGCGCCGACCGTGGTCGCGGGTCATGACTCTGGTCATCATACACGGACAGGATCGAGCCAGCATTCCGCTGAACGTCCCTTTGGAGGGGCCACCCGAATGGGTCCGTTTGATAGTGGTAACGTCGATTACTTAGAGCGACCAGTCCGTTTGTCGATACATAGAACGAATCATAGCGGATACCGTTCATGTAGAACGGAAAACCGATGGCAATGGGACCTGCAAACGCATTGTCTGTGGAATCAGCCATGTCGCCAGGATTCCGCAAGTATGCCTGGCCTCCATAGTTGTTCCTTTGGGGATCACTCCAGAATGATGTCGGCATTTGATGTGGACCAGAGACGACTCGCTTCCATGTTCCGGGCTCTATCAACGTATCGACATAGGCGCTTGGCGAGGGTCTTTTGCCAACTTGATAATCGTCGTCTGAATCGACGATGTAGTATCCTGTGGAAATCGCCGGCATTGTGTCAGCATTGACTGCACCGTAGGTAAAGGGCCGCGGAACTGACGGCAGTCGAGGATGGTGGACGCTATGGCGTTGACTTCCATCCGTACGCTTCGTTTGCGCTTCCATTCGTGGAAAAACGCAACCAAGGAGTACGAACAACAGGAGGCACTTGCAGGAATCACACATTGCACTCAACATAGAGCCTTCCCCATAAACAAACAACCCCCACCTCGTTGCCGAGGTGGGGGTTGCCATGATTGACTGTGACGGGTTCTTAACGAACAACCGTCATCGTGCGGGACAGAACTGCATCGCCTGCCGTGAGCTTGTACATGTACGATCCCGAGGCGACTTCGAAGTCGTTGGCATCGCGACCATCCCACTCAATAGCATACGTGCCGTTCGAACCGGCGACTGTTTCGTTGTAGAGGCTGCGCACGAGGTTACCCATCATGTCGAACACTTCGAGCTTTACGTTCGTGCTGAACGGAACGCGGAAGCGGAATGTCGTCTTTCCATTCGACGGATTCGGGAAGTTATCCTCGAGAGCGACCGTTGATTCATCACCGAAGGAGACATTGACGACGTTCGAGAAGCTCTCTGTTCCGTCAAAGTCAACCTGGCGCAGACGATACTCGTACAGCGAGCCCGACAGCACGTCGTTATCGAAGTGCTTGTAGTTCGTTGACGTCGTCGTGTTGCCTGCACCCTGAACAAAGGCGATAGCCGCCCACGGCGCATCAGCAGCATTCGTATTATCAACGCATGTCAGTGACGCCTTACCCGTAGAGAGGTTCGTCGTCTCCTTCATTGCACGGCGCTCTACATGGAAGCCGGCGTTCTTGGACTCAGATGCTGTTTCCCAGAAGAGATCAACGCCTGTGCCACGAGCCTTCGCATCGAAGTAGGCGAGTTCAACCGGAACGATACAGTCAACGAAGACTGGCGGCGAGCTGAACGTACGGTTGCCGAGGTACGGACGGAGCAGCGGGATCCATGAACCACGCGTGTACGTCGGGTATCCGAGCGACAGACCGATTGCATTCAAGTGAGCATAGCCAGGATTACCGATTGTCGGCGTGAACGGCACCCAGTCACCGCTGAAGCGCGTCATTTCGTAGGAGAAGCGGTTGTCGTTCAGCAGTGAACCTGTACGCGTACGAGCACGGAAGTTCTTGTCGATGAGCAATGAACGGTTACCGGCACCAAAGACAGGAATGTCTGAGTACACCGTTGTAACCATGCCCATGCGGCTTGCCGAAGCGCCGAGTTCGTAACCTTCCGTACCAAGCTGTGCAACCGAAGCCCAGTACTCACCAGGAGCAAGAACGACGGGGTTAGCCAGCAGATACGTGACATAGCGACCGAACTTTGCTTCCGTGTCGTTGTCGAGCTCGTCTTCACCACGACGCTTCAGAACCGTCGAGTTGGCAACGCGCTCATCACCGGGCAGACCGCCCTGGTCACGATACAGCGAGAACGAGATGTTCAGGACGTCCTGGTTCAGCTCAGCCCAGTAGGCCTGATAACCAAGAACCGTGTCTTGTGTGTACAGCGTAAAGCGCATGGCGATCTGACCAGAAGCGTTACCGGCGTCGGCACCGTACTGTCCATTCATACCAGCGGGGATACCCCAGAACCACTGCGTTTGCGGGTCCATCTGAGCGACCGGCGGGTTCTGACCAAACTGCATCGAGCCACTGCCCGTGCCACCACTGGAGGCGCCACCGTGGTTGAGACCCTTACCAGTTACGCCCGAGAACTGGATGTTCGGGATGTCGTTTACTGGCTGCAGAGGATTGTTTTCGTAGGCAAACGACGGGCCGAACGTCATCGTGAAGTTCGTGAACGTTGAGTCGTTCAGCGAATCAAGATCACCACCAGGGAAGAAGATCTTACCTGTGACCTTGTAACGGCCAGGTGTCGTCGTGCGGAAGTTAGCATCAGGGAACGGCAGCAGCACTTCACGGTTGCCAGGAAGCGTCGGCACCGTGATCGTACGGCAATAAATACGCTGATCTTCGTTGCCGTCAGGCTTGATCTGTACCTGCACCGAGAATGCCGGAGCTGTGAGGTTCGTGTTGTTGGCGATCTTCACGCGGACAGGGACCCGTGTGGCCTGGCTAGCAGGGGCCATCGTGTACGGCCATACCAGCTGGATGTTCGCAAACTCAACGTCAGTGACTTCGTTCGGGAACAGGATCTTCACGTTGTCGATGAAGAAGTTGTCTTCGTCATCCGAGGGGAACGGCGGTGCAGCGTTGTTGATACACATTGCACGCAGACGGAAACGGAAGTTACGTGCGCCTTCATTCACCCAACGGAGCACTGTGTCCGGGATCGGAATCGTGACCTTGTAGTATTCAAAGTCCTTACCGTCATCGAAGAAGTCTTCGCGGAAACCACCGAGCGGCGGGATCTGCGTGTTGTTCAACTGAACGTTCTTATCGCCCGGGTCGAAACCGCGCACGAGACCACCGCCACCGAACACGCGGAACGGCTGCGTGTAGGCAGAACCGAGACGTTGCGGATCGAGTGTCCAGTTCTTGACATTCGCGATGTTATTCAGCTGATCATTGCTTGGCGTTGCGAACTCGATGTAGAGTTCGTCCGGCTTGCGGATGTGAGCGGTCGTAGAAACAACACTACGTGCGTTGACACGATGCTCAGGGCCGATCAGACGGTTATCGGAGAAACCACGACCGAAGTTCGTGAGCTTACCGGCACGCTGATAGGAGACCGAAAGCACGGCGTTCTTCTTACGCGTAAGGTCAACCGGGAACGAGCGGAGCTCGTCACCACCATACTGACCGAACTGAGGGATATCTTGGTTGCCAAGCGTCAGACGGTTCATGCGGATGACCGGTGACTTCAGACGGATGATGTCTGAGTTCTTGGCCTGATACTCACCACGTGGCGGCGGGGGGTTATTTGTAACCTCATCACCGTCAACTACGTCAGCCTCAAGATTCACCCACTTCAAGACCGAAGGCATTGCGGCACCACCAACAAGGTGGAACTCACGAACGTCATCATTGAATTCCGACAGACGGCGCATGACGAACAGGCGGAGACCCGTCGTGTCGTCAAAGGGCCACTCATCACCAAGACCTTGGTTGACGGAGTCCTTCGGCTCAGCAATAACCACTGTCAACAGACGACCGATCTGATCGTCGATAAAGGGGTTAGGCTCGAACGGAGGGAACGTTACCTTGATGAACTCGTAAGGACGAACAAAATTTCCTGCGGGACGATATGCACGGTTCACACCGCTGATATCGCAGCGCTGAATGCCCGACAGCGTGGAGTCACGCAGAGCTGCATCGGTGACCGTCTTCGACGTGTTGTACACGATCTTGCCGGTTGCCTCATTTACAATGCGGAAGCGGACGCGGAAGTTCACACCCTGGCGCATGTAGTTGACACCCTGCGGACCCTGGATGTGATTCGTCAGGTTCTGAACGATTGCTACCGGCTGGATTGCACCAAGGCGCGTCTCACCGGCGAGCAGTTCGTAGTTGTTGGCCTGATTTGCAGGCACAATCACGGTGAAGTCGAGCGGCTGATTGTTGTTCAGGGGACGGATGCGATAGAACACGTTGATAACGCGCATCACATTCTTCCACTGCTTGAACTTCACAGCCAAGAAGTCGTGCGGCGTCGTACCATCATCATTACGGTTCGATGTAGCGCGAACGCCACCGTTTGGATCCGTATTGACATTGTAGAGATACTCCGTCGATTGCGTGTACTTGGGCTTCGCAAAGTTCAGCGCGACGTTCGTCTCGTTCCACGTGTTCAGACGGCGAGCCGGACCCGAGACACCAACCGTGGAGTTACAGCGCATCCATACCGTAGCCGGGTGCGGCTGCAGAGCAGCTCGGGGAGCGATACCAAAGAAACGCTCGTATTGGAACACGATCGAGCTGTCCGTACGGTTCAGAATGACCTGACCACTCATACGATAGTGCTCGCCAACACCCGGACGGTTGTTCGGCTGGAAGTTCACCGTATGGCTCACTCCACCAACAACGGCCGTCTTCGAGTTGATCGGCGTTAGGTTCACATAGTAGATGATCAGCTTGTCGTTTGCGGGCGAACGCTTGAAGTAGCAACGGCCGAAATCGTCAACAGAGCTTTCTTCCGAGTTGAACACGGAAAGCTGGAGATCGTCCCAGAAGGGGGCGATGAGCGCCGGACGGATACGGTTACCGTTGACCGTCGTGTTCCAGAAGTTGGCAGCCGACAGCGAGATTTCGTCGAGCATCGTATTGTTCGGCGTACGGATACCAGCCTTGGGGCTGCTGATCTGGCCGTTACATGCTACAAAGTTGAATCCATAATCGTCTGCTGTGGCGTCGACCGTGTCGAGGTTGACGGCGACCCGGTTACGACCGTCGTCAGACGACGGGTCATACACGGAGAACACACCGGGGGCAACTTCCAGCGACGTACGACGAACGGGAAAACCGTTGCCATCGTATTCGTAGAAGTAACGGCGGTTCGAGAGCGCGATCAAGCCATTCGTCGACACGTAGAACGAGTCATAACGAACGCCATTGAAGTAGAACGGGAAGCCGATTGAGATCGGACCAGCGAACGCGTCGTTGGTCGAGTCTGTCATCTGGCCAGGATTGCGGAAAAACGCATTGCCACCGTATGTGTTCTGCGTCGGATCCGACCAGTAGCCGGCAGGCAGCTGATTGGGGCCCGAAACAATACGGCGCCACGTACCAGGCTCGGTCGTGGTATCGATGAACTGCGACGGGTCCGGACGCCAGTAATCAGGCGCTTCGTCGTCGGAATCCACGAAGTAATAGCCCGTCGAGATAGCCGGAGCCAAGACTGAGTCGTTGTCTGCGGTGATGGTGAACGGGAGCGGATACGATGCGCGCGGTGTACGAGCACCGCTCTTACGCTGCACATCTTCCCCGTCCTTTCCACCGGCGTACGCAAGCGAAACGCTCATCAGGCCGGCCACGAGAGCAAGAAGTAGAAGTCTGCTTCTCATGCAATCCTCAAAATGACAGTGAACAAGTTATGTGTTGGTTCTGTGAATCGTCGTTTTCAGCGCCACGTTGAGGTGCACATACACCTCTCCCGATTGTTCATCGAGCGTGCGAAGCGTAAAATCACACATTTAGCAATGATAGTCAAGAGGAAATATCCACATTCGACCGTAGGAGAAGCGGCCGAACCGACCGCGGTGGCACTAACAGGACAAGGCTGGAAAAGTTACGTGCGTTTTGAGGGGCAATCAGGCCGTGATGAACGTTCACGGCAGATGCAGATCAGGTACTTACGGTACGAATGTATGCAGCGATGGCAACCGGATATAGGCGGTGTTCGGCATCGAGCACGCGCTTGGCCAGATCATCGACTGTGTCCGTGAGCTGCACGGGTACGCGCTCCTGGGCAAGGACCTGCCCCTCGTCGTATCGTGCGTTCACCATGTGTACGGTAGCTCCGGACTCAGCATCACCACTCTCTAGCACAGCGCGATGAACCGCTGCCCCATACATTCCCCTACCGCCGTGCTTCGGCAAGAGCGATGGGTGAATATTGAGTACATGTCCGTGAACAGCATTGATAATATCGGGCTCGATGCGCCGGAGATAGCCAGCAAGGGCGACAAGATCGATCTGATGGCGTTCGAACGCCGTCAGGATGCGACGGGTCTGTTCCTCGGCGGGCATGGATTTCTCCAGCACAAGCACGGGCAGGCCGTATTCGGCAGCCATGGTGACGATACCGGCCGTCGGCGATGTCGAGACGATAAGTACAATGTTGAATGGAGCGGCATTCGATGCCGTGCGCGACCACGTAACGAGCGCTCGGGCATTGGATCCGGCTCCGGATCCGAAAATGGCGATACGAGCAGGCGGCCTGATCGTCTTGATTGTATCGTGTACAGGGTTCATCATCAATAAGTTGATCGCATCTAGGACTGGTTGTTACATCGGGGCGATGTTCGGAGCAAGCCACCGCTCTGCTTCTGCCATCGTGATACCACTTCGGCGCGCGTAGTCGCTCACTTGCTCACGATCGATCGTTCCAACAGCAAAGTAGGCAGCATCCGGATGAGCCAGATACCATCCGCAGACGCTTGCGGCAGGCGACATGGCAAGATTTTCCGTGAGCGTTACGCCGGTTGATGCCGTGGCGTCAAGCATGGCGAACAATGCCTGTTTCGGCAGGTGGTCCGGACAGGCAGGATATCCCGGGGCGGGCCGTATGCCCTGATATTGCTCGTCAATCAGGCCGTCATTCGCCACCGACTCTGTCGGAGCGTATCCCCACAGGTCTATTCTGACGCGTTCGTGCAGCCATTCGGCACATGCCTCGGCCAGACGATCGGCAAGCGCCTTAACCATGATGGCACTGTAGTCGTCGTGAGCTGCTTCGTATTCGGCACAGATTCGGTCGACACCGTCGCCGGCAGAGACGACAAATGCCCCCATCCAGTCCTCGAGATGGTCGTCTTGACCGGCGACATAATCAGCCAGACAACGATGCGGAACACCCGGAGCACGCTTGGACTGCTGCCGCAGCATGGGCACGGTGACCTGTCCGGCCGGCGTCTGCATGACGATGTCGTCACCCACCGAGGTTGCCGGGAAGAGCCCGGCAACAGCACGTATGCGGACTCCGCCATGGGAGATCATGACGTCGAGTAGTCGCAGTGCGTCGTCGAATAAGCGTCGTGCTTCGACACCCACGACCGAGTCGCCTAGGATGGCCGGATATCGCCCACGGAGCTCCCACGACTGAAAGAACGGTGTCCAGTCAATGTAGTCTCTCAGCATCCGGATATCGACGTTGTCAAAAACAGTAACGCCCGGCTGGTTGGGCCGAACCGGACGGTAGTTGTCGAAGGTCGCGCGCCGCCCCTTCGCTCGAGCGTCTGACAACGGAAGCAGTTCCTTTGCCTCTACTCTTCGAGCGTAGGACTGCCGCACCTCCTCATACTCGGTGGCCGTAGCGGACGCAAATCCGTCGCGCTGGTCTGCTGATAGCAATGCGCTGACAACTGGCACAGCCCTTGAAGCGTCCAGAACGTGAACCGTCGTGCCGCTGTATGAGGGTTCGATCTTGACAGCCGTATGCGTCCGTGACGTGGTCGCACCGCCGATCAGTAACGGCAACCGCATCGCTCGTCGTTCGAGTTCTTTCGCCACGTGCACCATCTCATCCAACGACGGCGTGATCAATCCGCTAAGGCCGATCACGTCGGCCTTGTGCTCTATCGCGGCGTTGATGATCGTATCGGCGGGCACCATTACACCAAGGTCGATCACTCGGTAGTTGTTACATCCAAGAACGACGCCTACGATGTTCTTTCCAATGTCGTGGACGTCACCCTTGACGGTGGCCATCAAAACCGTTCCGGCAGGTCGCGCCTCAGCACCGCTACGGCGCTGCTCTTCTTCCATATACGGGGTTAGAATGGCTACCGCCTTCTTCATCACGCGTGCACTTTTTACTACCTGAGGCAGGAACATCTTTCCTGCACCGAACAGGTCACCCACGACGTTCATTCCGTCCATCAGCGGCCCTTCGATGATGGTAAGGGGCGATGGATAGGTCTCAAGTGCCTCGGCCACGTCCACGTCGATGAATTCGGTGATACCCTTGATCAACGCATGCTTCAAGCGGCTGGAAAGGTCTTCCGAGCGCCATGCCGCAGCAACCTCCTCCTGCACTGCCTTAACACTGAATCGCTCTGCCAGGGTGAGTAACCGCTCTGTTGCGTCCTGACGCCTGTTGAATAGCAGGTCCTCAACGTGCTGCAGCAGCTCCGGGTCGATCTGGTCATAGACGTCGATCTGACCGGCGTTAACGATCCCCATGTCCATGCCACTTCTAATGGCGTGGAACAGGAATGCCGTGTGCATGGCACGACGCACGGGCTCATTACCGCGGAAGGAGAACGAGATATTTGAAACGCCGCCCGAGACCTTGGCAGACGGCAGATGCTTCTTTATCCATGCTGTTGCCTGGATGAAATCGACAGCATAGTTATCATGCGCTTCGATCCCCGTCCCGATGGTCAGGATATTGGGGTCGATGATAATGTCCTGCGGCGGCATGCCGACCCGGTCGATCAGCAGTCGATATGCTCGCTCGGCGATTGCGATACGGCGTTCATACGTATCGGCCTGCCCCGCCTCATCAAAGCACATCACGATCACGGCAGCACCATGATCCCGACAGATTCGAGCACGACGAAGGAACTCCTCTTCGCCATCCTTGAGTGACAGCGAATTGACCACGCTCTTTCCCTGTACGCACTCGAGTCCGGCCTCAAGGACGGACCACTTGGACGAGTCGATCATGACCGGCACACGTGCGATATCCGGCTCAGCGGCAATCAGGTTCAGGAACCGGCGCATGGCATGCTCGGAGTCTAGCAGGCCTTCGTCCATGTTCACATCAATGATCTGTGCCCCCTGGTCCACCTGTTGCCGCGCCACATCGACGGCCCTTTCGTAGTCACCCGAGAGGATAAGCTTGGCGAACGCACGAGAGCCTGTCACGTTGGTGCGCTCACCCACGTTGATGAAGTTGGTTTCGGGTCGAACCTCAAGTGCTTCCAGGCCGGACAGTTGCAAGTATGGCGACCGTGTAGGAGGCAAACGCGGACTTCCTCCGCGGGCCGCCGCGGCCATGGCAGCGATGTGGTCCGGCGTTGTACCGCAGCATCCACCGATGATGTTCAAAAAACCGGCCGCTGCATACTCACGAACCTGATCGGCCATGAAGGCAGGCGTTTCGTCGTATCCGCCCATGGCATTCGGTAGTCCGGCGTTGGGATAGAGCGAGACGAAACTCGTGGAAACACCGCTGAGCTCCTCGATGTAGGGGCGCATCATCGCCGAACCGAGAGCGCAGTTCAATCCGATGGAGAGCAGGTTGGGCGTATGCTGCAACGATATCCAGAAGGCAGACGGTGTCTGGCCGGACAAGGTGCGTCCGCTAAGATCCGTGATGGTACCGCTGATCATCACGGGCATCAGAGCGAGACGATCACGCAGTGATTGCTCGACCGCGGCGTCGCTCGTAAGTTCCGCGATGGCCTTAACGGCCGCTTTTGCATTGAGCGTGTCAAAAATGGTCTCGATCAGCAGAAGGTCAACGCCCCCTTCTACCAGACCAAGAATCTGCTCTTTGTAGGCATCACGTACCTCGGCGAACGTGACGGCACGAAACCCCGGATCGTTTACGTCTGGCGAGATGGACAGCGTGCGATTGGTAGGCCCTACTGCTCCGGCAACGAATCTGGGGCGATCCGGATCAGCGTTCATAGCATCGTCAGCGGCTTGTCGTGCAAGGCGGGCGGCAGCAACATTCAGCTCGCGGGCGATGTGCTCAAGGCCGTAATCTGCCTGTGCGATACGAGTGGCTGAGAAGGTATTGGTCTCGACGATGTCCGACCCAGCCGCAAAGTATGCGGCATGGATGTCCCGTATTGCCTCTGGACGCGTCAGCACCAGCAGGTCGTTGTTTCCCTTCAGGGACGCTGCGTGATCAGCGAATCGCTGGCCTCGATAATCGTCCTCTTCGAGTCCAAGTCGCTGGATCATGGTGCCCATGGCACCATCCAGCAGCAGAATACGCTCCTTCAGGAGCGCACGAATGTCGTGCATGTGCGGTCGTTGTGTTCGTGGGAGTGTAAAACTACGGCGTAATGCGTACGACAACGACCTGTTGTCCTTCGACAGTGTATGCGATACGATGCTCCCGCACGGCAAGGACGAAGCCATCCGTGCCGACTGCTTTGATTCTGCGGTACGGATGCGGGAACGGGTCAACGCGCAGGACCCTTTCTACGTGTTGCTGCATGGCTTGATCAGGACATGGACACGTCCAGATAACCTGGAACGGCATCTGCTCATCGGCAGATTCCGTCCACCCTCTGCTAGCATCACCAACGGCATCGGCATATGGCAGGTAGGGTTTGATATCAAGCACGGGCGTCCCGTCCAACAGATCGGCACCTCGAACCTGCAGCTTCAAGCCATGGATGTGTATGAGCTGCACAACACTGATGCCGATCGGATTGGGGCGATGCGGGGATCGCGTGGCAAACACGCCGTGTTTCCGTCTGGATCGCGGCGGCAGCACCATTGGTTTCCAGCCCGCGGCCCGGTCGAACCAGGAGATCACCCAGATATGCGAGAATCCGTCAAGGTCGATCAGTGCCTGCTCGTAGTTATGCCCCGGAAACAGGTCGATCGTGCCGTCATGGATCCGATCGTCAGCCCCCGGTTGTCGCGGCGCATCGTACTTCGAGCTGTAGGGCGTGCGAATGACGCCAATAGGCGAAAGCGTCATTGATTCAGTATGCCGAGCCAACGGTCAGCGAGAGAATGATACCGCCAAAATTTGTGATCGGGCGTCCTCTGATGCTCTCGATGCCATCACCGCCGAACGGAATGTGGAAGTACCGGATGTTAACACCGATCAGGTTGCTAAGAATTGGCGACCCGAAGTGCGCACCTACGCCCACGTACCCTCCTGCACGAACGTACGTTGTGGCCTCCGCGAAGGACGAAAAGAACTCGTAATAGCGAACGCCCTGATACGGATCGTCCCGAAGGTAGGGTGTGGCCAGGATCAGCGTCGGACCGATCCCACCGCTCACGAACGGGCGGAATGACTCCTGGAGCGATTCGCTGAACAGACGATACTGTACACCGACCGTGGCCGGGAACATGAACAACCGGTTGACCTTATCCCAGACCACGGGCGTTGGCCCCAGAAGTACGTTTTCGAACTCATCGGTATTCCGTTTTCCACTGATGCCGACGTGCGTGATGATCGACAGGTTGTCGCCGACAAGCGTCTGCCAGAATCCGCCGAGCCCCCAACCGCTACCACTGAACAGCAGATCAATGCCTGCGGCGCTTGTCTTCGGTCTGTTCATCGAGGCCTCGACCAGCGGGCGCGGCGACATGAAGATGACGACCGAATCCGTGATCGGTGTCTCACCCGCTACCTGAGCCGTTGCTGTTCCTGCCGAGACAACGGCGAAACAGACAATGAGGAGGAAGTGCGATCGTAGTGAATTCATGGTAGTCATAGTGCACGGTAAGATAGGGCCAAACGCCGTGACGCTCTGCATGTGCCTTCTGTGGAAAACATGGTAATCCCCTAGTGATTCCGTAGTTTAGCGCTCCCTATGCAGCTCAACGAGTTCCAACAACTCGTCGATTCCGTCCTGCTGCCGACCGCCGCGATGAGCGGCGATCCTATCGGCACGCAGGTGGGTTCTCGACGAGGAACAGCCACCAAGATCCTCGTCTGCTTCGAAGTCACGGACGCCGTGATCACCGAAGCGCAACAGCTGAGCTGCGACGTAATCGTCACGTTCCATCCGTTGATCTACAGCCCCCTGCGGAGCATTACTCGCAATGACCGTGTGGGACGGCTTGTGTGTGCGCTTATTGAGCATGATATTGCCTTGATCAGTGTGCATACGGCCTATGACGCCCATCCTATGGGCACCAACACACAACTGGCACACGTGCTAGGCCTTAAGCCCGCGCGTCCACTCGTGCCTGTTGCCTCGATGCCATCGTTTGGCATGGGAGTTATCGCAACCTCAGCGATCGACATGACCATTGCCGACCTCCTGGATCGTGTCACGCGCATCTGTGGTGGCACGCCGCGCTTCCTTGCCCCTCCGGCATCGACCGTCCGTACTGTCGCCCTTGTAGCCGGAAGTGGCGGCTCGTTCCTGGACGACGCGATCTCGGCGGGAGCGGATGTGTTTATCACGGCCGACCTCAAGTATCACGCCTATCACGCTGCCGACGGCACGATCGGACTGATCGATCCGGGGCATTTCGAAATGGAACAGTTCGTGGCATCCGGCATCATCGGTCTTCTGGAACCCATTGTGGGTACCGCAGCCGAGTTGGTTGCTTCACGAGCCCTTCGGAACCCCGTGCAGTACTACATCGAAAAACACGTTTCTTCAAACTCATAGGTGCCGCACATGGAACAACAACTTACGCTGCTCGCTCAGTTGGCTGCCGTCGATGCTCAACTCGATGAACTCCACGATGACCTGGGCGACCTGCCGCAGATCGTCAAGAAGCACGAATTGATCGTTCGTGAGAAGACCATCGCTGCAGAGGCCACGGCCAATGCCCTCCGCGAGATTGAGCATATCGTTGGCACGGCACACGTGACCACGCAGGAGATCAACGACAAGGAGTCGAAGCTGGCCCAGCAGCAATTCCAGGTCAAGAACAACCGAGAGTTCGACGCCATCACCAAGGAGATCGAACACCTCAAGGAGCAGCGCGCTGCACTTGAAGAAAACGTTCGTACGTCGGCCGTCCGTATCGAAAACCTGAAAACGACGCTTGCACAGCAGGAAACCGACCTTGCCGAAGCCAAGGAAGCGTTGACTGAGAAAGAGCGTGAGCTCGAGCACCTTTCCGGCGAAAGCAACGAGGAACTACGCAGCTATATCGACCTGCGAAAGCGTATTGTTCCGCAGATTGACAATGCGCTTGAAACAGAATACGAGCGTATCCGCACGTTCCACCGCGAAGCGGTCGTTCCACTGCGTCGTAACAGCTGCTCTGGCTGCTTCTCCGCGGTGCCATCGCAGCGCATCATGGAAATGAAATACAACCGAGACAGACTCTATACATGCGAAGGCTGCGGTCGCATTCTCTATCCGGAGGATGTGTCCGTTGACCTTGAAGCAATGCTAGGACAATGATTCGTCGTGTGCGGGGGGATGCCGGGCAGTCGCTTTCCAACGACCGTAGGTTCTACGATCGTTGGAGGGAGGAAAGTCCGAACTCCACAGAACAGCACGCTTCCTAACGGGAAGGCGGCAAGGTGGCTACGGTCATCAAGCCGACGGAAAGTGCAACAGAAAGATACCGCCCCCTTGTGGGGTAAGGGTGAAATGGTGAGGTAAGAGCTCACCAGCGGCCGGGTGACCGGTCGGCTCGGCAAACCCCGTGCGGAGCAAGGTCAAGCAGAGTCGGGTGCGCTTCGGCGCTGCAGCGTTGTTCGCGCTGCCGGACGTAGTCCGCCCCGGCTCGGGTCGATCGCTCGAGGCCGATGGCAACACCGGTCCCAGATAAATGACTGCCTCCCCTCCTATGGAGGGTAGACAGAATTCGGCTTACAGGTGTCTTCCCGTGCACGACAATCTTCATCCTCCGTTTCTGCTCCCTGAGCTTCCCACGGCCGACGGTCCGCTCACCGAACTCTTTCCGGAGTTCGTCCAGGCGTGGATCGACGAGCTCGACCGAGATGCGGCCGACATCATCGTCCGCAACGATACAGCGTCGCTCATTAGGCTGGGACACACCATCAAAGGATCGTTCATGCAGTTTGGGCTCACCGCTCACGCATCCATCGGCCAGCAGCTGATGGCGTTCGCAGAGCAGGGGAACTGGAATGCAGCCAACGACTACGTGAATGCTCTTCTGCAGATGCTGCGTAGTTTGCGGCAATCGCTTGACCACTCACCGTAACGAATGCTATGCGCCTGCTTCGTCCGCTCCTGATCGCCGGCATCCTGGCAATGAGCACCCTGGCCGTTCACGCTCAATCACGCGTTGCCGTTCTCCCCTTCCGTAATATGGATGGGAATATCAAGTACAACGTGTGGACCATGCAGCTGGCCGATAGTCTTCGAACAGCACTGCAGAATGTTGATCCCGCGCAGTCGGCCTTCGTGATTATCCCGGCCGATTCTGTGGAAATGGCGATCTCGGAACTCAACCTCGACCCAACGAATCCCCAGTATGAATCAGACGTCTGGAAAGCCGTTGCCGCTCTGGGGGCCAACAAGGTCGTCCAAGGTACGTTGCTCCTCCAAGGTGAGCGCGTCCTGTTGAACGCGTATGTCTATGACGTTTCGACGAAAATGCCCGATGCAACGAATCAGGCCAAGAACATCTTCAAGTCAGCCACTACCTATCTCGAAGCCGTATCCGTCATGGCTCGGAAACTCCACCCCGCGCTTTTGCGTTGACCGGCCCATTCCACGTTCACTACCCGTCATCATGGCAATCATCGAACTCAGCAGTTTCACACCCACACAAGAGCGGAAGGGTCGCCGTCCGGAATGGTTGAAAGTCCGGGCACCAGGGGGCGAGGAGTTTGCACGCGTCAAGACGATGATGCGAGCCAAGGCACTGCATACCGTATGCGAAGAGGCGCACTGCCCGAACATTTCGGAGTGCTGGAATGCCGGTACGGCCACGTTCATGATTCATGGTGATACGTGCACCCGGTCATGCGGATTTTGCGCCGTCAAGACAGGGCGCCCACTTCCCGTCGATCATGATGAGCCCCGCCGCGTTGCGGAAGCGATCCGCACGATGGGGATCCGACATGCCGTGATCACCAGTGTTGATCGCGACGAACTCAAGGATGGCGGCTCACTCATTTGGGCAGAAACGATTGCCGTCTGCCGAGAACTGAATCCGACGACGACGATCGAAGTGCTGATCCCTGATTTCAAGGGGAACAACGACAATCTTCAGCGAGTCATCGATGCTCGTCCGGATATCTTGGCGCACAACACCGAGACCGTTCCTCGCCTGTATCGCCACGTACGTCCGCAAGGCCGGTATCAGTGGGCCCTCCAGGTGCTGGCAGAGAGTAAGCGCCAGGGCATGCGCACAAAGACGGGCGTGATGCTTGGCCTTGGCGAAACACCTGACGAAGTGCTTGCCGTGATGCAGGATCTGGCCACAGTTGGCGTTGATGTGCTGACCCTTGGACAGTACCTGCAGCCCACAAAGAACCACCTTCCGGTAGACCGCTTCGTTCACCCCGACGAGTTTCGTCGATACGCCGACGTTGGCCGTGACATGGGCCTTGATCATGTAGAAAGTGGTCCACTCGTGCGGAGCTCGTATCACGCCGAGCGCCATCTGTGATGCGGTTCACCCTCCTGGGCACCGGCACTTCGACCGGTGTGCCCTCTGTGGCATGTGACTGCGAGACCTGTTCTTCTTCCGACCCTCGTGACCGCCGGCTGCGTACGTCGTTGCTCGTGCAGAGCGACTCGACGACAGTCATCATCGATACATCCATGGACTTCCGCCAGCAGATGCTGACCCATAAGGTCATGGATATCGATGGCGTTGTCTATACCCATCACCACTTCGATCATATTGGTGGGTTCGACGATCTTCGTCCATATAGCTTCCGCTCCGGTAAACCAGTGGCCGTGCATGCGATGCAAGAAACAATCGACGTCCTGCGTACAACCTTCCCCTATGCTTTCGGCTTGGTTCGTCCCACCGGTGCAAGCGTACCGAGTATCAACCTGCATGTGATCGACACCGCCCCCTTCATGATCGGCGACATTCCCTTACAACCCATTCCAATGAGCCACGGCGGTATGCCGGTCCTGGGATTTCGTATTGGAGACGTCGCATACTGCACCGATACCAATCACATCCCCCCGTCAAGTCGCAACATGCTTCGCGGTCTGCACACGCTCGTCATCGACGGTCTTCGATGGCAGGAACATCCGACGCACTTTACGATCGATCAAGCCCTTGGTGTTATTGACGACGTGAAGCCGGAGCAGGCTTTCCTGACCCACATTGCCCATCAGGTGCTTCACAAAGAGGCCGAGGCGTATCTGCCGGAGCACGTCGATCTTGCTTGGGATGGGCTATCGATCACCCGCTGATCAACCGTGTGTTCGACTAAACATGCGACGAGCCCGCCGAAGTCGGCGAGCTCGTTACACAACATCAGTGTATCCTGATGGACCCGCTCCGCTGGTGATTCGGAGTCCTGGACTGCCGCCGCCAATCATCGCTGAGTGACGGTTGGATGGGAGGATTGGCATCCAGAGGGCCAGTTCTTGGTGGAGAACCGCAGGAAACTATATTAGTTTTTTGAGTTTTCCAAATCTTGATCATCATCCGATGCCGGTTCGGGATTCATCGGGCTGATCTCATCGACAGCGCTGTCGATCGCATCATCAATCGCATGTTCGATCGCATCGGCGTCGTCCTCCCAAGTTCCCGGTTCGGGATCGGTCACAAGACCATCTTCGGCCTCGTGCTCCATGCTATGGTGCCATTGGGCTTCTGCCTGGTCCTGATCCATTGCAGGTGGTTCAGCATCCTCAGGAGCATCCTCCTGCGGGCGTCCAGACTCCAGCAGCGCAGCAAGCTGTCGGCGAAGTGTCTTGTGGTCGGTCTTCACGACCAGTTCGTCATCCATGTCGATCAAGGTTGTCGTCGTCTTCAGCAAGTCATCGATCTCGCGAAGCTTGGGAAGGTCCGAGAGGTCATTCAGACCAAAGATCCGCAGGAAGTCCTCGGTGGTTCCATAGAGCAGCGGCTTACCGATCGTCTCGGAGCGGCCCACCATGGCAACGAGCTGCTTCTCGACCAGCGAATTCACGACCTCACTGACATTGACACCGCGGATGGCCTCGATCTCGGCTTTCGTGATCGGCTGTCGATATGCAATGATTGCCAGCGTTTCCAGTGCTGCCTGCGACAGGCGCTTTCGGTTGCGAGCCTTGAGCAGTCGCTGCACAAGCTGGCCATGCTGTGGCGTGGTTGCATACTGATATCCACCGGCAATACGAACCACGCGAAACGGACGATCAGCTCGCTCAAGGTCATCGTTGATCTCATCCACCAGAGCATCGAAATGCGATAGCGGTACATTGAACGGCTCGCGCTGCCGCTCCTGCTCGGCATGAGGTTCGCCATCCAGCGGCAACTGCTGCTGTCCGGGCAGTTCCTGCGTCGGATCTTCAAGAACAAGGATGCGGTGCATCGCACGGGTCGTGAGCGGATCGTCCGAAGCAAAGATCAGCGATTCCAGCGCACGAACCTGGTCGTAGCGACTCAGCGTGAAGAAGTACGGAACGTCAAGGCGTTCCGGCCCAAACTGTTCGATTGGCTCATGCATCATCACAAAGTCTCGGTTGGTTGTGTGGGGGCTTCGCCGGACACCGAGTCAGACGGAGCGTCATCATCATGCTCTCGGCGCATCACAATGACGATATCGTCGAAGACATCGTCTTGCTGCACGCGGATCTGATGGTTCTTTGCCAGTTCAAGCAGTGCCAGGAACGTCACAACGATATGCATGCGCGTCAGGTTACCGATAACCTCGAAGAACTTGACCGACGGACGCTGGCGAAGCATATGCAGAATCTCTGATGACTTCTCTTCGACGGTGATCGGGAACCGTGTGACCACGTGTGGCGCCGGTTCGTCGGGTGCACGATCGATGGCACGCTTCAGCGCCTTCAGCAGATCGAAGAGCGTCGCATTCCGATAGCCAACATGCTCGGCCGCATGAATCTCTTCGGCTTCGAACACCTGACGGTACAGAACATAGCGCTGCTCATCCGCCTGCGTCGAGAGCTGGTCGGCAACTTCTTTATAGCGCTTATACTCCAGCAGCTTTTGAACGAGTTCGGAACGCGGATCCTCCAACTCAACCTCGACACCGTCGGGGCCGACCGCCGTCTCACGCGGCAGCAGCATTTGCGCTTTGATACCCAGGAGCGTGGCGGCCATCACAACAAACTCGCCGGCCAGCTCAAGATCGAGCAGCTCCATGATCCGCACGTATTCAAGGAACTCCTGCGTGATCGAGGCTATGGGAATGTCGTAGATGTCCAGCTCGTCACGCTTGATGAAAAACATGAGCAGGTCGAGTGGTCCCTCGAAGTTGTCCAGTTTGATGCTGTACATGAGCTTCCCGCCTACGATTCGGTGTTGGTAAGGTAAACACGTGGCACGCGCGCAGCAATCGCCGTCGTGATCTCATAGGGGATCGTGTGACCCCAGGCGGCAATATCCGTCGCATCAATGGATTGCAGATGGCCATCGCTCGTAGGCTGCGTTCCCATGATAACGACCTCGTCGCCGATCTCGACGGCGTCGTCACCGACGTCGACCATGCATTCGTCCATGCAGATTGTACCGACGATCGGACGACGTTTACCGCCGATCAGACACCAAGATACGCCGGAGAGGTGGCGCGGATAGCCATCACCATAGCCGATCGGAATGGTCACGATGGTCGTATCCATGGCGGCCATCCATCGACGGCCGTAGCTTACCGTTTCACCGGCACGGATCCGGCGCTTGGAGAGGACGGTCGTAACGATCGACATGACCGGTCGTAGCGTCATCACGTCATCACCCGACGCTGCATAGCCATACAGTGACAAGCCGGGCCTAACAAGCGTACCATGCGTTGACGTATCGTTCCAGATGGCCGCCGTGTTGGCCAAGTGGACGTCGTCAAACGTCCGACCATAGTCGGCAAGTTGAAGCAGCACGGCCCCGAAGGCATCGCGCTGTTCAGTCAGATGCGGGGTATGCGGGTTGTCGGCCGTTGAAAAGTGCGTCAGTACCCCCGTTGCACGAACATGCGTCAATGCGTCGATCTCCTGCACAAAGGCCAGCACCTGCTCCGGGCGCACTCCTTCTCTGTTCATACCGGTATCAACATACAGGTGCACCGTTGCAACACAGTCGGCCTGTCGAGCAGCGTCGTCGAGGGCCCGCACCTGTGCAAGGTCACAGGCTACCGTTAACAGGTCATGCCGGACCACAAGGTGCGCTTCTGCTGCATCCACGGGCGTGAGTACCATGATCGGCGTCCTGATACCGGCCTCTCGAAGCTGTATAGCCTCATCAACCAAGGCCACACCAAGCATATCCACACCTTCGTGCACAAGCGTCTTGCTCACGGTGATCATTCCATGGCCATAGGCATTGGCCTTTACCATCGCCAGAATACGCTGGTTGCCGACCCGATGACGGATCACAGAGAGGTTCCACTTCAAGGCCTCAAGATCGATGCGTGCAATGGTCGACCTCATACGCGTCGCTCCAGCGCATCAACCCATTCAAACGAGCGTCGTATCGCCTCGACGTCAAACCCTGCCCCCAAGGCACACATGACCTTGATGCGGGCTTTTTGTCCGTTCAGATAATCGGCAAACACCACACCTGCCTCATGCAGATGGCGTCCTGCACCCTCGTAGGCATAGGTATGCTCGATGCGTCCTACCGGGCAACGCGACACGAGGATGACCGGTAATCCTTGCTTCACCGATGTAACCAGTTCATAGAACACGGCCGGCGTGACGTTACCCACACCAAATGCTTCGATGACGATAGCCGAAGCGGCAGCATCTCTGCTGGCCTTGATGAGCGTAGCATCCATTCCGGCATAGGACTTCAGCAATGGCACAAAGGCCGGAAGGTCTTTCACATCAAACACTTCACGGTGCAGGGGGCGACGATGGAGCAGGAAGTGACCATTCGTGATACGTCCGAGAGGACCAAAGTCAAAGCTCTGAAACGTCGTGAGGTCATCGGTATCCGTTTTGGAGGCCTCCGATGCAGCACTGACGATGCCGCCCAGGCAGACGACGACGCCAAGGCCGCGAGCGTCGGGATGGGCCGCTAGGTGGATGGCATCCCGAACATTACGGGGGCCGTCCCAATCAGGTTGACTGGAGTTACGCATGGCTCCGATCACAATGATCGGTTTCTCCGAGCGAACACTACAGTCCAGGAAATACGCAGTTTCCTCCAGCGTATCAGTTCCATGCGTCACGATGATACCGTCAACCTCGTCGCTGTTGGCATACTGCTGCACGATGCGGGACAAGGCAAGCATTCGTTCCGGCGTCATGTGCGGCCCCGGAAACGTGCCGTATTCATGGATGTGAATATCCGCGATGTCACGAACACCCGGGATCTTGGCCAGGATCTCGCCGCCTGAAAGACTCGGTACGACGCCGCCCCACTCCTGATCGAGCTTGGAGGCGATAGTGCCGCCGGTGAAGATGATGACGATGCGAGGACGCACGAGCGAGCAATGGAAAATGGAACGCCTTCTACGGTTGCGAAGATAGAACCTGGCATACCCTGCACAGGTGCCGAATTATCAACAGTTGCTAGTTTTGCAGGACGTTTCAACCTCACACACCATGATCGACGTACCAGCTTACCTGCACCACCTTACGCCTTACACGCCGGGTGCCTCACCGGAGGATATCAAGCGCCAGTATGGCCTGGACAACGTCCTTAAACTGGCGTCGAACGAAAATCCGTTTGGTCCGTCTCCCAAGGGCATTGCCGCCGCCATCGATGCACTGCAGCATGCGCATCGGTACAACGACGGGGGGGCGGCCCTCAGAGCCAGACTCTCCGAGCATCACGGTGTGGGTGCCAACGCGATCAGCGTGCACAATGGCAGCGATGCCATCATCCATCAGATCATGCGGACGTTTCTGTTGCCGGGTGAGACGGCACTGTCATCGCACGGTAGCTTCGTGAGCTTCCGCATCGCAGTAACGGCAGCCGGTTCCACGCCATCACTTGTTCCCTATCTGCATGGATTCCGATTTGATGTAGAGGCCCTTGCGGCGGCACACACGCCACAGACCAAGGTCATCTATATCGCCAATCCAAACAATCCGACGGGCACCTTCATCACCCGTGATGAACTCGCATGGCTGGTTGAGCGTATCCCCGCTACCACGCTCCTCGTCCTTGACGAAGCATATTGCGAGTATGCCGCCCACGAAGCGCCTGAGACCTATCCCAATGCCACGACGATGGGCCTTCCGAACGTGATCGCGTTGCGGACCTTTTCAAAGGCCTACGGTCTGGCCGCGCTTCGCGTTGGCTACGCTGTTGGACATCCCGACGTGATGAAGTGGCTGCTGCGCACGAGTCTGCCCTTCGACCCGAACGGTCCGGCTTGCGCCGCCGCTATTGCAGCACTGGATGACACAGCGTTCGTAGCAACAACGGTCCGTACCAACCACGATGGATTAGTGCTTCTGCAGGAAACACTTCGCAGTTGCGGCTTTGCCACGTCGGACAGTGTGGCGAATTTCGTCATGGTTGATTGCGGTTCACCGGAGACGGCGTCAGCATTCCATGTGGATCTGCTCCGCCGTGGATTCATTGCACGTCCGCTGACAGGCTTCGGCCTGCCCCAGTGCGTGCGCATCAGCACCGGTTTGCCAGAGCAGAATTCAGCCCTTGCCAGCGTCCTTCGAGCTATGGCACCCACCTACGTTTCACAAAAGACTGCATCGTCATGTTGACCGACACGCTCACGGCCCCCTCTGCAACGGCCACCGAAGATTTCCTTCCGATCAACGGAACGGACTACATCGAGTTCTATGTCGGAAACGCCAAGCAGGCATCGTACTACTACCGCACTGCATTCGGCTTCCGACTCGTGGCCTATGCAGGACCGGAAACAGGGGTCAGAGACCGTGCCTCGTATGTGCTGCAGCAAGGCAAGGTTCGTCTGATGCTCACAACGCCCATGGGGCCGGACAGTGAGATCAGCGAACACATCAAGCGGCACGGCGACGGAGTCAAGGTGCTCGCTCTTTGGGTTGACGATGCCGAGAGGTCATGGATGGAGACGACCTCGCGCGGTGCTCGCAGTGCCGGAGCGCCAACCACTCTTACGGATGCACACGGCGAAGTCAAGGTAGCTTCGATCCATACCTACGGCGACACCATCCATACGTTTGTCGAGCGCCGGAACTATAACGGCGTCTTCATGCCCGGATACGAAGCCATGGATGACGGCTTTCAGACGGAACCCGTCGGCCTGCTGTACGTGGACCATTGCGTTGGCAATGTAGAGCTGGGGCAGATGAACGAGTGGGTGCGGTTCTACGAAGACGTGATGGGCTTCAAGCTCCTGTTGACGTTCGACGATAAGGACATCTCGACCGAATATTCAGCGCTGATGTCCAAGGTGGTTTCGAATGGCACCGGCTACGTGAAGTTCCCCATCAATGAGCCGGCCGAAGGCAAGAAGAAGAGCCAGATCGACGAATATCTCGAGTTCTACCATGGACCAGGCGTGCAGCACATTGCCATTGCAACGAACGACATTGTGCACACCGTCAAAGAGCTCAAGCGTCGTGGCGTCCAGTTCCTGCAGGTTCCGAAAACCTACTATGACGATCTGCTGGACCGCGTAGGCCCGATCGATGAAGACATCGAACCGCTCCGCGACCTTGGTATCCTTGTGGACCGTGACGATGAAGGCTACCTGCTTCAACTCTTTTCGAAGCCTGTCGAAGACCGTCCGACCCTGTTCTACGAGATCATCCAGCGCAAAGGTGCCCAGAGCTTCGGCAAGGGCAACTTTAAGGCGTTGTTCGAAGCCATCGAGCGCGAGCAGGCTCGTCGTGGCAACCTCTGATCATCCGACATCGTATCAGCTCACCATTTTATCACACAGTGGATTCAACCTATGGGTTCCACATCCGCAAAACGCGGTACTCAAGCGAACACGGCGATTCCGCACGGTTCGCAGCCGTTCCTGACCTCGGTCAACGCATACTTCGATAAGGCTGCCGCGCTGACGGGCCACCCCAAGGGCTTGCTCGATCAGATCCGCGTCTGCAACTCGGTGTATTACATGCAGTTTCCCGTCCGTATCAAGGGCGAGATCCAGGTGGTCGAAGCATGGCGTGCCGAACACAGTCACCACAAACTGCCGACGAAGGGCGGCATCCGCTATGCGGAAACTGTCGACCAAGATGAAGTGCAGGCTCTTGCCGCACTCATGACCTACAAGTGCGCCGTCGTTGACGTGCCGTTTGGCGGTGGTAAGGGCGGAATTCGCATCAACCCGAAGAACTACTCCGTTGATGAGCTGGAGCGCATCACGCGCCGATACACGGTCGAGCTCTTCAAGAAGAACTTCATTGGTCCGTCGATCGACGTTCCCGCGCCTGACTATGGCACTGGACCTCGCGAGATGGCATGGATCGCCGACACGTATCAGGCGATGTCGAATGGCGATCTTAACGCTCTTGGCTGCGTCACCGGCAAGCCGGTCGGTCAAGGTGGCGTTCGCGGCCGTACGGCAGCCACAGGCCGCGGCCTGTACTTCGCCGTTCGCGAAGCCGTGAACGATGTGAAGCTGATGAAGAAGCTCAAGATGACCACCGGCCTTGGCGACAAGCGCGTGATCGTCCAGGGCTTCGGCAATGTTGGCTATCACGCTGCGAAGTTCCTTGCCGAAGCGGGATCTACCGTTATCGGCATCATCGAGTGGGACGGCGCTGTGGTGAACCCGAAGGGCCTGGATATCGAAGCGCTGAACCAGCACCGTCTGGCCAAGGGTTCGATCACCGGCTTTGCCGGTGGCAAGACGATCAAGGATGGTAACAGTGTTCTCGAATACGACTGTGATATCCTTGTGCCGGCAGCCCTCGAAAACCAGATCTACAAGGAGAACGCTCCGAAGATCAAGGCGAAGATCATCGCCGAAGGCGCTAACGGTCCCGTTACATCCGTAGCCGAAGACATCCTTAACAAGAAGGGCATCCTGGTCATGCCCGACATGTTCGTGAATGCCGGCGGTGTCGTTGTGTCCTACTTCGAATGGCTCAAGAATCTGTCCCACGTGCGCTTCGGCCGGATGGACAAGCGCTTTGAAGAAGGCACGAATACGCGCCTTGTGAACACGATCGAGCAACTCACCGGTAAGTCTCTTTCCGCAACCGATCGAGCATTCATTGCTCGCGGTGCTGAAGAAGAGGACCTGGTGAATTCGGGTCTCGAGGACACGATGATCTCCTCGTACCACACGATCATGGAGCACTTCTACGGCAATCCAAAGGTCAAGGATATGCGTACAGCGGCCTTCGTAAGCTCGATCGATAAGATCGCCCAGAGCTACATGTCACTGGGTATCTTCCCCTAAGCATCCTCCAATGCCGATCATAACAACGCCCCTGTCGGCTAGGCCGACAGGGGCGTGTTCGTTTGCGGTTATGCTCGTGTCGATCAGCGTATCACAACCAGTGAAGCAGATGTTGTACGCGACGCTCCCTCGAAGACCACCGTGTAGATGCCCGGTGCAACCATGGCCCCATGCATTGACCGACCATCCCATACCATGCTGGATGCATCGAGAGCTTGCTGGAATACAACGGCACCCTGCACATCAAGTACCATGAGCGTATGTGTGCCATTGGGGGCCGTGATGCTGATAGCACCAGTGGTGGGGTTAGGGGCGATGGAGAACATTTCTGACACATCGGCGTCGTCAACCGATGCAAGAACGTCACGCACGACAAGGAACTGCTCGTCACCGGCAGAGGACTCAATGGTGACCGTGGCTGTACCACCGGTAGGACCGACAGCTTCGAGGCAGACATTCATCGACTGTCCCTTTGCAACGGTAACGGGGAGCGCAGGCAGGGCCACAAAGCGATAGGACGAAGCACCGGCACCCGAGATCCGAACAGCGGTGATCGTGATCTGATCGCACTGCACGGTATCAAGTACGTTGCACCTAGCCGGCTGCTGATCCACACCTGGCACGAAGAACAGGGTGTCTGCATCGACGGTCGTACCCGGCGTCACCACAGCCTTCACCTGGAGCTCCGTGCGCACACCGGCGACAAAGAAGGCGACCGTTGCGGAAAGGTCGCCCTGAGCCTTGGGATTACAACGCAGGCGGAGATCACGGCTCTCTCCGGCCGGGATCACAAGCGGCAAGTCCACATCGACAACACTGAGAAGACTGGGCGGGTCAACACTGATCGTGGTAATGGTGACCGGCGAACCACCACGGTTCCGCAGCAGACCGCTGAAGGTTTCTGTCGGACGTTCACAGACGGCGATCGTGCCGAAGGTTACCTGAGGCTGATCCAGGACCAGAATGCCGGGACCGCTGGCAGGCTGAACTGTGACGCTGGCAACCTTGGTAACGGCAGAGTCGCAGGCGTTCTTGACGGAACACATGTATCGTCCGGAGTCAGCACGTACCACGGCATTGATACGGTACGTCGCCTCTGTGGCTCCGGTGATCGACTTACCGTCCTTCATCCAGTGATATCGCAGCTGCTTACCGGTAGCCTGTACGCTTAGCACCAGGGCCTCGCCTTCGCTCAGTGCCTTGTCTGAAGGCTCACCGGTGATACGCGGAGACTCGAGTACGGTGATCTGAACCGTATCGGTTGTCAAGACAGGAGTGCAGCCACCGGTGACGATGCAGTAATACGATGCGTCGTCGAAGATGGATGCCTGGGCAAACGAAAGCTTGGCTGATGTCTGAGCCGGAATGGCCTCGCCGCTCTTATACCACTGATACGTCAGACTGTCTCCCGTGGCCTGAACCTCGATGAATACCGGCTGATCCTGACACGCACTGGCCGCCGTTGGCTGGCGCGTAATAGCCGGTCGCTGCAGGATGGCCACCGTGGCTGTGCGCGAGAGTGACTGGCCGCAGCCGAAGACCTGGACGTCATACGAGCCGGCATCCGACTGCTTGGCATTGACGATGGTAAGAGTAGGATTGACGGCTCCCGGTATGATCTCGCCGTTCTTACGCCAGCGAAGCTGGGCATCTGCCTGGGCAATGCCGATGCTGAGCGTGAACGTGCCTCCAATGCACTCGCGCACATCCTCGGGCTGCTGCACGATGGTAGGCCCCGGCAGGATCGTAAAGACGCCTGAGCGCGTTACTTCCTGCCCGCTTGCCGCATCCACCAGTCGAACAATGTACTGCGTCGATGCCTGCTGATCGCCGGGGATCGTCCAGTTGTATGCACCGGCACTTGCCGTGACCGTCGGCGCAATAGCGGTCCACGTCGTACCGTTGTTGGGCGATGCTTCTACACGCACTTGCGCAAGTCCCGTCTGCGTCCATGTGATGCCGAGGGTCTGGCCCGGGCACAGCTCCTGTCCGCCCGTAGGTGCCGTGATCGATGCACCTTTGACCGTGAGGGTGACGGCATTGGCGATCTTCCAT
>JAULYI010000101.1:0-11270 GCA_032117915.1 Kapaibacterium sp. (SeqCode) | reverse complement strand
TGTTCCCGCAGAAAGCCTCGGAAGGGGGCAATGCCTGACCTTCGGTTACCCATGGCATCGTATGCGCAGTGGTGTCGTCTGGCGCTCTGCGCCACCCTCGTCATCACCCTTGCCGCCTGCTCGTCCGTACGCCCCCCTGGACGTAGCCCCGGAAGCACTGCCGACCGGGTCCTGACCGTAGCCGAGGATCTTGTTGGGACACGCTACTGCAGTGCCGGCGCCACACCCGACTGTTTCGATTGCTCCGGCTTTACCACCCACTGTTTTGCAAGCGTAGGCATCATGCTGCCCCGCACCTCGCAGCAGCAGTTCGAGATCGGCACATCGGTTGACCGCTCCAACCTTCGTCCGGGCGACCTGGTCTTCTTCAAAACCAACGGTCGCAGCATTTCGCACGTTGGCATCTACGCCGGCGACAGCCGCTTCATCCACTCCGGCACCTCTACCGGCGTGGTAGCCACTCCCCTGTCCGACCGTTACTGGGCACCCCGCTACATGGGCGCACGACGGGTTGTGGAGTAGCGCGCGCTGCGCGAAAAGCTTCTGGCGCAGCGCAAATCCTGCCAAAAACGCCACAGGACTGACACCTTCACAGTGCCTTCTATGCCCTTATATGCCATAATGACAGATTGACACGACGAATACCGGTTTGGCACGGTTTTCCATGGCAGGTCCCTCGTACAACGAAACGGTACTAGCCCTACCCAATCAAACCACAACCCACTACCAACCATGTTCACACTACGAACACTGCACAGGAGGCCAACTATGTCTATCATCAAGGTAGATCCGTTCCGTGGCATTGACACGATGGTACGTCGATTTAACGAGTCATTCGAAGAGTCGATGAACGGCGGTTTGAAATTCGAGATCGGTGACTTTTCGCCGCGCGTTGACGTCTGCGAGGATGAAAAGGCACTGACATTCCACGTTGAACTGCCGGGTATTCCAAAGGACCAGGTCAAGGTGACCGTGTCCGACGAGAACATCCTGACGATCAGCGGGGAGAAGAAGCGCGAGGAGAAGTCCGAAGGCAAGAACTTCATGCGCGTCGAGCGCAGCTACGGGAGCTTTACACGGTCGTTCAACCTGCCGGACAATCTTTGGACGGATAAGGTGGACGCACGGTTCGAGAACGGCGTGCTGAATGTCAGCATCCCCAAGAGGGAACCGTCAAAGCCGAAGCACCACGAAGTCAGCATCCACTAAGCAATCACCATTCCGGCCCCCGGCGACGTCGGGGGCCGACATTTTACTTTCAAGGGACAGTCCACCATGGGCAAGATCATCGGAATCGACCTCGGTACTACCAACAGCTGCGTGTCCGTTATGGAAGGCACGTCGCCCGTTGTGATCGCCAACGCCGAGGGCATGCGCACCACACCTTCGGTTGTGGCCTTCACCAAAAGCGGCGAGCGTCTGGTAGGCCAGGCCGCCAAGCGCCAGTCAGTTACCAACCCCAAGAATACCGTCTACTCCATCAAGCGCTTTATGGGGCGTCAGATGGGCGAGGTGTCGGACGAAGCGAAGTCCGTACCCTATGCCGTGGTCGCCGGTGATAACAATACAGCCCGTATCGAGGTCGAAGGCCGCATGTATTCGCCGCCGGAAGTCTCGGCCATGATCCTGCAGAAGATGAAGCAGACAGCCGAAGACTATCTGGGTGAGAAGGTGACCGAGGCCGTGATCACCGTACCTGCGTACTTCAACGATGCTCAGCGTCAGGCCACGAAGGATGCCGGCGAGATCGCCGGTCTCACCGTCCGCCGTATCATCAACGAGCCTACGGCCGCAGCCCTCGCCTACGGTCTCGATAAGAAGGGGCAGAACCAGATCGTTGCCGTCTATGACCTTGGCGGCGGTACGTTCGATATCTCCATCCTTGAGATCGGCGATGGCGTGTTCGAGGTGAAGTCGACCAACGGCGACGGACACCTTGGCGGCGACAACTTCGACCAGCGCCTGATCGACTTCTTGGCCGATGAATTCAACAAGGCCGAAGGCATCGACCTGCGGAAGGACCCGATGGCGCTGCAACGTCTGCGCGAAGCAGCCGAAAAGGCCAAGATCGAGCTGTCGCAGATGCTGCAGACCGACGTGAACCTCCCGTTCATCACGGCAACGGCCGACGGCCCGAAGCACCTGAACGTGAACATCACTCGCGCAAAGTTCGAACAGCTATGCACGGACCTGTTCGAGCGCTCGCTGAAGCCCTGTGAGACCGCCCTGCGTGACGCAAAGATCACGCCCTCGCAGATCGACGACGTGATCATGGTCGGCGGCTCAACACGCATCCCCAAGATCCAGGAGATCGTAAAGAACTTCTTTGGCAAGGATCCTAACCGCGGCGTGAACCCCGACGAAGTCGTGGCCGTTGGTGCTGCCATCCAGGGCGGCGTGCTGGCCGGCGACGTCAAGGACGTGCTGCTGCTGGACGTTACACCGCTCACGCTTGGTATCGAAACGATGGGGGGCGTGATGACGGCGATGATCCAGGCCAATACCACGATTCCGCACAAGAAGACCGAGACGTTCTCGACCGCCAGCGATAGCCAGCCCAGTGTAGAGATCCACATCCTGCAAGGCGAGCGCTCGATGGCGTCGGACAACAAGACACTCGGCAAGTTCCACCTGGACGGTATTCCTCCGGCACCCCGCGGCGTTCCGCAGATCGAAGTGACCTTCGACATCGACGCGAACGGCATCCTAAGCGTGATGGCCAAGGATAAAGCCACCGGCAAGGAACAGAACATTCGCATCACCGGCTCGAGCGGCCTGGACAAGAACGAGGTCGAACGCATGAAGCGCGACGCCCAGGACCATGCCACAGAAGACAAGAAGCGCAAGGAAGAGATCGAACTGCGCAACCAAGGCGACCAGCTGGTGTATAGCACCGAAAAGCAACTCAACGAGTTTGCCGAAAAGCTGGACGCCGAAACGAAGGACCGGATCACGAAGGCTAAAGACCGCCTGTCCGACGCCATCAAGAATAACGCCTCCGACATTCGTCCCGCCATGGACGCGCTCAACCAGCTATGGAGCGAAGCCTCGACGAAGATGTATGAACAGGCCTCTGCCGACCCCCAACCCGGAGCCGCAACAGACGAAGCGAGTGCCGGCGCACAAGCCGACGGCAACAAAGTCGAAGACGCCGACTACACGATCGTCGACGAGAAGTAACACCCCAATGCACACACGAGTCCCACACGGCACTCGTCAGTTCTATGCACAGGCACGCAACAGCGTGCCTGTGTGCGTTTACGCCCTCGTCTATACGCTCTGGCTCCCCTTTTCTCCGGCCGGAGGCGGGAGAAGGGGCCGGGGGATTAGGCCGCGCCCTCTCGCCCCACGCTAAAGCGTGGGGTTATCCCGTTTTGCCCTTTCGCCTTTTCGCCCTGATACTATCTTTGTCTATGACTCCTTCCACTCGATCCAAGGCCATCGAGCTGCACCAGCACAACCCTACGCAGGTCCTGCTGTTCTGGTCCACGTTCGTTGCCGGCATCGTCGTGCTGATGCTGTACGTTGCGTCACCACTGATGCAGTCATTCTTCGAGACCTTCCTGCAAAGCAAGGTTCTGCACCAGGGTGAGCAGGTCGTGTACCGCATTAGCGAAACGCGTGCCGATGACACGCTTACGACGAATGCCCTGACGTTCTGGGCGTTGACGGAACCCGAACGGAAACGCTCGTCGGCCGTTGTTAAGCTGCCCAAGGCCGAATACGTCTTTCAACCCATCATCGCCGTTGGTCCGCTCGTTGTGGTCGGTGGCTTCGTTCTTGCCTCGCTCCTTACCACCTTCCTTCCGGCGGGAGTGGGTTTCGTCAGACAAAAGATCGAACGCGAGATCCTGAATGCACTCGACATGCTTGCACGGGCGCAGTATGGCGAGCATACGCCCGATGAGATAAAGCGTCTAACCCAGGACATCGTCACAGCAGATATTCGCCGACTGCATGACCTGGCCGCCATCTATGGCATTCCGTACACGGAACTCGAACTACTGCGTAATGCTCTGCGCTGGCGCAATACCGACGCCTTCCGTCAGATCATCAGCGTACATGACGGCATTAAGTTCTACATGCGCGAATACTTCACCGACCGGTATTCCAATGCTGTGCTTGGCTTCGTCTATATCGGCGCCGCCATCCTGATCATTGTTATCGGTCTGCGAGGCCTGAAGTTTATCCCCGGCTCCGACCCTTCCATCGTGCTCGGCGCTCTCGGCCTCGAGTTCATACTCCTTATCACCTACGCCGTTGTCCTGATGTACGGGCGCGTCGAAGAAGGGGGCGAGGCTGCACGCATGGTGTCGGCGGAGAGCGTCGGCGGAGACGAACGCGATGCCGATACGGAGCAATTGCTGCGTGCTTTCCTGGCAACACCTCGGACAGTGACTAACGAGGATGGACGATGAGCCGCACGCATCTGCCTGGACGCACAGACACCTGTACGCGCCTGGCGCATGACGTTGCACAGTGGCGCAACGGCCACGGCAACGTCATCCTGATCCGCGGCGAAGCCGGCATGGGCAAGAGTGAGACGCTGCGCTGGCTTGCCGACGAGATCGGCGACGCCTCCGTACGGATCGACTGCAGACCGCCGATCGGCAACTTCAATGTGTCAACCATCCAGCCGCTCCAGCCCTTCGGCAATGCCATAGAGCAACTCTACGTGCAGAGCGAGCAGGCTGCCAAGAAGCGTCTGGCCATGAACATCGGCATGTCGTTGCTGGCATCGATCCCGATCGCTGGCGACATCTTCTATGCCGTGAAGGCCATCTCGCAGGACGTAAGTGAATACAAACGCGACACGTCGGCCACGCAGCAAAAGAAGCGTGCCGCCGTAGACGAATGCGTTGATACGCTTATGCGCATCGCCGAGCAACGACCCGTGGCCTTGCTGATCGATGACGCTCATTGGAGTGATAGTCAAAGCGTTCAGGTTCTGAGGCACATCCTGCCTCGGATCGGCGATCTGCCATTGCTGATCGTTTGGGCCATCGACCCAGCTTCGTGTAGGCGTGTGAACGTGTCACTGACGGGCCTACTCCAGGAAGGACCCTTCCACGAGCGGACGCTTACGCTGTCGGCACTGTCGGCCGACGGCATGCACGAAATGGTGAAGGCACTGGTTCCGCAGACGGCTTTTACCGACCGCGAATGGTCGCTCCTGCACGACCGCACGGCGGGTTGCCCCGGCGTGATCCGTGAGTACATCAGCTACCTGCAGCAGACGGCGCAGATCACGACCGACGGATCTCTTGCCCCGAATGCTCTTGACGTTCCCGGTCTGAGCGGTAGCGCACATCCAGCCACAGACGTTGCCTTGCATGCCGTTGCAGATGCCGACGCTACCGTGCTCACCCTGGCAGCCGCCGAGGGGCGCGAGTTCACGGCCTTTGTCGTTGCCGCGCTGATGAATACCGATGTACTGACGGCCATCCGCACGCTACGCGGCATCACCCAGCGCACCGGGATGATCAGGAGTCTTGGCATGCGAACACGCTATGGCGTCAAGACCACGATTTACACCTTTACGCAGTCCGTTGCCTACACGCACTTTCTGCACTATGCCGAGTACGAGGAGCGGAAGCACCTGCACCAGCGCATCAGCGAGATCCTTTCTCACGAGTACGCTGCAACAGAGCTCGACGAGATACGGCAACAGTTAGCAGGCGTTATTGCTGCACACAGCATGGAAGCCGACGATGTGGACACCGTGGAGCGTATGCTCCGTGTGAGTGCCGAGAGCGCCGATGCCATGGGTGCCTCCGATGTATCACATTACATCCGCACGACCCTCTTGGCCGACTACACATCGGCATCACACGCTGCTGCCGTAACATCGACGTCGGATGACGTAGTTGTCGATGGTGCCGCAACAATGTCCGCGGGCACGCCGATACGGTCTGTGATCCGTTCGATCGCCGATGCCATCGTACGCGGCGACGCGGCAACAGCGCGGACGCTGGTAACGACGGCACTTGGACAAGCGGAACGCCTCATGGCTGCGGAGCGTGCTACCCTGCTGATCCTTGCCGCGCGAACCTATGTCGAGGAATCGCGCTGGACCGATGCCGAAGGATTCCTGGACGAGGTTGAACGCATGCCTGACCTGTCGGATCATGACCGCTGCATGATGCTGAATGTCCGCGCTACGGTCGCTCTTCGTCAGCAGGATGCCATTCTCGCACGTACCATTCTGTACGAGGCATCGCGCATTGCGCAGACCCTACCCGCCAGCATTCGCATCGTGACGCTCGGAAATATCCTGCTTACTTTGCGAGCCATGGGTGACTCTTCCGTTGCCCGCTACGAGCGCTCGCTCCGTCGCCTTATGCATGCACGAGGCTGGAGCGGTATGCGCACTGATCTAGCCATGTAAGACGTAGACCGGAGTACGTATGAGCTTTCGTGCACTTCTGCTGCTATGTTCAGCATCAGTGCTGTGCATCCATGCGATGGCACAGGACCACCCGAATGTCCGACATATGGAGCGCGCCCATCCAACGCCCCTTTCCATCTACAAGGGTGAAGAGTATACGCTGAAGGTCCCGTTCGTGACCGAACCTGTGCCGTATGCCGCACAGTTCGAGAATGCGAACATGATCAACCAAACGGAGCAGGGCCTTCCCGCACAAAACGAGTCGTCGATCGCCGTGAATCCCAAGGATCCGCGAAACCTGATCGGTGCTGCTGTCGACTATAGAAATAATTCATCGCGGTGGGTGTACTACACCACGGATGGCGGGGCTACGTGGCTGAATAAAGATCTGGGACAGGCCCGCACCGGATGGTCGTCGGGCAATGATCCCTCTGTTGCCTTCGACCACCAGGGTCGCGGCTATCTATGCTATGGATCGTTCAACCGCACAGGCAACGCACAGTTTGGCGAGAATGGCATCTTCGTCTCGTATACCGATAACGGAGGCCGCACGTGGCCCGTCACGCACGTTCCCGTGATCGTGCATACTGGTATGCAGACGGCCGACTCGTCCTTCGAAGACAAGTATTACATCCACGCCGACACAGCGACCTCATCACCACATCGCGGTCGTCTCTACATTCCGTGGAAGCGCGTCGTCAACCGCGACTCATCCACGCAGATCGTGATCGCGCACAGTACCGATAGGGGGCAAAGCTGGTCCCTGCCGACCTATGTCAGCGATCGCTTCTCGCGTACCAGCGAGGACACGACCTTCGGACAAAGCTTTCCGCTTGCCCGCACCGGACCCGACGGCGCCGTACACGTTGTGTGGAACAGCGGAACAGAACGTGCTATCCGGTATGCGCGTTCGGATGACGGAGGACTGACGTTCTCAAAGCCTAGGATTCTGCATCGATATCAGAGCTTCGGCAAGAAGAGCGAGATCGCCGGACAGGTGAATTCTCGAGTAAAAGAAAGCGTCCGCGCCGAGGCCTATCCAACGCTTGTCGTTGACTGTACTAACGGTCCTCGCCGGGGAACGCTCTACCTTGTATGGTCGGCCGACACGGTGCCAAACATCTACTTCTCGCGATCGACCGACGGTGGCACGACATGGTCACGCGCATCTGTGGTTCACAGCGACCTCACGAACGACCAGTTCTGGCCGTGGATCGCACTTGACCCTACCAACGGCGAGCTGGCCGTGATGTACTTCGACAGCCGAGACGACGCAGAGAACATGCTTGTTAACTGTTACGTGAGCTACTCCACGGACGGCGGCACAACGTGGACGGACCGACGCGCGTCCGACCAAGGCAGCGACCTACGACGAAATCCCTTTGCGGGTAGCGCGTTCGCCGGTGATTATAGCGGTTGCGATTTCTATGGTGGTGTCGTGTATCCCTCATGGGTTGATATGCGAAACACCTACGTGACGCCCAGTGACAACGATGTGTACACGGCCGTTGTCAAGGTGAATGTGCCCTCGGCAGCAACAACGTTCACAGCGAATACACTACCCGACGCACCCACGTCCATCAGTCTCGCGTGGTCAGCCGTCAGTGACCGCACGTTCGGCCAGCCGCTCGACCTTCAGCGTGCCCGTTACGTGCTGCGCCGCGACGGCGCACCGCTTGCAACACTCAGCATCACCGACACGACGTTCCTCGATACCGGTCTTACGAAATATCAACGCTACACGTACACGCTTGCTATTGCTGACGCAGCTGATACGAGCACACCTCGTACGGCCAGTGCCTTCGCCGGTGGGTCAAAAGAACCCGGCATCCCAACGCTCCTCTCCGTTCAAGGAAACGAAACCGGTTCGATCATCGCATACGTCGAGCTGCCGTCGAAGCGGCTAGACAACACCACATCGTTGGCAAACCTTGCAGGATTGCGCTTCACGGCAAACGCATGGACAGATACGCAGCCTGCAACGCAGGCCGGGACGGAGCAAGCGTACACACTCTCACCAAATGCCAGCGGCTGGTATCACGTCAGCGTGCAGGCGATCGATGGCGACGGTAACGTGTCTCCGTCTTCAGACACGCTGATCTGCTATACGGGAACACTCATGTGGACGCAGGAGACGTTTGACTCCGTGCCTGCCTTCCATGTACGCCGCGGAACATGGGGCCGCACAACATCGTTCGCCTTCAGCGAGCCCGGTTCGTACACCGATAGTCCGACAGGCAACTACACACAGCTCCGGCAAGACACGACCGTCTTGTTCCCACGTCGCGTAGGCGCAGATAGCGACCGTGGCTCCATCGTCGTATCCATGCGCGTAGCGGCCTTCATGGACAACGGAGACACTGCGTTCGTTGAGCATGCATTCGACGAGCGTGGGCCGTGGACAACCGATGCCCGCTATAACGCAGGGACGTATGCCCGCTGGGCCGATACCACGAAGAGTGCCGATGCCTGGCGGTATGAGCAACTCAACATCCGCACAGAACGCGAGGATACGCTGTTCCTTCGCCTGCGCATACGCACGAACGCTACGCGCAATTCTGACGGTGTCTATGTTGATGACATACGCATCGAAGAGCGTACAAGCGTCAACGAGAGCGAGATGGACGTTATTGGCGTCCATCCGATGCCGGCCGCGACATCGGTCGTTGTTGGACTTTCATCGTCGCAACCACTGTTGGACGTTGGCGTGACGGGCATCGACGGACGTCGTATGGACGTGCCATGGCGGTTCGAAGGACAAACCCTGATCGTCGATGTACGCGCACTTGCACCAGGCACCTATACCATGCGTGCGACGCAAGGGGCCAAGGTGCTCGCTGTGCCGATCGTCATCTTCCGCTGACCCTGAACGCTGGTTAGCCTGCTTTCAGCGTAAACCGGATGGTCGTGCCCTTGCCGGGCTCGCTGGCAAGCGTAGCCGAGGTATGGTGCGCCTCGAGGATGTGCTTTACGATGGCCAGGCCAAGACCGGTACCCCCGACCAGGCGGGATCGATCCTTATCGACGCGATAGAACCGTTCAAAGATGCGCTGGAGATGCTCCTGTGGGATGCCGATGCCCGTGTCGGTCACGACGATCTCTGCGTCGCCGTTCAGGCGTCTAGCACGCACCGTCACCGCGCCTCCCTGAACGTTGTATTTGATCGCATTGTCGATCAGGTTTGTCAGTACCTGCGATAACCGTTCACGGTCACCATAGACCATCACCGCCTGCGTCTCATCCTCGAGATGCAGTGTTACCCCACGCTGCGTGGCGCGGATCTCCACGGTGTGCAGCAGGTCCTGCAGCAGATCCACAATGTTGAAATAGCGGAAGCTCATCCGCATTTCGCCCGACTCGATGCGGGACAGGTCGATCAGGTCGCTCAGCAGGGTGTTCAGGCGCAGTGCATTCAGATACGCCTTTTCGAGGAACTGCTTGCTTACCTCCGGATCGTCGGCGGCGCCATCCAGGAGTGTCTCGAGGTAGCCCTGCACGCTAAAGATCGGTGTTCGTAGCTCATGGGAAACGTTGGCAATGAACTCGCTGCGCACGCGCTCAAGCCGCTGCATGTCTGCCACATCGGCGGCTGACCGATCGGCAAGACGGTTAATCGCCGATGCTACAGCTCGGACTTCGGCCGAAGCCTGGGTATCAACGGTGATGCGCGAGGACACAGCCCCTTTTGCCAGATGGTCCGTGACCTCTTCAATGGAGGCAAGAGGTGCAATCACTCGACGTCGCAACACTGACTGCTGTATGATCGCACCGGAGACGACCGCGGCGAGCATGAGGAGCAGCACGGGGAACACACCGGCATCGTTACCGGTCGAACGGAATGCATACACAACGACAACGATCGCCGATATGGCAACGGGAATGCCAATGGCAAGCAGCATCAGACGCGTCAGTACTGATCGTTGCTCGGGTGCCGTGCCGGTAGCCTTACTGGTGTTGTCGGAATCGATAGCCTACGCCCTTTACCGTTTCGATGAACGGTGCGTAATTACCGAGTTTTTCCCGGATCTTCGATATGTGAACGTCAACCGTGCGGTCGACCACATAGACGCTTTCGCCCCAGATGCGTCGCAGTAGAACGTCACGATTGAAGACCTTCCCCTCATTCGTCGCCAGGAACGCGAGCAACTCAAACTCTTTCTTCGGAAAGAACCGCTCCTTACCGTCGACCCGGACGGTGTAGTTCTGGCGATTTATCTCGATCGCGCCAATGCGCAGGATCTCGGGAGCCGCAACCGTCTCTGTGCGCACACGCTCTGCGCCGCGGCGCAGAATGGTCTTGACCCTGGCGATGAGCACACGAGGACTGATCGGCTTTTGGATGTAGTCGTCCGCGCCAAGCTCAAGGCCGAGCACCTGGTCGATCTCGCCGGCCTTCGCCGTTAGGAACATGATGGCAGCTACGGCCGTCTCCGGGTGCTTGCGTAGCGTGCGACACACCTCGAAGCCATCCATTCCGGGCATCATGACGTCAAGGATGACCAAGTCCGGGCGCACTGCCGTGGCAACATCGACGGCTTGAATGCCGTTGGCAGCCGTGTGAACCTTGTACCCTTCCTTGCTCAGATTGTACGAGATCAGGTCCAGAATGTCCTGCTCATCGTCCACGATCAAGATCGTCTGCTCGCTCATAAACGGCGAATCCGTAAGTGATGACAACAAAACTACGCCCCATGCTACGGAACGGGCTGTAAAATCCCCGTAATGTTCCGCTGCAATTACCGCACGAACGGCCCAGTGGATTCGTATCTTGACCGAGCTACATCCTCATGAACAGCCACTCCATCAGGCAGTTCCTGCTCAGTGGTGTCATGGTGCTGGCAACGGTTTGGGGGAGCCTTCCGGTATCGGCACAACGAGAGAC
>JAULYI010000100.1:0-4912 GCA_032117915.1 Kapaibacterium sp. (SeqCode) | reverse complement strand
CGCCGGGCTTGAGTAGCCCCTTCAGGGCCTGCGGAAGGTCGTCGACGTGTTCGACGTAATGTACGTCCCTATGGCCGGTCGCTCGGGCCGCATCGGCAATGAGTTTACCGTTGACGCCTTCGATGGGCGCCTCCCGGGCAGGGTAGATGTCCGTAAGGACAAGCACGTCGGCATCGTCGAAGGACAGGGCAAACTCCTGGTAGAAGTCCCGCGTTCGCGTATAGGTATGGGGCTGGAAAACGGCCACGATACGACGTTTCCAGCCTCGTCTGGCGGCTGCCAGTGTGCTGCGGATCTCCGTGGGGTGGTGGGCATAGTCGTCAACGACCAGCACATCGTCACCCGTCACGCCCTTGACCTCGAAGCGTCGGTCAACACCGCTGAACTCGGCCAGGGCTGCTGCGATTACGTCGGCCGTAATGCCAAGCTGCAGCGCCGCCGTACAGGCTGCCAGCGCATTGCGCACGTTGTGGTCGCCGGGGGCATTGATCATCACACGTCCCAGATCGACGCCGCGCTGCTGCAGGGTGAACGACGTGGATCGCTCGCTGTATTCCAGATCGATGGCACGGATGTCACACTGTGGCGACAAGCCGTAGGTGACGACCTTCTTCGCGATGCTGGGCAGGATCTGGCGTACGCCCTGATCGTCGAGGCAGACGATGGCCGTGCCGTAGAATGGGACGTTGTTGGCAAACTCGATAAAGGCGCCCTTGATATCGTCAAGGTCGGTATAGATGTCCAGGTGGTCGGCCTCGACGTTCGTGACGATGGCCATCGTGGGCAGGAGCGACAGGAAGGACCTGTCGTATTCGTCGGCTTCCAGCACGATCCACTCACCCTTGCCCAGGCGTGCGTTGGTACCGCCAAAGCCTTTGAGCTTGCCGCCGACGATGACCGTTGGGTCGACGCCGGCCTTCATCAGGATCAGGCCGCACATCGACGTCGTGGTGGTCTTGCCGTGGGTGCCGGCAATGGCCAGGCAGTAGTTCAGCCTCGACATTTCAGCCAGCATCTCGGCGCGACGCAGCATGGGGATCTTCAGTCGCATGGCCTCGACCGTTTCGGCGTTCTCCGCAGGGCGTACCGCACTGGAGTAGACCACAACGTCGGCTCCGGCCACGTTATCCGCATGATGTCCGATGGCAATGCGTGCACCACGTGCCGCCAGGTAGTCCGTGGTATCGCTACGCTGCATGTCGCTGCCGCTCACGGCAAATCCCTGCGTGAGCAGGATCTCGGCGATGCCGCTCATGCCAATGCCGCCGATGCCCACGAAGTGGATGTTGCTAACGGAAGAAAAGGTCATTCGTACATCTCCGGTCTGCGGTCAGCAAAAATGTCGTTGATAGCATTGAACGACTTCTTCCGTGTTGCCACGGGGTCAATGTCAACGATCAGCGTGTCGTCGCTCTGCGCGTCTGCAACGGCCATCTGCTGGCCGTTATACGAGTAGATCGCCGAAGCCCCGTTGAAGTACAGTTCCTCATCGCGCCTTGTCTCTGTACCCGTGCGATTGGCCACGGCTAGGTAGACCATGTTCTCGAGGGCACGGGACGGCATGGAGATGTGGGAGACGGTGGTGACGAGGTTGGACGGACAGACGATGACGTCGGCACCGCGCAGTGCAAGGGTTCGCGCTGCTTCCGGGAACCTCCAGTCATAGCAGATCATGACGCCCAGGTTGCAATCAAGGTGGGGCAGGTGCACGACAAAGAAGCCGCTGTTGCCTTCGGCAAAGCAGTATCGCTCCTTATAGAACAGGTGCGTTTTCCGGTAGACGTGCGGAGCCGTACCCGGCATGATGATGGCCGCGCTGTTGTAGCAGGCGTCACCATCCAGTTCCGGGAAGCCAACTACGATCACACGGTTTGTGGCATCGGCAACGGTTTGCAGGGCCGTGATCGAGGGTCCGGTAGGGGGCTCTGCAACCACGCGCACTTCGTCGCGCGAGAGGAAGAAGTAGCCTGACGTCGCAAGCTCCGGAAAGACGATGACGTCGGCATCGGTCTCCTGTGCCTTGCGTACCATATAGTCGACGTTCTCGTGAACTGCGTTCAGGGCGGGACGGAATTGGACAACGGCAAGACGCATAGTTAGAAGCCGAAGCTCAAGGAGATGATGTTCGTTGTGGGGACCACGGACAACGATCCTAGGCGCGTGCAATCGGCATCGGGCAGCAGCGGGTCGGCCACCGAAAACAGATGCTCGCGCACGGCATGGACCAGGAGGGCCGTACCAACGCCGACGGCATAGCCGGCCATGACGTCCGTGATGTAGTGCATGCCCAAGTTCATCCGCGCAAAGCCCGTCCACAGTGCATAGCCAACCGACGGTACAATGACGTACCACTGCGGATATACCAGTGACAGCGACGTGGCCAATGCTGCGGAGCCAGCGCTGTGTCCACTCGGAAACGACGGATCGCTGTCCGATGCACGATTCGTGATACAGTCCGGATAGGCCTGGTAGGGTCGTTTGCGGTCGAACGCCTGCTTCAGACCCAACGTTATTGCCGTGGCCGCTGCCATCGTCGTACCGATCTGCACGCCGGCGCGCGCAGCGTTAGGGCTTGCGGAGCAACGGTCGTCAAACACATTCAGCACCCCAGATAGATACAGAGCCGCCGGCACGCCGATACCAAGAGGATACAGCGCATCGGACACGATCTGCGACGACCGCGTGACGGCGGGACTATTAAGAGCGTTCAGGTCTCGGGTAAACGCAGCGTCCCACCCCAGCGGTTGGCACGGCTGCGCCAAAACGCCATGGTGGGCCATTACAAACAGGACAACGAGCAACGATCGCATGACGCAAACATACGATAGCAATGAAGGTGAGCGTCCGCCGATGCCCGTATCTTTGTAGCATGACCATTGCCATTGTCGGAGCCACAGGATTAGTAGGGCGCACGATGCTGCGCGTGCTCGAAGAGCGCGATGTGGCCTGCGATGCGCTGCGGCTGTTTGCCAGCGGAACGTCGGCCGGACGAACGGTCGAGACGTACCGTGGACCCGTTGTTGTCGAGTCGCTTGAGAGCGCGGATCTGAGCGGGATCGACATTGCGCTGTTCTCGGCCGGCGGCAGCGTAAGCGCCGAGTGGGCGCTACGGTTTGCCCAGGCGGGTGCCGTGGTGATCGACAACTCGTCTTACTGGCGCATGGCCGACGATGTGCCGCTAGTGGTGCCGGAAGTGAATGCTGCCGATGCACTGGCACACAAGGGTATCATCGCCAATCCAAACTGCTCGACCATCCAGCTGGTGGTGGCACTGTGGCCCTTGCATAAGGCCTTCGGCATTCGCCGAGTTGTGGTGTCCACCTACCAAAGTGTGAGTGGTGCCGGACAGAAAGGCGTCGACCAACTGGCGGATGAGATCGCCGGACGTACGCCGTCGGCACGCATCACGTCGCACGACGTTGCCTACAACACGGTCTTCCATACGATCGGTGAACTCGACGCAGCATCCGAAGAAGAACAGAAGATGCTTCGCGAGACACGTCGCATCATGCACCTGCCGGACCTGCCCATGGCCGTGACGTGCGTGCGCGTGCCGGTACTTGGCGGACATGGCGAGAGCGTGGCCATCGAGACCATAGAGGCGTGCACTCCGCAGCAGGCGCGTGACATCCTTGCGGCATCGCCGGGCATCGTCGTGCTCGACGATCCTGCCAATGCCATGTATCCAACGCCGAGACATTCCGAGCAACGCGACGAGGTCTTCGTCGGTCGTGTCCGCCAGGACGCGTCCGTCGCACACGGACTCCTGCTCTGGGTGGTTGCCGACAACCTTCGCAAGGGGGCAGCCACCAATGCCGTACAGATCGCAGAATACCTAACAGCACACGCATGAATACCTACGTCGTTATCATGGCCGGTGGATCCGGCGAACGCTTCTGGCCACTGAGTCGTCAGCGCAGACCCAAGCAGCTGCTCAAGCTCACGTCGGCAACGCAGACCATGTTGCAGGAGGCTATCGAACGGGTGGCGCCCATCGTACCGCTCGAGCGCATCCTTGTTGTGACCAGCAATGTGCTACGTCAGCCCATCATCGACGCTATGCCCGAGCTGCCCGCCGCCAACGTCATTGCCGAGCCGGCAAAGCGCAATACCGCTCCGTGCCTTGCCCTGGCCGCATCGGTCATCAAGGCAAGGGGCGATGAAGACGCCGTAATGGCCGTACTGACGGCCGACCACTTCATCGGTGACGTCGACGCGTTCCGCGTCGACGTCCAACGCGCGATCGACGCTGCTGCGTCGAACGACGTGCTGGTGACCTTTGGCATCGCGCCAACACGACCCGAAACGGGCTATGGCTATATCGAAACGGCCGACCGCCCGGCGCTGGCGCCGGGCGTGTTGCACGTAGCGTCGTTCCGCGAGAAGCCTGCACCTATGACGGCCCTCGAGTACGTACGCAGCGGCCGCTACCTGTGGAACAGCGGTATGTTCTTCTGGAGGGTCTCTGCACTTGAGTCGGCCATGCGTCAGCATTTGTCTGACGTGGGCGATCGCATTGCCCCCATGACGCAGGCCCTTGCGCAGGGTGACGAGAATGCGCTGGCCGAGGTCTTTGGTTCGATGCCCGACATCTCGATCGACTTTGGTGTGATGGAGCGTGCGGCCAACGTCTGCGTCGTCCGCGCATCGTTCCCCTGGGATGACGTGGGCTCGTGGGATGCACTTGACCGCATGAACGGTCATGACGAGCAGAACAACGTTGTCATGGGCAACGTCACAACGCTTGACACATCCAACGCCATCGTTGTGAATGCGGCTACGTCTGCCCACGTGGTGACCACGCTCGGTGTTGGCAACGTGGTGGTGGTGGTGACCGACGATGCCACGATGATCTGCAGTAAGGACCGTGCGCAGGACGTGAAGAAGATCGTTGCTGCGCTGCGTGCATCCG
>JAULYI010000099.1:0-3452 GCA_032117915.1 Kapaibacterium sp. (SeqCode) | reverse complement strand
ACAAGCGGATACATGCTTTGGTAGGGCTCTTCAAGCACGCGTCGACTGAATTCCGTGAAGCTGAAATCACCGGGAATCGAACCCGATTGGCGTATGGAGTTGGTCACCTCGCCAGTCATGAACCTGCCCGGCGTCGTAAGCCCGTATCGCACGAGCGAGAGGTGAGCAAAGTACTCCGTAAGCCCTTCGTACAGCCATAGGTGCCGGGACATGTTGGGAGTTCTGAAGTTGAATGTCTCGATCTCTTCGCTGTGCAGGTTTAGCGGCATCAGGATGTGCAGGAACTCATGCGCAGCAATGTCCTTGACGTTGCTCATCATCCCGGGGTGCATGAAGTAGAGCGAGCTGAAGGAATGCTCAAGCGCACCGAATCCACCCTTGCGTACGGCAGTGGATGTTGTATCCATGTTCCACACGTACATCAGGAATGCGTACCGGTCAACAGGCATCGTGCCAAGGAAGGCGGCGATGGCTGTGCATACGGAGTCGAGTTGGGGCTTGACGCGCATTGCATGGTCGTGCTGGCTTTTGTGTGCACAGGCAACAAATACCTGTGTACCGCCAACGGTAAACGAGGTTGTATCGGCAATGGCATACAGGACGGGTGAGTCATTCAGCATATCATACGTCTCGGCGTGGTAGCGGTCAACTGTGTCCGAGAGTCGTTCGATCCGAAGAGCGCTTGCACCAGTCAGCAGGGCGGGTTTGATCACGGTAAGATGAAAGGGGAGACGCTGCATCCCGTCGACAAAGCCAACGATGCCACAGTGGTTAAGCTGCATAATCGTATCCGCCTCGAATGACGTCCCCGAGGGTTCGAACACTGATGGTCGTCCGTCATCCGGTGCATCAAATGAATCATCCAGCAGGTAGGTCACACGGTGCAGTCGTCGAGCCTGCGAAACCACAAACTGCGAGTCAGCGCTGCGGTGTACCGGCAACGGCTTACCCTTTGCGTCAAAGGCCGCGAAGTCGCTGACATACCTCCACCAGTCCTGCTGCTCGTATGTGCCCGGTGTTACCACCGGAAACACGATCGTTGCCGTATCAGCGTCGACGGCCGGCAGGCGTATCTCGACGCGAACTCGGTCGTTCACAACATTCTTGAGGTCGACGGTGACGTCATACGACGTCTGTGCAGCTGCCGTTCCGACGGCAAAGAGGAGCAGAAGGAAAAATCGCATCCGCAAAACTACGACGCGGTCAGCCGAGTGATTCGTGCTTCAAGGGCGCCTCGTCACGTTACGAGTCATGGTGTTCTTTCCACCAGCTCCAACAGCTTGGGCCGTGCGCCCCAGGCGGAGGCCGACTCGTGGACGTGCGAGAGGTCGGGCGTTGTGACGTTCGCTCTTAGCTCAGCTTTGAGCAGAATGTTTTTCATGGTGTGTTCAAGGGCGATGAACTCTTGCAGATGCGCATCGTAGCCGTGGGCGCGGACAATGTCCCGGCGCATGGAATCGGTTAGCAGGTCGCCAAGTCGTTCCTTGGTGATGCCGTCCTCCAGAAGCAGGCGGGCCGCCGCAGGAGCGGTCGATGCAGCGAGCTGTGTCTGCACATAGTGATGACAGCACGGTGCCACCAGCATGGCGTCGGCCCGCAACGTCAGTCCGGCCATCAGGGCATCGTCTGTGGCCGTATCGCAAGCATGTAGTGCCAGCAGCAGTATCGCACGTCCGGTCGGTGGGGCAGGCGGCTGTTTCCAAAGATCGCACAGCGTTTGCACGGCGAAGGTGCAGTCTGGCATGTCCAGCCTGCGCACCACATCCTGCGCATGCGCGATGACGTGGGCGTTGGTATCGACACCCAGCAGTGACACGTCACGTCCGTCCCGACGCAGCACATGGACCAGGGCAATGCTCAGGTAGGCCTTGCCGCATCCGGCGTCGATGACGTGTAGCGGAGTGCCGGCCTGCACGCACGGCAACGTCAATGCCGTCGTGATCAGGTGGTTGAGCTGACGATACTTATCGGCCATAGGGGCAAGGATCGTTCCATTGTCTGTGGCAAGGTCGAGTGCATGCAGCAGGGCAGCGTCGTGCTCGGGCGAGAGCGGCCGTTGCTTTACGCGGTCAACTGTCAGGTCCTCCCACGTCGAACGTGTAGCGGCCATACGGCGCAGTGTTACGCGTTTTGCAGAGCGCAGGACCTGCACGTCGCCTTCGGGAGACTGCACCAGCACTTGTCGATACCCGCATGTCCAGAGCGCCGCGATCACCGTTTGGGCGTCTTCATGATGCGTGGTAAAGCTCTGCCGTTTCGTAAACGCCTCGACGCGGATGGCATCCGCGCGACGCACAACAACACGCAGTGGCAGTTCTGGAGCACCGAACCGTGCCGCCTCGGCGTCGGTCCATGCCCCCTTACCCGCTGGGTTAGAGAACGTGATGACTACCGGTAGGGCTGAGAGAATCTCGGAGGGTATGGTGGTAGGGAGCATTGCAAAACCAGTAAATTCGCAGTCTATGACATCATCAGATATACGCGCATCCTTCCTCGCTTTTTTCGAGGCTCGTGGACATCGCATCGTTCCGTCGGCACCCGTGATTCCGCATGGTGATCCAACCCTGCTGTTTACCAATGCCGGTATGAATCAGTTCAAAGACGTCTTCCTGGGTACTGGAAAACGTGATTACACGCGCGCGGCCGACGCACAAAAGTGCATCCGCGTTTCCGGAAAGCACAATGACCTTGAAGAAGTGGGCTACGATACGTATCACCACACGTTGTTCGAGATGCTTGGAAACTGGAGCTTCGGCGACTACTTCAAGACCGAGGCAATTGCATGGAGCTGGGAGCTGCTTACCGATGTGTGGAAGCTACCCAAGGAACGATTGCATGCTACCGTCTATCGCACCGACGACGAGTCGTTCGAGATCTGGAAGCAGTATCTGCCGGAATCGCATATCCACCGGTTCGACGAAAAAGACAACTTCTGGGAGATGGGGGATACGGGGCCGTGCGGACCCTGTACCGAGATCCACTTCGACCGGACGCCTGATCTGTCCGGCGGGCCGCTCGTTAACGCTGGCGTACCCGAAGTGATCGAGGTCTGGAACAACGTCTTCATCCAGTATAACCGTCTGCCCGACGGATCACTCGAAGATCTGCCCGCAAAGCATGTCGACACCGGCATGGGCTTCGAGCGCATCACGGCCGTCATCCAAGGCAAGGATTCCAACTACGACACGGATGTCTTCCAGCCCATCATTCGGATGACCGAGCAGCTCAGCGGACGCCGCTATCACACGGCACTCGACAACACCGACGGTGTGGCCATGCGCGTCATCGCCGACCACATCCGCACCTTATCATTCGCCATTGCCGACGGTGCAATTCCCGGCAATGAGGGAAGGGGCTATGTGTTACGGCGCATTCTGCGCCGCGCAGCACGCTATGCGCGCAACCTTGGTATGACGGAGCCCGTGCTGTGGAAACACGTTGGCGTCCTGTGC
>JAULYI010000098.1:0-10372 GCA_032117915.1 Kapaibacterium sp. (SeqCode) | reverse complement strand
ATGCAGCGCTTTATCTACCGCAATCAGGCGAAGGTGCGCACGGGTGCCGATGCCGTGGTCGGAAAGCAGGGGATCGTGACGGAAGAGATCAGAAGAAGTCCAGTTGGCGGACGTATCCAGGTTGGCGGAGATAACTGGCACGCCGAAGCCGAGGATGGCGGTGTGATAGAGAAGGATATGCGTATCGAGGTAGTGGCGGTCGACAGTACGACGCTTCTCGTACGCTCGTTATCGTAATAATGGAGTCTCGTTCAACGGAGGAAACATGGATATCGTATTACTCGCACTTGTTGCCTTTGTGGTCATCATCCTGGTGCGCGGCATCAAGGTGATCCGTCAGGCAGAAACGGTCATCATCGAGCGTCTTGGACGGTACCACCGTACGCTTGAAAGCGGCATCAATGTGATCGTACCCCTAATCGACAAGCCACGTCCGATCGACTGGCGCTTTATCAAAACCGATCCGTCGGGTAGGCACATGTATGTGCACACAAGGACGGACCGGATCGATCTGCGCGAGACGGTATACGACTTCCCGCGACAGGGTGTGATCACCAAGGACAACGTGACCATCGAGATCAATGCCTTGCTCTACTTCCAGGTCGTCGATCCCATGAAGGCCGTCTACGAGATCTCGAACCTGCCCGATGCCATCCAGAAACTGACGCAGACCACGCTGCGGAATGTGATCGGCGAGCTGGACCTTGACGAAACGCTGACGTCGCGAGACACCATTAACTCGAAGCTGCGTGCCATTCTCGACGAAGCTTCGCACAAGTGGGGCGTGAAGGTCAACCGCGTCGAACTGCAGGACATCATTCCGCCACGGGACATTCAAGATGCCATGGAAAAGCAGATGCGCGCCGAACGCGACCGTCGTGCCGCCATCCTGAATGCCGAGGCCAGCAAGAAGTCGGCCGTGCTGGAATCCGAGGGTATGCGCGAGTCCGAGATCAACCGCGCCGAAGGCGAAAAGCGCTCACAGATCCTGATCGCCGAAGGCCAGGCCGAAGCCCGCAAGGCCGTCGCCCAGGCCGAAGCCGAGGCCATTCACATGGTGACGCAGACGGTAAAGGAGAGCGGTGGCGATCCAACGCAGTATCTGGTGGCCCTGAAGTACATCGAGGCGATGAAGGAGCTCGGCTCAAACGGCAACAAGGTCGTCTTCATGCCCTATGAGGCCAGCGGTGTCATGGGCTCGTTGGGGGCACTGAAGAACCTGTGGAACACACCGGCCGCGTAGCGGCCGGGACGATCACTTGATGATCAACGAAGAAGACCACCGTTGGCCCCGACCGACGGTGGTCTTGCTGTATGAGGCTGTCCTTACTCGTGCTGCCAGCACTTGCCCGAGGCAGCCGATGTCATGCGCGAGCAGCGCTTGCCGCTCTTCGTGGTGGCCGTGCACTGCGTTGTCGAGGTATTCTTGGGTGTGTCGGGCTGCTGCTTCGTCTCTTGTTGCGGCTCGGACGCCGGCCGTGTGGTAGCTGGTACGTCAGCCTCGGGGATGGCCGCATTCGGACCGTTCACCACCACCATGTCCGTGATGGGGTGGATCTCCCAGGCAGTAGCACGCCAGATGTGTTTGCCATCGCTGGTATTCGCCGACTCGTCGTCGTGATTCTCGTCGTAGAACAGCCATCCCGTGATCTTCGCCCACCGGCCAAGGAAGCGATCACGCAAGGTGCGCTGCGACCAATCCACACCGCGGCGCTTCATGATCTCGCGGAAGCGGGGCGTGACCTCGCAGACGAACAGCCGCGACTTATCGATGGGGTCCATCGGCTTGGTCACGATCTCGATGTGGGAGTCGCGACGCCAGTGGTCGGACGCGTTGCAGTTGCACGACTCGGGTCCGGCCAGCCGTACGTCATAGATATACGCCGTCACCTCGACGGCATCGTTCGTGCTGAACGGGCCCTTACCCGGCGGTGCTGCGGTAAGGAGCTGCGTGAGCGAGACCTTCTTGATCTTGGCAGGGTCAGGAATGGCATCGCGGTTCTTGAGCTGGTTCAGTGCCTGGATGTTGGCGCGTTTGGCTGTACCCTGGGGCGGACAGTCATATACAGTGTCCTGAGCACCAAGTGCCGTGACGGCAACAAAGAGCAGTCCGACAACAAGGCGGACCATACGCAGGGATGACATCATGCGACCTCCGTCACGGACCAGTCGATCGTGCGTCCGGCCCACATGGGAACGACCGAGCCGTAGGCGGCAGGGATCGTCATCGGTACGTCTTCGAGTACCACGGCCTTCGGCGGCGGCGTTACACCGTACAGACGCTGTGCGTTGTCACTCGTGAATGCCTGCAGGTTCTCCAGCGCCCCATGACGTGCAAACAACTCTGCAAGCAAGGGGAGGAGGATGGGGGCGGTGAAGACACCGGCGGCGCAGCCGGGACATTCTTTTTTGTCGACCGGATGCGGTGCAGAGTCGCTGCCCAGCATCAGCTTGGGGTGCGCGCTCAGGGCAGCCTGAAGCAGGGCGTCGCGATCTTCCGGTCGCTTGGCGATGGGCTTACAGAACAGGTGCGGATTCATCAGGCCACCCACCACATCATCCAACGTTAGCACCAGGTGGTGCATGGTCACGGTGGCGCGCAGGTTGCTAAACTCTTCCAGCAGCTGCAGGGCGTCCATGGTCGTGATATGCTCCATCGTGATCTGCAGCCTGGGGTAGGTCGAAGCAAGGTGACGGTAGATCGTGCAAAACTCGCGTTCACGGTCCATCACAAAACCGTGTGTCTCTCCATGTACCAGCAGAGGAATCCCTTGCTCTTCCATCATCTTGAACACGTGATCCATGGCACCGATCTCGCGTACGCCTGCTTCGCTATTCGTGGTAGCGCCTGCAGGATAGAGTTTGATGCCGATCATATGCGGCTTGGCAGCGGCCAGCTCCTGCTCCATATAGTCGCGAAAGAACAGCGTCATGTACGGATCAAAGGCATGGGGCTGCACGGCCTCGCGGACCTCAGCTGTGTAGCTGAGCAGCCGCTCGACGGTATTGACGGGCGGAAGAAGGTTGGGCATGATCACACCGCCCGAGAAATGCTGGGCTGTGAGCGGTGCTACCATTGACAGCATGGCATCCTGACGGAAGTGGATGTGCATATCTACGGGGGAGTGCAGGGTGATCTTCATGGTGCTACGGGGTATACGGGAACATCATCGAGTGAGGTCGTCACGCCATCGCTTGTCACGGCAGCGCAATAGGCAAGACGGCCGTTGGTGAGCAGAATATAGGGAGCCTTGAGCGTTAGGTTATACCATGCCGACTGTCGCAAGGCATCGGCATTGATGGGCTGGTCGTACGACTTACACTCCACCAGCAGAAAGGGTTTGAGCAAGGCATCGACGACAAGGACGTCATACCGCATGCCGGTGCCGGTGATCATTCGCTCGACCGAGCAGCGCCCGATGGGATAGTGTTTGTGGGTGACCAGCCAGTGCACGCAGTGCTGCCGCACCCATTCTTCCGGCGTAAGCGCAACGAATGCACGGCGTACGGCATCGCGGATCTCGACGCGGCCATTCGAAGTTCGCAGTTGCGGCGTCAGCGGCGGAAAGATCAGCGCGGGCAGGGTCAGCTCATCGGCCATCAGCGTTTACCGGTGCGTCGGATGTCAGCAACCTTCTTCGATCCCATGTAGGTGATGAAGAAGAAAGCCACGGCATTGGCCCAGATGATGCTCACATCCTCCCGCAGCAGACCATATGTCAGCCACAGGCAGGAACCGCAGAACATCAGGCCGAGCATGCCGACCGACAGTTGTTCAACGTGCTGGGTCTTATACACCTTGATAGCCTGTGGTGCCAGTGCAAAGGTCGAACAGCAGCCGGCCACTAGGCCGAGGATCATCACGGGATCAGCCATTGGAGGTAAGGGATCGATAGACGGAAAGGATATGGTCCGGCACGTTCGACACAACGCTGTTCACGCCGTAGGATAATGCAAGTCGGAGTTGCTCTTCGGTATTCACGGTATACACGCCGTATGGGATCCGGTGTTCGGCTGCGTCGGCGGAACGCTGGTGGCTCAGCTCGTGGATGGAGCATCCGTAGGCATCGGCGCCGCATTCGGCCACCACATTGCTGGGCATGCGCTTGTCTCCGGGCACGTTCAGCGCCAGCGTCAGGATCGCCGGATCATGCTCCTTCACCATCTTCAATGCCCGGTGATCGAAGGAGCTGAACGTCATGTAGGGGGCAATGCCCATCTCGTGGACGAGGGCCACCAGGGCTGCTGTTTCTTCGGCGGCGTCGGGTGATTCGTGCAGTGGCTTCAGTTCGATGTTCAGGTAGGCCTTGCCGCGCAGCAGTTCGATCGCCTCGCGTAGGAACGGGATACGCTCGTTGGCAAACTCGCTGCCGAACCATGAGCCGGCATTCAGGGAGCGAAGCTCGTCGGCCGTGAAGTTGCGCACATAGCCGCGACCGTTCGTGGTGCGGCCCAGGACGTTGTCGTGGAAGACCATCAGCTGGCGGTCGCTCGACAGTTGCACATCAAGTTCCACCATCACAGCGCCTGCGTCGACGGCGAGCTGCAGTGCGGCAAGGGTGTTCTCGGGGGCCACGCCGGAGGCGCCACGATGGGCGATCACGAAGAACGGCGTTGACCGAACAAACTCAGCCAGAGGCATCATGTGAAGGTACCTGTCAATGGTCCGCGATAGCCTCGCACGACGTCTGTAAACGGCATGCGACGTTTGCCGGGTTGTTGGATCTCGTCGAGCACGATCGCTCCGTCGGCGCATCCCGCCAGGAAGCTTCCGTCGCTGATGCGCCAGTGTCCCGGCAGACATTGCTCGGTAGTGAGCGATGCCCGATAGACCTTCAGCGGCTCGTCGTTCCAGGTGGTCCACGCCGCAGGCGTGGGCGACAACCCGTGGATGAAGTTACGAACGGAGGCGCGGTCGCGCATCCAGTCGATCACGCTTGTTTCGCGAAACACCTTGGGTGCCGGCGTGGCCTGGGTATCATCCTGCTTGAGGGGCGTTGCCGTGCCATCGAGCAGTGTCCGGCAGGTATCGACGGCGCAGGCGGCCGCCATGGGCATGAGCGCCTCGTAGAGTTCGCCGGCCGTCATACCGTCGGTGATCACCATGCGTCGCTGGTCGATGATGTTGCCTGTATCAACCACGTCGTTCAGCAGGAAGGACGTCACACCCGACTCGTGTTCGCCATGCATGATGGCATGATTGATGGGCGCTGCGCCGCGGAACTTGGGCAGCAGCGAGGCGTGCACGTTGAACGATCCAAGGCGAGCCGCAGCGTACACGCTGCGCGGCAGGATCCTGAAGGCGATCACGCAGATCACGTCGGGCTGCAGCGCTTCGAGTTCACTCTGAAATGCCGGGTCCTTGAGCGACGTCGGCTGCAGGATGGTCGTGATGCCCAGCTCTTGGGCGGCCACCTTCACGTCGGACGGCTGCAGCGTCAGGCCTCGCCCCTTTGCCTTATCCGGCACCGTCACTACGGCACGGATCCCGAAGGCGGCATGCAGGGCTTGCAGGGCCGGCACGGCAAAGGCGGGCGTGCCCATGAAGACGATGGATGGCGTCATCCGTGCATCGTAGGTTGGTTGGTCATGGACCGTATGATGGTGGCCTCGATCTCGGCGAATTCCTTCAGCCGTTGCTTGACCTCTTCCACCGGAAAGTACTCGCGGGCAATGTCGGTATAGGCGCGGTAGTGACCGGCCTCGCTGGCCAGCAGACTCTTGTAGAGCTCGCGCAAATCGGGTGCGGTGGCATGTTCGGACAGCAGGGAAAACCGCTCGCACGACCGTGCTTCGATGAAGGCACCAACGATCAGGGAGTCGAGCAGTCGGTGCGGTTCCGCCTTACGAATATGCTCATGCAGCTGCTGCGCGTAACGGTTGCCTGTATCATGCGTGAGCGTGACGCCGCGCCGCTCCAGCTCGACCATTACCAGTTCGAAATGCTCGATCTCTTCCTTAGCAAGATCGATCATATCCTTCACCATTCGCGTCCGCTCCGGATAGCGGTTGATCATCGCCAACGCAAAGGCCGCGGCCTTCTTCTCGCAGTGCGCATGGTCGATCAAAATGTCGATCAGGTGGTCGTTCGCCACCTCGATCCAGCCCGGGTTGGATTCACATTGTAGACAAAGCATGTGCAAAGGTACGGTTTCACTCTGCGCGTTGAGCTGCGCTGGAAGCGCTGAGCTTAACGCACAGGGTCTACTGATGTAAAACTTGGATGGCCTGCTCCACAAGGCCGGCGAACTTGGCTTCATCTACGCCATTGTCGCCGTCCATCCATGTTACGCTGCATGCGTACCAGGTGCCGGAGGCGTGCTGCAGGAGGTAGGTCATGTTGATCATGCCGGGCTCTGAGCCCCCTTTGTAGCAGTGATGCCTCCATGCGGCCGAGACCGGGACGCCACTGTTGATGCCAAGGATGCGAAGGGCCGTATCGTCTCCCGTGCGCTCTGCGTCCAGTCTGAACCAGTCCATGGCGCGGCAGAGCTCGGACGTGGTGGCAAACCACTCGATGGTCTCAACAAATACGATACCGGCACCCGGCTGGATGGATGCGTGGCTGATCGTGTTGTCAAGGCGATCAACGATCGCCTGTCGTTCGGACGGTATCGCTACTTCATAGGCGCGCGCCATGGCCGTATCGGCGTACTTCAGTTTAAAGGCCTGCAAGGTTGTCAGGAAGGGCCGATTTAGATACGCCTGGCCATGGCCCATCGCCGTCTGGTGTCGGCTGATCATGTCCGGTCCTAGCAGTCGGATCAGCGCGTCTGTGGCCGTATTGTCACTCTCGCTGATCATCATCGAAGCTAGCGTATGCAGCGTCAGTGGCGACCCATGCGGCCAGGTGTGCAGTCGTCCCGAAGGTAGCGAGCGCCAGACGGTATCAAGGCTGACAACGTCCGTCCAGCGTCGCTCGCCACGGCGTACCACGCGAAGCAGTTCGCCCAAGACGTAGAGCTTGAAGGTAGAGCCCATGGGTAGCACTGCGGACGTGTCCACGGCGGCGATCACGGCACCGTTCGCCAGGTCCTTGATGGTGAGGGATATCCGACCCGACAACGACCGGAAGGCCGAGACCACGTCGGCAACAGTGCGCTGTGGTTTGACGGGTGGACGTAAAAACAGGCCTTCGATGCGATAAGGGGGCGCTGCGGCTACGGTGAGCAGTACCGGGATGACGAAGCCCTGCTGCGTTGCTGCTTCGGCACGGACTTGATACGCCGAGGCACGCTCGACGATACGAATGCCTGTACAGGGTCCCGTCTGCCGCGTCATTTGTTGTGCGATCGTCGTGAGCTGGATGGCCGGCACCTGTCGCAGGAACTGCTCCGAGAATATCGTATCGTATACAAGTGGCTTGCCTGACAGCATGGCGCAGACGTCGTCTAGGCGACGTTGTACGGCATCTGCCGAAGACATCATGGGCCGTGCAACACTGGTCGAGAGCATGACAACGAGGAGCAGCGTGATGGCGCGCATGGCAGGTCCGTTGCAGTTGTTACCGACGTGGTTTGTGCTCCACGGCCGTCGACGCATAGGTACTGCCCATGCGAAGCGTTACGATGTACGTGCCCTCGGGAGTCTTCGTAAGATCAATATCTCGCTCCTGAGCACCTGCTTCTCGTTCATCGTCGGCCGGCGTGGCAATGGTCATGCCCAGCATGTTCCGCACGGTAATGGTCACGTTGGACTCCTCCGTCACAGCATAGCGGATCACGTAGTGACCGCGTTGGGTATCGTCCGGTAGGACCTGAATCGACGGACGTCGCACGTCGCGCACACGCTCCACGTCGGCACGCGTCGGCACGACAGGATAGAACTCGATCGGCGCAGGCGGTCCGCCGTCTTCGCGCTCGGTCACGGTGTACAGACCCGACACGTCGGGGGCAATGGCCAGACACTCGCCCTGCAGCTCCGGCATGTAATGCACGGTGTCCGGCTGTCTGCGCATAGCATCGGTAAGGGACTCTCCGGCGTTCCGAGACCATGCAAAGACGTAGGCGTAGTTTTTTACTACGATGTGGCGACCGTCGGCCGAGACGTCACCGGCCACAGCAAGGTAGAACGGCAGCTCCTGCATGAATTGAAGCGTGTCGCTTGCCGTGGGTACCTTGTACAGACGGTTGCGACGTTCCCGCTTGGTGACGATGAAGAGGTCGCCCGTCACGGGGTCGCACAGCAGCGTCTCTGCATCGCGTGCGCCATCGGGATAGACCAGTGTGCGTACGGTCGGCTCTGCGTCCACGACGGTGTCTGCCGTTAGCTCCGGCAGCGGTAGGGCATACAAGCGTATCGCACTGCGGCGCGCCGCATTGTCGCCGATATCGGCAACGTACAGCGTCTTGGTCGAAGCATTGTAGGCCATGTCCTCCCAGTCGACGTTGGTGGCGCGACGCAGGCGGACTTCCAGACGCTGACGTCCGGTCTCATCAATGCCGTAGATCGACGGATCACCGCCGGAGTCGTTCACCGTCCACAGCATGCCCGGCGTGGCCACCAGTCCCGATGCCTCGCTGATATGGTCGGGCAGATAACCCTTTGTAAAGGGTCCACCAACTAACAGCGTATCCATCGCGGCGGCCAGGAGCAGTGGTGCGATCATCCGACGATGAAGTTGACGAGTTTATCAGGAACGATGATACGCTTACGGATCTGCACGCCTTCAAGGTGACGCCGTACGTTCTCGTCCAGCATGGCAGCCGCTTCGAGGGTGGCCTCGTCGGCACCGAAGGGGACGACGACCTTGCCGCGGACCTTGGAGTTCACCTGGACGACGATCTCGACCTCGGACTTGACCAGGGCCGCCTCGTTCACGGCAGGGAAGGGCTCCAACACCACCGACGTTGTCTTACCTAGCCGCATCCACAGTTCTTCGGCAAGGTGCGGTGCGAAAGGGGCAAGGCAGCACACAAACGCTTCCATGGCTTCGCGGGGCCGTACCGAGGCCGAGGTGAACTCGTTCACGAAGATCATGAACTGGGCGATGGCAGTATTGAAGCTCAGATTCTCGATATCCTCGCGCGTTTTCTTGATGGTGCTGTGCAGCACAAAGGCCTGGTCTGCCGTGCAGGGCACGTCCTTCACCAGCGGCGACGGTTCGTCGTTCTCGTCAACGATCAACCGCCACACGCGCTGCAGGAATCTTGTGATACCTTCGATGCCCTTGGTGTTCCATGGTTTTGACGCTTCGAGCGGCCCAAGGAACATCTCGAACAGACGCAACGCATCGGCGCCGTGATCACGGATCACGTCGTCGGGATTGATCGTATTGCCCATCGACTTCGACATCTTTCGTCCGTCCTCGCCAAGGATCAACCCCTGGTGGAACAGCCGTCGGAACGGCTCGTTCGACGTGACGTAGCCGAAGTCAAACATCACCTTGTGCCAGAAGCGTGCATACAGCAGGTGCAGCACAGCGTGCTCACCGCCGCCCACGTACAGATCAACACCAACGTCTCCCAGCCAGTATCGCTCACGGTCGGTCGAGCAGAACATCTCGTTGTTAAGCGGATCTGCATAGCGCAGGTAGTACCAGCATGAGCCGGCCCATTGGGGCATCGTATTGGTCTCGAGTCGGGCACGATTCCCGGTCTTGGCATCCACAAAGTCCATCCACTCCGGTACGGTCGCCAGCGGTGACTCGCCGGTACCTGCGGGTTTGAACTCGGCCACGTCGGGTAGACGCAACGGCAACTCATCGGGGTCGAGAGCGCGTCGCGTACCGTCTTCGAAATACATGATCGGAATCGGTTCGCCCCAGTACCGCTGGCGCGAGAACAGCCAGTCACGCAGCCGGTACTGCACGCGGCGTGAGCCTCGGCCGGTGGTGCTCAACCAGCTGATGATCTGCTGTTTGGCTTCAAGCGTCGGCACTCCGTCGATCGACACTTCAGCGTTCGCCGAATGCATGCCAACGCCGTCATCCGTGTAGGCCATGGCCTGCACATCGATCGCCGAACTGTCGGCAGATGCGACGACCTGGACGATGGGCAGACCGAAGGCACGCGCAAACTCGTGGTCGCGCTCGTCGTGTCCGGGTACGGCCATGATGGCACCTGTGCCGTAGTGCGCCAGCACATAGTCAGCCACCCAGATCGGGATCTGCGTTCCTGTGGCCGGATTGACGGCATAGGCACCGGTGAACACGCCGGTCTTGACCTTGCTGAGCTCCGTACGCTCGAGGTCGCTCTTGAGCGAGGCTGTATCGCGATACGTTGCAACGTCTGCGCGGTGCGCCGCTGACACGATGTGCTCGACCAGGGGGTGTTCCGGCGCAAGCACCAGATACGTGGCTCCGAAGAGCGTGTCTGGACGTGTTGTAAACACCGTTACGGTGTGTGTCGTATCCTGCACACCGAAGTGTACC
>JAULYI010000097.1:0-5065 GCA_032117915.1 Kapaibacterium sp. (SeqCode) | reverse complement strand
GATTGCCGAGCACAACCTGGCGCTGGTAACTCCTGCATTCCTTGGTGTGCGCTCTGCCTCGGTAAATACTTCGTCGATGTTCGAGGATGTTGACCATACACTCACGCCACTTTCCTTGCTGCAATCAGAACGCGTGCTGCGCCGCGTGCAGTCGCTCGACCCGCCGGGCGTGGGCTCGCGCAACGTGCGCGAATGCCTGCAAGCGCAGTTGCGCGCCGTGCCCAGGCCCAATGCGGCGCAAAAGCTTGCCATGCTCGTGCTGAGCGATGCCTACGACGCCTTCGCAATGAAGCATTACCACGTCATTGAGCGTCAGCTTGATGTGGGCGAGGAGTATCTGCGCGAGGCGCTCGAGGTGATCCGTCGGCTGAACCCTAGACCCGGCGGAGGAACCTTCGAGCCGGAGTCGAACACGATCATGCCGGACTTCATCGTTGAGCGTGACGAGGAACACGACGACTTCCTGGTGACGGTCAACGACTCACGTCTGCCAACACTCCGCGTGAACTCTGCCTACGAGCGTATCAAAAAAGATGCTCGCTATCGCCAGTTCAACAAGGAAATGAAGGAGTGGATCCGAAAGCGGTACGAAGACGCGAAGTTCCTTGTACAGGCGATACGCCAGCGCAAGAGCACGATGCTGAAGGTGATGACAACGATCGTGGGACTACAGAAAGACTTCTTCCGCTCGGGCCCGGAATACCTTAAGCCGCTGATCTATCGCGACGTGGCAGAGATTGCCGGCATGGATATCAGTACGATCTGTCGCATCGTGAACGGCAAATACGTTCAATCGCAATTCGGGACGTTCGAGCTGAAGTACTTCTTCAGCGAGTCCTTGGTTACCGACGAAGGCGAAGAAGTCTCAACGCGCATCATCAAGCAAAAGATCAAAGAAATGATCGATGCCGAGTCGAAGTACAAGCCCCTTAGCGATGATAAACTGGCTCAGGACCTGAAGAAGTCTGGGTACAACGTTGCACGTCGAACCGTGGCCAAGTATCGCGAGCAGCTTCGTATACCCGTGGCTCGGCTTCGCAAAGAGCTATAGCGCTTAGCCCACCCGCGGCACCCATAACTTCATTGAGATGTCCAGTGCAACGGCACTGTGCGTTATCGCACCAACGCTGATGAAGTCAACACCGGCCATGGCGTAGTCGCGAAGATTGTCATAGGTGATGCCACCGCTTGCCTCTGTCTCGATACGACGCTCAACGATGCGCACACCTTCAGAGACCTGGGCAGGCGTGAAGTTGTCGAACATGATGCGATGAACGCCGTCGCACTGCATGATCTCTTGAACCTCGTCCAGCGACCGTGCCTCTACTTCGATCTTGACAGGAGCACGCCCCTCAAGCTCCGACAAGCAGCGCTCCACGGCCTGCCGGATACCTCCGCATGCCGTGATGTGGTTGTCCTTGATCATCACCATGTCGTACAGACCAATACGGTGATTGACCGCTCCACCGATACCTGTTGCATACTTGTCCAGCAGCCGCCAGCCGGGAATGGTCTTACGCGTATCAAGAATGCGGGCATGCGTGCCGGCGATCACATCCACGTATTGACGCGTCTTCGTGGCAACACCGCTCATTCGCTGCATGAAGTTCAATGCCGTACGCTCCGCTGCAAGCAGAGCATGAGCTGGACCCTCGACCGTAGCAATGATCGTGCCTGCGGTTATCATTGCCCCCTCTTCGACCTTGATGTCGATGTGTACGTCCGGCGAGAACTCGCGAAAGACCAGATCAAGGAGAGGTAGTCCGCAGACAATACCGTCTTGCTTGACAATAAACCGGGCTAGGGCCGCATTGTCCTGCGGGATCGTAAGCTCCGTCGTGATATCGCCGGATCCAACATCCTCGCGGATAGCAAACTGGATCAGCCGGAGGATGGAGGCATCGTGTAAAAGCGTTTTCATGCTGCAACCATAGTCGTGAAGGCGAATCGACGTCCGTCAAACAGACCTTTATCGCTCATTTTGAGTTCGGGAATAACCAGTAGCGCCATAAAGCTAAGGGTCATGAAGGGGGCACGGAGTGTACTGCCAAGTTCCTTGGCACGGGCATCGAGCACCGCATAGCGTCGCGCAACATCATAGCCGTCATTGGCACTCATCAGTCCTGCCACCGGCAGAGGGAGTACATGCGTATTCGCACCGTCGCAAACACTGATGCCTCCCTTGGCAGCGATGACGGCATTGACCGACGCTACGATGGATGCATCGTCCGCGCCGACTGCGACGATGTTGTGGGAATCATGGGCAACACTCGAGGCCAGCGCACCGCTGCGCAGGCCGATGCCTCTGATAAAACCAATGGAGGGTTGTGCTTGCTGGTAGCGGTTTACGACGACGATCTTTAGAACATCATCATCGGCCTCGGTTGCGACCACCTCGGTGGTCACCAGCTGTCCGTCATGTGCCTGGATCACACGCAGCGGCTTCCCTTCCGTATCAACGGCAATATCGCGCTCCGATATCATCTCGCACGAGAATCGGTTGATGACCGGTACGTCGCGCCGTGCTATATGCGATGAGCCATTCATTGCCACACACTGTCCACGAACGAACGTCGCATACACCGTTGACGGATCATCGGCAGCCGTGATGATACAGTCCGCAGGATCGCCTTCACGGAGAAGGCCCACGTCAAGACCGTAATGCTCTACCGGATGGACACATGCGGCGCGCAGCACATCGAAGAGCTCGTATCCATGCTGCAATGCTCGGCGAACGAGCAGATTGATATGTCCCACCACCAACGAATCCGGATGCATATCGTCCGAGCACAGCATAACACGTTCCGGGTGCAGAACAAAGAGTGTATGCAAAGCCTCGAAGTTCCGGGCTGCCGAGCCTTCGCGGATGAGGATCTTCATGCCGGCCGAGACCTTGTCCAGCGCCTCGTCCAGCGTAAAACACTCATGATCGGTCGAGATGCCGAACGATGCATAGCGTCGTGCGTCATCGCCACGCAGACCTGGAGCATGACCGTCGATCACGCGCCCGTTCGCACGCGCCACGTCGAGCTTGCGCATCACCGTTGCATCCTCATGCAGCACGCCGGGCCAGTTCATCATCTCGCTTAGGTAGCGCACGCGGTCATCACGGAAGAGCTCGGCGATATCATCGGCCGTGATCTCTGCTCCGGCCGTCTCGAAGGTCGTGGCCGGGACGCAGGACGGTGCACCGAATGCGAACGTGAATGGCACCGTTGCTCCATTATCCAGCATGTATCGTACGCCCTCGATCCCGCAGACGTTGCCGATCTCATGCGGATCGCTAACGGTGGCGACCGTGCCGTGAACAACGGCTAGCCGTGCAAACTCGGACGGCACCAGCATCGACGATTCGATGTGAACATGAGCATCAACATAGCCGGGCATGATCCAGTGTGTTGCCAGTACGGAATCGTCTTCACGGATCGACGTGATACGTCCGTTGTTGATGATGACTACACCCGGATATCGACGCCGGGCGTGTAGATCAACGATGATACCTTCAAGGCGTGTCATGCTGAACCCTCCGGCGGACAACAAGTGCGTACAGAATGCAACCGACGATAGGCGCGACAATGGCCGCTAGCTGCTGCACCGGCTTCGCCGATGCATAGATCGACAGCCAGCCAACGATGACCAGGACGACTGGCAACGGATATAGCCACATTCGCCATGGCATGGCAGCGGCACCTACCCTGCGGCGCAACAGCACCAGGCCTATGGCCTGTGCGATAAACTGCGTAAAGACGCGCATCGTAATGATAGCCTTGATGGCATCGCCCAATGTTAGCGTCATCGAGAAGATGATCCCCAGACCGCCCAGTGCCAGCAGCGCAACATGGGGGAAGTCTCCCGTCGGATGCAGACGTCCGAACGCCCGAAAGAACAGGCCGTCCGTTGCTGCCGCATACGGTATGCGCGTGTAGCCGAGCATCACGCTGAAGAGCGAGGCAACGGCCACGATCAGCACGAGACCCGTCATCAGCAGTGCCACGTCATGCCCGTACAGCCGTTCAAAGAACGTGCTGACAATGAAGGGTGAGGCTGCCACCTCTGCAAACGGTACCACCACATAGATGGCCGTCTGCATCAGCAGATAGAGCACGGCGATACCACCGATCGAAATGTACATACTCCGGGGAATGATGCGCACCGGGTCTGCCACTTCTGCTCCAAGATGGCAGACGTTGTAATAGCCCAGATACGAATACACTGTCGATATCGTCGCCGCACCCAGCACAGCAGCCTCAAGCGGTGGCCATGCACCGGTGGGATCGGGTGACGTCCAGAAGGACGCCATCACCGTGGCGTCGGCGTGCAGTAGACCACTCACGATCAGGATCAGCAGCGTAGCCATGACGGCAACCCACAGAACCACAGAGATTGCGCCTACATCAGCAATCTTGCGGTACAGCAGAACGACAAGGACAACAATCAGCGCCGCTGCTGCAAGTTTTGTGGTGACTTCGTCAAGCGGGGCCACGAAGCCAAGGTACTTCGCAAAGCCCAGTGCACCCGATGTGACCACCAGGGGCGCTTGAAAGGTCGTCTGCCATGTGAAGAGGAAGGCCATGAGCCGACCCCAACGGTCTCTGCCATAGCTCTCGCGAAGAAACGCATAGGAGCCGCCAGCCTCGGGCATCTTCGCACCGAGCTCACTCCAGATGGCAGCATCTACGAATGACAGAGCGGCCCCGGCAATCCAAGCAAGCAGAGCGTATGGACCAAAGCCCATTGTCGACGCCACGAGGGCCGTGGTCACGAATGGCCCGATGCCCACCATGTCGATCATGTTGAGCGCTGTGGCTTGGAAAGCCGTCAGATCTCGGCGCAGCGCCATGTCACTTCGAGGTTGGATCTGCCGACCACAGCAGCTTCTCGCGAAGCAGGTCGTAATAGGTGCTGTCGGCGCGCTTGATCAGCTTGATGTTGTGTTCACTTTTCCGGATCGTCACGACGTCATCCTTGCCGACCTCGACAACTTTCTGTCCGTCAGCCACAAGATTTGCAGCCGTACCCTCGAATGGAAACTCGAACCGTATCTCGCTGTTATCGGGAATGATCA
>JAULYI010000096.1:0-13376 GCA_032117915.1 Kapaibacterium sp. (SeqCode) | reverse complement strand
GGTCGGCGCCGACGATATGCACGACTCTTCGTTCGCGTAACGGATCAGCGAACGATGACGAGAGGGATGGACTTCGCAAGCCCATCACCCTGCACCATGACCTGATATGCACCTGAGGCCAGCTCGCTTACGTCGATGCTGGCCTTTGTTGTTCCAAGGGCGATCTCGCGTACCGTCACGACATGTCCCGCTGCATCCAAGATCGCCACCGTCACGGCGCGATCGCCAGGCAGTGAAACGCTGCAGATATCAGCGGTCGGATTCGGCATGACATCGACCGCTGCCATTGCCCCTTCATCCAACACAGAAACCGGGGTCTGCACAACGGCCGTAAGGGGCACGGTAATGACGGATGGCGTAGCATTGGTGACCACACGAAGCGTGCCGGTGTATGTGCCGGGATCGGTCGCAGAGAATCGTACGGTGATCTGCGATGAGCTGCCCGACTCGATCGTGAGCGTCGGTGTGTTCGTGATCTTAAACGCCGTATCGCTTACGCCGGGTGACGGAATGATGCGGATGCTGTCGATGGTTGCTGTGCCGGTGCCAACGCTACGGATCGACACGAAACGGTTGCGGCCTTGCTGTGGTGACAGCGTGTCGAAGTTCACCGCCGTCTGCGTTGACTCCACGACCTTTGTACCATTCGGTCCGTTATACCGATACGTTAACGTCGTCACGAGCTGGCCGGCATAGAGTAGTGTGTTGTTGGTAAGTTTCTGCGCACGTGCCGTCGAGATCGGTAGTGGCTGCTGCTCGGACAGAACGGGTTGATAGGACGTGCCATTGTCATCCGTGCCGAACACGGCTCCGTCATCGCATACGATCAGATGGTGGTCACCCGAGCTTGTGACGGTAAGCGGTGTGGCACCCATGGGCTTTAGGTCCGTAGCAAGACTGCTCCATTTTGTGCCGCCGTCGACCGTGGCTGCCAGCCTATAGCCCGAGCTTGTATTGAACAGCATGAGGCCATTCTTATCGTCGCGGAACGCCATCGAAACAGGTGTTGCACCGGTAATTCCGAGCGTGCTCATTTGCCAGGTCTTGCCACCGTCTGTTGACCGTCCCGTTCGGTTGTTCGTTGTCATGAACCACATCATGTCGCCGTTGAAGAACTGTACGTTCGGACGCAGCTTCTCGCCGGTAAGGATCTGCGGTGCCGTACCAAAGGCTGTCCACGTCACCCCGCCATCTGTGGACCGTCCAACGCCAAAGCGATTGGTGAGTGCATCACCGACGAACACACCTTCATTGGCCGACTTCATGTTGATGCCGATGACGGACGACGCTATGGCCGACACGCTGGTCGTGGGCCAGTTGCCGCCGGAATATCGTGCGATCACCGGAGACGAGTTAAGGATGCCGCCGACGTAGCCTTTTCCCGTCACGGCATCGAACGCTGTCGGCTTGAACTGCAGAATGTTGGCTGTCATGCGGCCCGAAGTGATGCGGAACCACGCGTTCTGTCCATTCGAAACCGTGGCCGTACCCCAGACCTCGCTGCTACCAACGTTCTTGGCATTGGTGAACAGCAGGCCGTCGGCATTGCCAGTCAGGACGAGAGAGTTTGTTGATGTAAGGCGGACGGGTACGGTCACGACTTGGATGTTACTGTATGTGCCGCTGCGCATGGTCACAGAAAGCGGAATCGTAGCCTCGTACCACGGATAGTTCGCATCGAGTTGGATGCGAACCGTCAGATCACGACTGCCGTCACGAGCGATAGCGCCGGTATTCGTTGAAGCACCGGATACGACGGTTGCGCGACTGTCAAGCGAAGCAATGTCAACGGCTGATGTGGACGCATCGGCAAGAACATTCTTGACGGTAATGACGATGTCCGTTGGTTCGCGCTTTGTGATGGACGTACCGGAACCGACGCGGTAGTTGGAAACGAACAGTCCCGGAATACGTTCGCCCGATGTCCAGATGCGATTTGTCTTGACGGCGCGCTCGGCATTGACGCGACCCCAGTACTTTGGGCGACGAGATGCGGGAATGCTGGCCATAGCATCGCTGGTGCCGCGGATGTGCATCAGTATCTGCTGTGGCGTCCAATCGGCATGCAGCGTTTTAACGAGGGCACAGATGCCGGAAACAAGGGGCGATGAGAACGATGTGCCATCGGCGGCACGATACTGGTTGCCCGGGAATGACGACAGAATGCTCTGGCCGGGCGCAAAGGTCGTGATGCGCCATCCATAGTTCGAAAAGCCGACAACCTGATCGGAGTTGTTCGTTGCGCCAACGCTAAGCACGCCGTCGAAGCACGCCGGGTACATGTCGTATACATCGGTATCTACACCATCATTTCCCGCCGCAGCTACAACGAGTGATCCCTTACTTACGGCGTAATCGATCACTTCCTGTCCGCCCGGGTCGGCACCGCCGCCGCCCCAGCTGCAGTTGATGATGTCTGCCCCCAAATCTGCTGCATAGCGAATGGCCTCGTATCCCTGAAGCAGGCCGGGGAACGACGTGTTGTCCGAGCCGATCTTGCACGGCAGGATCGTCACACCAAACCCTGTGCCGGCAATACCTTTGCCATTGTCTCCGATGCCTGCCGCGCACCCGCCCACCGTTGTTCCGTGTCCAGTACGGTCATTGGCGGTGCCAATAACCTTTGGGTCGTTGTCAGGCTTCAGTACGCCGCTGGCAGCCTCTTGGATCGTGACGCTGCCAACAAAGTCCCAGCCGCGCACGTCGTCAACGTAGCCGTTGTTGTCGTCATCCTTGCCGTTGCCGGCGATCTCTTTCTTGTTAGAGAAAATGTTGGCGGCCAGATCCTCATGGGTCCAATCAAGGCCGGAATCGATAATGGCCACGATGACATCCTTTGAGCCCTTCGTAACGTCCCAAGCTGCAGCAGCCTTGATAGGGGCAAGGTAGTTCTGCGTCGAATAGCGTGGGTCGTTCGGCGTGTACGACAGCTTCGCAACGAATTCCGGTGTGGCATACTCTACGTCAGGATTCTCCATGAGTCGCTTGCATAGGTCAAACGGCTCGATAGGCTCGGTATAGGCGATGCGGTAGATGCGATCCAGTCCGGCTGCCATGATGTCCGGGTCGTCTGCCTTGGCCATCGGAACGAGGGCGTGGGCGACTGCCTGGGGCTTCATGTAGTCCAGTACAGGTGCTAGCGGTGCACTGCTCAGCGTTCGTTCGCCCTTGCCCACACGGTATGCTGCTCGTGTTTTCACGATGACGATGCCCGGAACGTAGGTGCCTTCTGCCGGACGTGTGATCTTCATCACACGAGGCATGGTCGTGTAGCCGTTAGCAAGCCGTTTCGAAGGAAGGGTTACCGTGTATGCGTCGGTTTGAGCAGTGGCCAAGGAAGCCGCAGTGGCTAGGGTTACAACGGCGAAGCAGGCGCGGAGGACGAAATGCATGGATGTCTTTCGCAGAAAAAAATCGCGGAAATATCGCAGGAAACGGTGGGGTGTTCCCGTGAGCAACGCGTGCAACGACGCAGCTCGGGCCGTAATGTTACGGATTGATCCGCGATTGACCGAAGCCTTCTAGGACCGTACCGGTATGCGATTGTGTCTGCCAAAGGTATAGGCCCGGAGGCAGCGAAGAACCGGTGAACGGGACCGGCCGACCAAGCACGTCGAAGATCTGGCGTTCCGTGGGGTCCGGTAGGGGGGCGTCGTCAACGCCCGTCGTTGCTCCGAACGTTCTAATAATGCCGCGTCCCCAGATCGATGTCCAGGATCGAGATCCATGCTGATCGACCGATCGATAGGGTCTGACCCGAACGTATCCAGATGGCATTGGTGACGCAACGCGAAGGCTGCGCCCCGCTTGATCATCGATGGTAAACGATGCGGTCAGCGCTGTCCACGGTCCGTCCGGCCCTGCCGCTACCTCGACCGTTACCTGGCAGCTATCCGTGGCGGCAACGTCGATCTCGAGTGTCGGCACGTTTGGTACGGCAATGCTTCGCACGGTCAGTGATGCCAGACGCGGTCCTGGAAGGCGAACCGTGGGATCGCCCACGAGCTGGATGTGGATGCCCCGCTCTCCAAGGCGCAGCGGCGTTACCGTGCCGTCATCAAGCGAGACGGCCGTAGCACCTTGGTACTCGCCGCTGTTATTCTGGGTACGCACTAGGCAGTGGCCTACCGTCTCGCCGGCGGCAAGGGGGTGCATGAACCAGTGCGGACGTCCGGACCACCCGCAGGTGAGGGCGTCGCCGTCAGCCGCGACAACGGCACGCATGATGTTATCCTGCGCCGCAACGTCACCAAAGTAGCTGCCGAAGAGCATCGTGATCGGGCTGCGTAGTGGTTGCCTGCTGAGCTCCGAGGTGGTGGCCACGTAGCTGCAGTGGGTAAATCCACCCCCGCCGCAAGCATAGGTTAGCAGCGACTGCATCGTGTCGATCGACGGTCGTTGTGTGGTCTCAGCCACCCAGTCACCTACCACAACGTCTTCGACGATTGGAGCAAAGGAACGCCAAGCACTTGCGGCAAAGGCCTCGTGAATGCGTTGCCGCCCCTCCTCATACACAAACCCATGAAAGTTGTCATCGATCAAGGCACGCAGTGGGATCGCCCGCCCTGACGTCCGGTATCGATGGTTCTTGTCGAAGTATCGGCGTAGTAGCTCGAACTCCCGATCGCGATTCCCAACAGTGGTGCCGAATGCCGGCAGATCGGCCATGTCGATGCGGCCGATGGCCAGTTCGACGTCCGATGGTATGGTGCTCTGATCGAACTTGCCATCGCCCGGTACGTTCACATTCTGTGTGCGGTAGGCGTTGATCGAGTCGGCGATCTCCACGCTTGTATCCGTCCACGCCTCCGATGCATCAATGCCGGGAGCGATCTCCATGTCGGCATAGTAGCAGTCGGCCGTCCACGCTCCGCCGTGGTCTTCATGGCCGTCCGGAGGCGGGTAGACACCACGTACGGAGAATCCGCCGGCATACGGCACCGGAATCTGTCCGATCAGCACCGCATGACTCAGCGGCAGGGGATGGGGGCGCTGATAGGCCTGGTAGATCAACGCCCGCACGGCGGGCGCCTGACGATGGTCGCGCGACGGCTGCGTCGTGATGAGCTCGGTCGTCCAGCCTTCCCTCCGCAGGTCGTCACGGTAGCGCGCAAGTTCGTCCGCGAGAGCCACGGCCGCCTCTGCATCGACCAGAAGCGCCAGGCGACCTTGCCCCGTTAATGGCTGTGCGCTGGTAAGGAGCGCATATCCATCGGCGGGCACAGGTCTTCCGGCGGTATCTCGGCGAACCGTCAGACATCGGACTTCAATGGCAGAGTCAAAGGCTGCAAGCTGAAGATGGCCCAGCGCTGAATCGATCGGGACGTCCGTCCAATCGAATGCACCTTGCCCCCTAACGCTGAAGCGGGTGGAAGGATCACGGATCGTTGCAGCGTCAGTGCTGATGATCAGGTTTAGTGCATCCTGCCAGACGTGCAATCCTACCGCATGCTCACGCGCCGTCTGTGCGTACAGCATGCCGCTGCAGCACAGCATGAGCGTGATGAGTGTAACCTTTGGTTGGCGCATGGTTTGTTGCTGCAGAGATGCTACACACGTCGTTTGACACACCGGGCTTTTCACTTCTTCCACTACATTCTACGGAGTTTTCCATGAAGACGCACAAGTTGATGGGTTTGCTCACAGCAGCCCTGATCGCGTTGGGAACATTTGGCCTGGTGGGCTGCAGCGAAGCTGTAGCTCCGGTTGACGATATGCCGAGCGCACTGGTCTACGCAACGATACCCGCTCTCGATGCCGAGCCGGGCATCGTCATCGATGCAACGGTCGATATGCCGATGGCGCTTGAGCGTCCGGCAGGCGACAAGAAGCGTCAGCACTTTGGCGGACTGTTGAAGGCGCTGAACTTGACCGCAGACCAGCAAACGGCTGTGACGGACCTGCTGGCGCAGCATGAGGATTGCGCCAAGGCCGTTCGTGAGGCCCTTCGTGCATCTGAGCAAGCGTTAATGGAGCCATTCAAGGCGCAGCGCGACGAGGTAAAGGCCAAGGTCGAGGCAGGCGAGATCACCAAGGATGAGGCACGTGCCCTGATCCGCGAGATCAATGCAGCAGCCCGCGAAGCCCTCAAGAGCAACCCCGAGCGAGCTGCAGCACAGGTTGCTCTCCAGGCCTGCCGCGATGCCTTCATCGCAGGCCTACGTGCCCTGCTGACGCCTGACCAGATGGTTGTCCTTGATCAGTGGATCGCCGATCCGGGTGCATTTGGCCATGGTAAGGACGGCAAAGGCAAGGGCGACAGGGACGGCAAGGGCAAGGGCGACAAGGACGGCAAAGGCAAGGGCGATAAGGACGGCAAAGGCAAGGGCGATAAGGGCCCCGGCGACGCCAATCGTGATGGCAAGGGTCGCGGCTGATCAAGCACAGTTTACGTCACGTACACAGCCCGCCCCCGACCACGGTCGTGGGCGGGCTGTGACGTCTAGGACCTCGGACCTCCGACCACAGCGATTTGCGCCGCGAAAAGTCACATAAAAGTCACATAATCGTGTAACTTTGTCCAGCCAGATGGTTTGTTAAACCGTTCAGCGTCGCGTGCTGTCACAGGCCGCGTCCACACACCATGACCGGGAACAGACACATCTTTTTCATTTCAGGAGTTTATCATGAACATGCGTAGCACCATGACGGGCCTCTTCGGAGCAGCCGTCATCGCTATCAGCTCGCTCGGCCTCATTGGCTGCAGTGAGGCAACATCGCCCGCTGCCGACATGCCGGAATCGTTGATGAACGTCACGATCCCGTCGCCGGCAATGGACGAAGGTATCTTTTACGAAGGTTCACTCGACGAGCCGATGGCCGTTGAGCGTCCCGGTACAGACATGAAGCGCGTGCCGTTTGGCGACCTGCTTCGTGCACTTGAGCTCTCTCCTAGGCAGCAAGAAGCCGTGAAGGGTCTGCTGGCTGCTCACGAGGACTGCATGAAGGCCGCAATGGCTGGTCTTCGCGAGTCCGAGCGTGCCATCCTTGCACCGTTCAACGAAAAGCGCAACGCCATCCGTGAAGCCGTGAAGAGTGGCGAAATGACGCGCGAGGAAGCTCGCACGGCGCTGGCCGAGATCAACAAGTCTGCCCGTGAGGCACTGCGTGCCAATGCTGATGCGCGTAAGGCAGCCGCCGAAGCAGCCAAGAAGTGCCGTGAGGACTTCATCAATGCCCTTCGTGGAATGCTAGCCCCCAAGCAGACGCTTGTTCTCGAGCGCTGGCTTGCGGCCCAAAATGGACCCAAGGGCGGCGGTCGTGATACCACAAACGTTGGCCCCGGTAATGGTGGTCCTCGTGGCGGTGGTGATACCGGCGGTGGAAACACCGGTGGTGGTAACACTGGCGGTGGCCGTCGTCCGTAACCACTAGTCACGCGTCCGTCAGACGCTGCGACGCCTGAATCTGAAAGCCCGCACACATGAAATGCATGTGTGCGGGCTTCTTCGTTTGAGCCGTAGATTGCGCGGTATTGCGAACCTGGAAGTCCTCATGATCGGAACTGTCATTGCTCGGTTTGGGCGCATGACGATGAACGTCCTCGCCGAGGTCGGTCAGATCGTCTATCTGCTTGCACGCGTTGGACGATACATGCCGCGTGCCTTCAAGGACCGTGCGCTGGTGCTGGAGCAGATGAAGATCGTCGGCTCGGACTCGTTACCGCTTGTTATTCTGGTGGGTTCCTTCACCGGTGCGATCGCCGCCCTGCAGGCAACGAACCTGTTTGCCAAGTTCAACCTTATCGGAATTGCCCGACCATTCATTGGCGGGTCCATAGCCACGGTGGTGTTCACGGAGCTTACGCCGGTACTCACTGCCTTGGTCATCGCCGGTCGTGTCGGCGGTGCCATTGCTGCCCAGATCGGTACGATGAAGGTGTCAGAGCAGATCGATGCTCTAGAGATGATGGCCATCGACAAGAACCGCTATCTGGGCATGCCGCGAGCTCTCGCTGCACTCACGATGATGCCCGTGCTGGCCGTATTCTCGAATGTGGTCGCTCTTGCCGGTGCATTTGTTCTTACCAGTATCAAGTTCGACTTTACGGCACCCGTCTTCTTCGATTCCATCGTCAAGTTCTTCCAGGTCACGGAGATCATGACGGGTATCTCCAAGTCATTCGTCTTTGGAGGCTTTACGGCGCTGATCGGTGTGCACGTTGGTTTCAACACCGAAGGCGGAGCCGAAGGTGTTGGTGCGTCAACAGTGCGCGCCTTCACGATCTCTGCCGCATCGATCCTTGTGATCGACGCCCTCTTCGGCGTCGTGTTCTGACGCGAGTCGCGCTATGAGCGATTGCGTCGGTTATGTAGGCCCTGATTCCGAACGGATATATGCGTTCCTGGGTGAAGTAAAAGGGCTTACCGTGCTTCCTGTGGGGCCGCTCCGCGTTGCCGTCGATACTCGTAATGCTGCAGATCTGCACGTCTCGTCGACCTCGGTCACGATCGGCATGCGGTCGTCGTTGCTGCCTCACGCCCATGGCGTGGAGATCCGATGGGACGGACAGCACGTCGTGATCGACGCCGATGCCTTCGAGCAACGGCGCCTGTACTGGCAACGCGTCGGCGCAGGCATTGCCTTTGCTACGCGCGTCGATCTGCTGCCGGTAGAGCCTGCGGCGATCAGCGCGACGGCCTTCATTGCACAGTGGTGCCTGTCGATGAACCTGTCCGAACACAGTCTGTTCGAAGGCGTCGAGCGACTTCATGCTGGGCATCGTCTGACCATCGGTCTTGACGGTTCGTCGCACCTCGGCCGGCTTACGCCGGCCTCGGCAGAGCCAACCGATGCGGCAGGCGCTGCAGCGGTGCTGCAGGATGTTCTTCGGTCGTATGCCTCGTCGTACGACATCGTGCTTGGTCTGAGCGGTGGTTTCGACAGTCGGACGCTGATGGCGGCCATGCTCGGTGCCGGTGTTCCGTTCCGTGTGCACACGTATGGCACGGCCACCATGCCGGACGTTAGACGCGCCGTTGATGTGGCTCGCCGGGCAGGCGTTGCGATGCACGTCACCGACCTTTCGGCTATCGAATGGGATGTCGATGCCGTCATCGCCTCCATGCGCCGAACGGCATGGCAGACTGAGGCGAGTTATCCCGGAGCTCATGCTCTTGTGTTCGATGATTCTAGTCGGCTGGCCCCCCGCGCGCTGCTTGTTGATGGTGGCTACGGTGCACTGTGGCGCGGCGGCTTCGGGAACCACTTGCTTGTACGCCATGCGCGGGCGTTGCGCACTCGTGACGCCGGCCTAATTGCCAATGCGTTGATGCGACGTCTGCCAACGTTGCTTCGTGAAGACCTTCGGGTCTCAGCTATCGAATCCTGCAAGCGTCTCCTGCAACTGGCTATAGACGCCATGCCGGCGTTTGATGCCGTGACTGGTCGGGCGTGGATGGACGAGTTCTTTCTTCGGTGGAATCCTCGTGGCTTTGTGGCCTCGCCGCAGTCCGTCTACGATGCCCGGCTGGCTTCGGCCATGCCATTCCTGGACAGACGCTTTGCGCATGTAGCTCGCGGCATGACTGCAGACCAACGGGCGAACGGCCGCCTATTTCGACACATCCTTAGGGGCGCGCCGGCAATTGCCAGTATGCCCTACGTTGGCAAGCGTAACGATGTGCCGGCATTTGCAGCCGGTCGGCCACTACTGGCGGCATTAACGTCCCACCTTACACCTCGGTACGCCAAGACGGTCTCGATCGACAGCATGTGCTATCGCCTACTGCGTCCGGCTATGCTCGATGTGGCCCATAGCACGCCCATCGCCCCCTTCGATCTCTTTGATGCTGATGGCGTGAGGTCGCTGCTGCTGCACACACCGGTCGACGGTGACGATGCAGCCATTGCGCAGCTGCTCGACTGGTTTAGTCTGAGCATCATGAACGTATAAGCCGAGCAGGTATAAATACTGCCATAATGACACGTATTATGAAAATGTGACACAGCATTTGCCACATTTTCTCTTGGCGAGGCCTTAGTCTGCCTCTATTTTTGCGTCCCGATCAACCATCCTAGCACTCACACACGAAGAGTGCTAACAGTTCGTCAACCGCCCTCGACACGGTCCACACCGCAGGCGATCGGCTGCGGACAGGGTGGCCGAAAACGCACTTCACTCAACCACAACACTATCAAAGGGAGTATTCCTATGTCGCTAACCCCGCTTCATGATCGCGTGATCGTTAAGGCTGCCGAGCCGGAAGAGGTCACCAAGGGCGGAATCATCATTCCTGACACTGCGAAGGAAAAGCCAATGCAGGGCAGCATCATTGCTGTTGGCAACGGTAAGCTCGCCGAAAACGGTTCCGTCACTCCTCTGCAGGTCAAGGTCGGCGATATGGTTCTGTACGGCAAGTACGCCGGTACGGAAATCTCGATCGACGGTGAGGACTACCTCATCATGCGTGAGAGCGACATCTTCGCCATTGTGAAGTAACGTCATCACCACAACTATCAACAAGGAAACGACATCATGGCTAGCAAGATCATTTCATTCGATGTAGAAGCACGCTCAGCATTGAAGCGTGGTGTGGACCAACTTGCCAACGCAGTGAAGGTGACGCTTGGACCGAAGGGTCGCAATGTGGTCATCGACAAGAAGTTTGGTGCTCCGACGGTGACCAAGGACGGTGTGACGGTTGCCAAGGAGATCGAACTCGAGGACTCGATGGAGAATCTCGGTGCGTCGATGGTGCGCGAAGTTGCATCCAAGACGAGCGACATTGCCGGTGACGGTACAACGACGGCCACGGTACTGGCCCAGGCCATCGTTCACGAAGGCCTGAAGAACGTCACGGCCGGAGCCAATCCGATGGATCTCAAGCGCGGAATCGACATGGCTGTTGCAGCCGTGCATGCAGGCCTGCGCGAGCTCAGCCGTCCGGTACCCGGCAAGAAAGAGATCGCACAGGTTGGTACGATCTCGGCTAACAATGACCCGACGATCGGCAACCTGATCGCCGACGCCATGGAGAAGGTCGGTAAGGACGGCGTGATCACGGTCGAAGAAGCGAAGGGAACAGAAACGTCGATGGACGTTGTCGAAGGTATGCAGTTCGACCGTGGCTACCTGTCGCCCTACTTCGTTACGGATGCCGACACAATGGAATGCGTGCTCGACAATCCGTACATCCTGATCCACGACAAGAAGATCGGTGCGATCAAGGACCTGCTGCCAGTACTTGAGAAGACGGCACAAAGCGGTCGTGGCCTGCTGATCATCGCCGAAGACATCGAAGGTGAAGCACTGGCAACACTCGTTGTAAACCGTCTGCGCGGTACGCTCAAGATCGCAGCCGTGAAGGCCCCGGGCTTTGGCGACCGTCGCAAGGCCATGCTCGAAGACATCGCCATCCTGACGGGCGGCGTGGTCATCAGCGAAGAGAAGGGCTTTAAGCTCGAGAGCGCCTCGATCCAGCACCTTGGCACGGCCAAGCGCGTTGCCATTGACAAGGACAACACCACGATCGTGGAAGGCGCCGGCAGCTCTGACGACATCAAGAAGCGCATCAACGAGATCCGTTCGCAGGTCGAAAAGACGACAAGCGACTACGATCGCGAGAAGCTCCAAGAGCGCCTTGCGAAGCTGAGCGGCGGCGTTGCCGTGCTCAAGATCGGTGCTGCCACGGAAGTCGAGATGAAGGAGAAGAAGGCACGTGTTGAAGACGCCCTCCACGCCACGCGCGCTGCCGTAGAAGAAGGCATCGTGCCAGGTGGTGGTGTTGCCTACCTGCGCTGCCTTGGCCAGCTGGACTCGATCGAAGTCGAGAACCACGACCAGCGCACGGGTATCAATATCATCCGTCGTGCCGTTGAAGAGCCCATCCGTCAGATCCTTGGCAATGCCGGCCTCGAAGCGTCGGTCATCGTCAACAAGATCAAAGAAGGCACAGGCGCATTCGGCTTCAATGCATACTCCGAGACCTACGGCGACCTGTTCGAAGCTGGCGTTATCGACCCCACGAAGGTGTCGCGCGTTGCCCTCGAGAACGCCGCATCTGTAGCGTCGCTGCTGATCACCACCGAAGCAACCATTGTCGAGCGCCCCGAAAAGGAAAAGGCCCCGGCAATGCCGCACGGCGGTGGCATGGACATGTACTAAGAGCATAACGTCCTGCGATACACATACCACGCCCGACCCCTGCACAGGGTCGGGCGTGTTGTTTTTCAGATGCGTATACTGCCGTGTGAGATACTACGACTGCCATACTCACCAAGCCTGCGTCGAGGCTGATCGTGTCTCGGTACGGAATGTCCGCCTGGGTGCAGCGTCCGTTCCGGAATACTGCTTGCGTAGTGTAGGTATCCATCCGTGGGATGCCGCAACAACAGACATGGGAATGCTCGACAAGGCCATCGGACATGACGGTGTTGTCGCCATCGGCGAGACAGGTCTCGACCGTGCCTGTGGAGTGTCGTGGTCAGCCCAAGAGCACATGTTCACCGAGCATATCCGACGCAGTGAGCAGCACCGGTTACCGCTGATCATCCATTGCGTCCGTGCATTTGACGATGTGATCAGGATGCGGACGGTGCATCGTGCTACAATGCCGTGGATCCTTCACGGATTCAATAAGTCGGGCGACGTCATCGATCGCCTGGTCGAGGCCGACATGTACGTGTCGTTCGGAGGTGCATTATTGCGTGACGGATCTCCGGCGACGTCCGCCATTCGTCGGCTTCCTACCTGTCGGATATTCCTCGAAACCGATGATGATGCCGATCTTCGCATTGCCGACGTCTATGCGGCAGCAGCGTCTCTTCTCAACGTCTCGATCGAAGACCTGTGTACGACCCAGCACGAGAATTTCAAGACCGTCTTCAAGCAATGACCGATAGTCGATGGCAGTCGCGTACGCGAATGCTGATCGGCGATGAAGCGGCAGACAGTCTGCGCGACCGGCATGTGCTGGTAATGGGCATGGGAGGCGTAGGTTCGTTCTGCGCCGAGTTCCTTGCTCGAGCCGGCGTTGGACGTCTTACAATCGTTGATGGCGACGTCGTCGACCCGTCCAATCGAAACCGTCAGCTCCCTGCACTCATGACGACGGAGGGACAGTTCAAGGTCGACGTTATGCGGGAGCGTTTACGGCTTATCAATCCCGAGCTCAAGATCACGGCCATCCGGGAATTCCTGACGCCCGGTCAGATGGAGCGCGTTCTTGCAACACGCTTCGACTACGTCGTCGATGCCATCGACTCCCTCAGTCCGAAGGTCTATCTTATCGTTGAGGCCGTCAAGCGCGGATATCCGCTCGTCTCATCCATGGGTGCCGGCGGTAAGATGGACCCCACGCTGATCCGTGTGGCCGATATCGCCGAGACGCAGCGGTGTGCCCTTGCTAAGTATGTCCGTAAGCGCCTAAAGCGTC
>JAULYI010000095.1:0-5489 GCA_032117915.1 Kapaibacterium sp. (SeqCode) | reverse complement strand
CAGTACTCGCATTCAGCACAGCCAGCACTTCCTCACGGCGTCTGACATCCGAGAACTGGCGTGCATGCTGCACGATAGCGTCAATGTCATGACGGTGTCGATCCATCGCCAGCTTCACAGCCTGTGCCAACCCCTCGTCGGTGTCGGCGCGCAGCCCCTGAGGGCCGCCCACTTCTGGTAGCGCCCCACCGTTCGTGGTCACAGGTACGCATCCGCATAGCATGGATTCGACGACGACCATACCGAAGGTTTCTTCGATGCTGAACTGACAATACGCCGAGGCTCGCAGGTATAACGGGATGATGACGTCTTTAAGGCTTACGAACCCCGGGATGACTGTTACGTTCGGCACATCCGCGGCATCACGCTGGGCCAACGCCAACGCCGCTCCGGTAGGCCCAACAATCACGAATTGCACGTCGGGTATCATCCGAGCCACGTCGATGAACGTTGGCAGTCCCTTTCGAAGGTATTCCGTGGTGCTGTCGCCTTGACAGACCGTTACGGCAAGACGCTCGCGGACCGTGTCGATGGAGGCCGGCAGGTAGTCGGCAAGAATGCCGTTGTATACAACACGTACCGGCGCATGTCGACCACCTGTTAACTCCTGCAGCTGACGCTTGGCATACTCGCTCACGGCTAACACCACAGTTGCCCAACGAAAGGTCTGCCTGGTGCAGAACCAACGGAGAGGCCGCATGCGGGCCCCATAGTTGATCTTGGGCAGATAGCCGACGTCATAACCACCCGCAACAACAACAACGCGACGTCGCAGCAGTCTGGCAATGATAGTCGGGACCAGGGTGTGATAATCTGCGAACCAGCAGTAGAGCACGTCGTGGGTCATCAAGAGCCCTATAACGCGAAGTGTTGTCAGGAGCATACGCAATGCCCCTTTCACTCCCGATCCAAAGACGGTGTTTACGACCGTGACGGAGTGGGCGTGGGATATACCGGCGACGTCTGTGCGCACAAAGGTGCTACGTTCGGGGCCGAGTAACAGGACGCGCATGTGTGTCAGAACGCGAAGGAGCGCAGGCGGTGGAATTCGTCGAAATTTGTCAGTTCATAGTGGATTGGCGTAACCGCTGCCCACCCATCTTGCACGGCAAGATCATCGGCGTCGGGGTGTGGCTCCACCGTTACAAACTCTCCCGTCAACCAGAAATATTCACGTCCCATGGGATCTTTACGCCGCTCGTAAGCGTCCCGCCATTCACTATGGCCCTGACGCGTCACTCGTATTCCCTTGAAGTCGGCTTGCGATACGGTCGGGACATTCACGTTGAGCAGGGTTCCCTTTGGCAATTGCATATCAGCCATGCGCGACGCAACCATATAGGCAACCTCGGCGGCAAGGGTCATGTCGGCGTCGTGATCGAAGGTGTTCAGCGAGACGGCCATCGACGGTATGCCCATCAGGGTCCCCTCGGTGGCTGCACTTACGGTACCGGAGTATATCGCGTTGACCGAGGCATTACTGCCATGATTGATGCCGCTTACAACCATCGTCGGACGCTCGTCCAACAAGGTGCTTACTCCCAACTTGACACAGTCTGCCGGTGTACCGTTGATGGCATAGCCGAACATCATGCCGTCACGGTAGAATGGTGACGAACGCAATGGGCTCGACACCGTCAGTGCATGTCCAACGGCACTCTGCTGTCTATCCGGAGCGATAACAACCACCTCGCCCAGCCTGCGCATGGCTTGCACAAGGGCAAAGATGCCCCGTGAATCAATTCCGTCATCGTTCGTCACCAGGATGCGCTGCGTTGCCATGATCACCGTGTTAGGTCAAGGTAGAAGACAAAGACCATCAGGGCCAGCAACATGTAGATGCCAACCTGCTGGACCTTGATCTTGATACTTGTTGGGATCTCGCGACGGATGACCGCTTCGATGCCAACAAACACCAAATGCCCGCCGTCGAGTCCGGGCAGGGGCAGAATATTCATCACGGCAAGCGAGATAGAGATCAGGGCCATGAAGCGCAGAAATGGCTCTAATCCCATTTCAGATGACTTTGCTGCCATCTCGGCAATGCGGATCGGACCTCCGAAACTCTGCCTCACACCAAGTTTGCCGGTAAAGACCGCGGCAAAACTCGATCCGATCATTGCTACGGTCGTTCCGACTTGATTGGTAGCTTCAGTAAGCGCATGCATCGGATCATACGTCACGTGACGAACATCGGCGTTAAAGGTCTGACCGATGGCCACACTGATCAGGCCGTCCTTACCAACGATCACTGGACGCGCCATGGTCTCATCATTGCGTCGGACATGCATGGTAATGGTGTCACCGGCATGAGCTCGGATATACTGCTGCATCTGCGCGCCAACGCGCACCGGCATCGTGTCAATGGCAAGAACCACATCCCCGGCCTTCAGGCCGGCGCGACCGGCGGGACGCAGAGCATCGACAGCGTCAAGCACCACGTTCATGCCGGACGGATACAGTCCTAGCCCCTTTTGTGCTGCCATAGATTGCATGATCGATTCCGACGCGATCTGCAGACGTCGTTGTTGCCGCTGCTCGGTCACAACGTCAATTGCGAAAATGGTACCGGACGCGGAATTGATGATCGACTGCATCATCGGCTCCCACGCGTCAACAGCAACACCGTTTACGGCCACGATGCGATCGCCAGCGGTAAGTCCACCACGAGACATGGGCGACCCCGGGTCGACGTAGGCAACGGTCGTTGTAAGATGCTCTTTCTCTCCCACGATCATGCTCAGCCCGGCAAAGATTCCGATGGCGAGCAAGATGTTCATGATGACACCCCCGGAAAGCACGAGTGCCTTCTGCCAGTTCTTCTTGGAACGGAATTCCCAGGGCTCGGGTGCCTTTTCGAGATGGTCGGTGTCGAGCGATTCGTCAACCATACCGATGATCTTGACATAGCCTCCGATCGGCAGCCAACACAGACGATAGTCCGTCTGCCCCTCAAGTTCAAGGTCGGGGGGCAAGGAGCCCACGGAGAATCCCGTCTTTGGATTCCACCCTAGCATGCGGGGGCCCATACCAACGGCAAACACGTCGGCGCGCATGCCCGTCCAGCGTGCCGTGATGAAGTGCCCAAGCTCGTGCACGAAGACGAGCACGCCAATGAGCAAGATGAAGATCAGGATCGTTGAGAGCATGGTCAGATCAGAAGTCGGGAACAGTGTTCGGTTGCATATATGCGGGCGGCAGCGTCGATCGCTACAACATCGTCCAATGACGGATGAGCGGCTCGTTCCATGTGCTCAAGGGTCATGGCGATCGTAGCCGGGATGTCCGTAAAGCCGATACGTCCACTAAGAAAAGCCGCAACGGCAACTTCATTCGCTGCATTTGCGATGCAGGCGGCAGACCCACCTTCATCCAGGACGTCGTACGCGATCTGCAAGCACGGAAAGCGTTCCCGGTCGGCATGCTCAAAGGTCAGACTGCCCATGGCCGCAAGGTCCATCCGCGCAATGTCTAGTGGTTCTCGTACGGGATACGTAAGCGCATACTGGATCGGAACCAGCATGGTAGGAATGCCCATCTGTGCCTTGACGGATCCATCGACGAACTGCACCATGGAATGGATGATCGACTGCGGATGCACAACGACGTCGATCTTCGATGACGGCAGATCGAAGAGCCAACGCGCTTCGATGACTTCGAAGCCTTTATTCATCAGCGTAGCGGAGTCGATGGTGATCTTCGCCCCCATCGACCAATTGGGATGCTTCAGGGCTTGAGCAGCGGTCACCGCACCGAGCGCTTCATAACTGAACGTACGAAATGGACCGCCCGATGCCGTGATGACAAATTTCTCAATGTCGTTGCTACGCTCCCCTACCATGCACTGTAGGATCGCCGAGTGTTCACTATCAACTGCGATGAGTGTCGCACCGTACTCTCGAGCGGCGGCGGTCATGATCGCGCCCGCGCTCACCAGGGTCTCTTTGTTTGCCAAACCGATGACGTGTCCGGCCCGTATGGCGGCCATGGTCGGTACAACGCCACTGAAGCCAACCATGGCACTCATGACAACATCGTTGGCCGCGTCGCTGGCAGCAGCACAGAGTCCTTCTTCGCCCACAAGCACCGGGCCGTCGAACTCGGGACAGACCTCACGGAAGCGCTTCCATGCCCACTCCTCGCGAATGGCCACACCGTGAGGGCGAATACGCCGCACTTGCTCGGCAAGCTCATCGACACGGGTGTTGCACGTAAGGAAGTTGACGCGAAACCGATCGCCCTGACGGGCAAGGATGTCGACCGTTTGGGTGCCGATGGAGCCGGTGGAGCCTAGGATGGTGATGGTGCGCGCTGAGCTCATGTGATCACATGTAATGACGCGCAATATCGGCACGACTTCTCGGACGATAACATTTGAACTCGCCAGCGTCAAGGGTGTCGTCCTCGACCAGTCTAACGAACAAGAGGTGCTTGCGCATCCACTGTCGCAGCGTACGTCCGCGATTCCGCTGAATGTAATGTACCACATGCGGATGCGCAGCAATGGTGATCCGCAGACCCCACGTCCGCGCTCGGTAGTTACGCAGCCATCGATCAATACCGGTCACAATGGTCTCCGGCGACTGCACACGACCTGTGCCGAAACACAATGGACAGTCCTCGCTGCTGCGCTCGGCAATATTTCGCTTGATGCGTTGCCGTGTGATCTGCAACACCCCCAGGGGCGTGAGAGGATAGACAACGGTCTTTGCGCGATCAAAGCCCAGTTCGCGCTTCATCTCATTCACAAGCCGACGTCGATTCTCTTCGACATTCATGTCGATGAAGTCAATGGCAATGATGCCGCCGATATCGCGCAACCTGATTTGTCGCGCGACCTCGCGAACGGCTTCAAAGTTCGACTTGATGGCGTTTTGCTCCTGCGACCGCTCATTCGATGCACGACCACTGTTGACGTCAACAACGACCATCGCCTCCGTATGATCGATCACGATCGATCCACCCGAGGGCAGAGGTACTTTACGCTGATGCGTCAGGTGCACGTCACGCTCGATGCCGTATTCGTCGAACATCGGGCGTGGCTCGGAATACAGCTCAACCTTGCTGTGGAGGAACGGCGCAGTGCGCTTCAAATACGACTTGATCTCGCGGTACAACTTGCGATCGTCCACGACAACCTGCTGGACGTCATCCTTGAACTGATCGCGAATAACGGCGAAGGTGATTCCCGGCTCGGTGTAGATACGTCTCGGGTCCTTAGAACGGCGCACCTCGTCCTCCATCTCCCGCCAGGTCTCGAGCAACTGCTCGAAGTCACCACGCACATCATCTTCCTCAAGTCCCTCGGCTGCTGTTCGAATGATGCAGCCCATGCCTTCAGGCAAGATCGCTCGAGCAATGGAACGCAGACGACGTCGCTCTCGCTGCGATGTGATCCGACGCGAAACACCGATCGAATCATCAAATGGCAGGAGCACCACGTTTCGGCCGGGCATGCCAACCTTCGTGGTCACGCGGACCCCTTTTTG
>JAULYI010000094.1:0-5310 GCA_032117915.1 Kapaibacterium sp. (SeqCode) | reverse complement strand
GGTCGCCAAACGCCCACTGGCCCGTCTGCTGATCCTTCTTGAGCTCGGGGTCGGGAATGGTAAGACCGAGTTCAAGGATCTTCGGCACGTATTGATTGAAGAATTGCTGGCGCATTTCGTCGTTCGTAGCCATCTTCACCTTCCAGCGAACAAGCTTCTCCGTATGCACGGAATTCTTGTCCGGCGGCCCGAAGAAATGCATGATCGGACGCCACCAGCGGTTCAGGGCTTCCTGTACCATCTGGCGCTGCACCGGTGTGCCTGTGGCGAGGGCCACGACGTTGTCATAGCCGTACTTCAAGTGGAAGGATTCTTCCATACAGATACGCTCAAGGGCACGGCAATACGGGGCATAGGACCCCTTGCTGTTGGTGACCTGGTTGATGATGGCCGAGGCGTCTATGAGCCAAGCGATGACGGCCGTGTCCGCCCAAGTAAATGCCGGATAGTTGAAGACGTTTGAGTACTTCGACTTACCCGTGAGCAGGTCGTCGATCATCTTCTCGCGGGGCTTACCAAGGGTCTCGGCCGCGCTGTAGAGCAGCTGAGCGTGACCAACCTCGTCTTGGACCTTTGCCATGAGGGCGATCTTACGCTTGAAACCGGGTGCACGCGTGATCCACGTACCTTCGGGCAGTGCGCCAATGATCTCAGAGTGTGCATGCTGTTCGATCATGCGGATCAACTGCTTGCGGTACTCCGTCGGCATCCAGTCGTGTGGCTCGATCTTCTCGCCACGCGCGATGCGCTCTTCAAATTCGGCAAGCTTGACGGGATCGTCGTGCGTAGCCTCGACTGGACCGTCAACGATCGTGATGTTTCCGTACATAGGTGAGCTCCTGTTCGTTTGATCGCTAGTTACCTTGTTGTCGGCAACCCTTTGACATAACGGATCGAATAGTATCCGATCGGTGTCGTCGCCAGAGGGTTCGCCACAGCCCCTTGATAGATACTTGTGACCTGCAGCTTTACAAAAGTACCGTCTGCAAGCCGTAGCACAAGGACCTTATCCGGGCTGGGGATGATGGCGTGATTGGGTGGGCCCGAATACACGAACATCGTCTGGGGGCACATAACACAGTTTGGCACGACTCGGTTCACGGCCACCGTATCATCCGCGCGAAATGTCCACGTCGGGGTTACCGATGTGATGGTTTCCCAACGGGCCTCGACCACGCGACCCGTGGTCGATCCGCGTCCGACGGTGCCGGAATTGAGCATGATATCGATCGTGCGGGAGTTGATCGTCAGAAACGGGAACTTGATGTCCCACGGACGCTGATCGACCGAATCGGCCGGCACGACCGAGTCTGTAGCGAGGGAATAATAGAGCCAGCCGACCGTGGGGTCCGGACGCAGGTCCGCCTTCGTGATCACCGTTCCGGTTTCCGTTGGTGTAGTGACCGAGTCTGCGGCACAGGAGGCGACCAGCAATGCCGTTACAGCAAATGCGAGATATCGCATGTGAACCATTAGTCGTTGCATCGGATCGCTTCGACGATGTATCTGCCGATCTGTTTTCCGTGCTCGTTACCGGCGTCGCACCCTTTACGGTAATGGATACCGCCATAGACGCGGCTAATTGACGCCTCTTGCGCTGCCTCCCGGAAGTCCTTGAACTTACGAACGGGCCACCCGAACAGTACCTCCGTCGAATCGCTGAACGGCCGGTCACCGAAATAGTGCTGCAGCACTTCCGCGGCGGCAGCCGTGATGGTGCTGTGACCACTGGCATGCTCGGGGAACGGCGGTGTCTGCAGCAGCGGCTCCCACTTCTTGTCGATATGACTATTGATGTAGGTTACTGGGCGGATCAGATTATGCTTGAACTTTTGGTCCCAGCATGCCGTGAATCCGTCAAACAGGGCAAACGAGACCATAGAAGAGATCTCGAGCGCCCGAGCCATGGAGACCTTCTCCTCGACCATGATCTGACGGGCAATATTTAACCAGTGGCCGCCCGGCGAGATCTGCCGGGAATTGTAGACGAAGTGTCCGCGGTAGTTCGTGAGCACCGGGTTGTCATTCCAGAAATTTGCGATCTCGCGCTGCTCGGGCGTCAACGACTTCGTGATCGTATAGACCTCCATCGCAGCCTTGAAAAAGTCGGAAGATCGCTGCTTCGAAAACGGAATCGGAGGTTCGAGCTTGAATTGGTCAACAGCCTTCAAGGCGATCGTTCGAACACGGCCACAGTAAGGCGAGAGAGGGCGGGCAAAGTTAGGGGGCGTTGGCTCCCAGCAAGAGTCGCACTTCGGCCATTCCCAATCGGGCAACCCCTGGGTGCGTGCATAGCCGTCGGCCTTCGCATACGCATTGATGGCCTTCCCCACCGAAACACCAAAGGCCTTCGAACGGTCGAACACATCCTTGGGGACGACCTGCTGGAGCTCACCGAAGTGATACTTGGCAAGACTGTCCGTGATGTAGATACGGTACAGCAGCTTACTGGCAGCCTGCTGGAACGCAGCAACGACGGCAACTCGCCAATCATAGGTCTGTGCGGCGTCTGGCACCGGACAGGTCGTAAAGCCGTTCAGCTGTCCAACAAGCGTCTTGTAGCCCGGCGATGCGTGTCTGCCCGCTTCGTAGCCAGCAAGGTTGGTGTAGGCGTGAATCCGTGCAGCAATCGGAGGACCGAATCCGTCCTCCATGATCACCTCAATGACGGCCCGATTCCACTGGTGAACGATGTCGCCGCTGTCCGGGACACCTGCCGAGGCCCTGGTGGACAGCAGCACGGCCAAGAGCAGGAACGACAGGAAGACACGTGTCATGGTCGATCTCTTCGTACGTGTAGTGTTACCCCATGTGCCTGGGGCTGGGTGCGCAAATATACGCGTGCGCGAAACGACGTTTTACTGACGTTTATCAGTCTTCGTGAAGAGTCGGGGACTACCACTGTTGACGGCAACTACGTACAAGACGCCGGATATCCATGGAAGTTTGACGATCCTGCGGCAGGTCTCCGGCAGACTCCAGCCGGATACCGCAGGCGGCACGGACTCGAAGCCCTTAGCGGTACCCCTGAGCATGCATCCAAGGCCGGCATCGTAGCCGATGATATCGCCGTCTGCTCCCTTGCTGTTACCGACCAGGAGAAGGTCCAGCCGGCCATCGCCATCGACGTCATCGGGCAGAATACCGTAGATCGGAGCGATCTGCGCTTCCGTCGGCAATGCCTCAAAGACAAACCTTCCACCGGTATTTCGAAACACGCCGCTCGTGAACGTCGTTGCACGAAGGCGAAGCACGGTATCAGCAAATCCCTCGGGGATCAGGTCGTCTACCGTCGCCGCAGCATACTGCACATGCTTGGGGAACCTACGCTGGATCGTTGGCATATGCTGGGTCATCGTCATTCGGTTTCGCACTGGTTTCCGTTTGCCGTCAACGTCGTACGTCATCACCGGATCCAGACTGCCGTTATCATCAAAATCGGCACAGACAACCTCAATGGGACGTTCCGGTGAAGCGGGATATCGAGTGTTTTCGCCAAGGTTGCCACAGACAAGATCAATGTCGCCGTCAGCGTCAACATCTGCAGCTGCAACAGCGGTCCACCAACCTTCATATCCCCCAAGACCTAGCGACGCGGTGATTTCGACGAAACTCCCCTTGTCGTTCCGGAAGACCCGAGGCGTCATCCACTTCCCGACCACGACCAGATCGGCATCCTTATCGGCATCGATGTCCGTCCACGTTGCCACTGTGTTCATACCGACGTAAGCCAGGGCAGGCGCTGCCGCATGGGTTACGTCCGTAAGAACGCCCTTGTCGTTTCGGAGCAGATAGCTCCGAGGGACCCTTGGGAACTCGCCCGGGACCGTCAAACCGCCGATGAACACGTCCATATCGCCGTCACGGTCGTAGTCAGCAGTTGCCACGCACGATCCACTTTGCACACCGGTCGGCACAGCATTAGGTACAAGCGTAAACCGACCCTTCCCGTCGTTCTTGTAGAGTCGGTCGGCAAGCTCCGGCTCATCACCGTCGAATTCATTGCCCCCTGTCACAAAGAGCGCATCGAGATCACCATCACGGTCGATATCGAACAGGGCCACGTCAACATCTTCGGCCTCGGCTTCGGCGGCAAATGCACCTGATACGGTTTCGAACGTGCCGCCGGCACGCTGAATGGCAAGCTGCGATGCATTGAATTTCGACCCTGTCAGGATGATGTCCGTGAGGCCGTCACCATTCACATCTCCCGCGGCTATTCCCGGCCCTCGCTGCGAGTTGCGATATGGGAGCAGACGTTCACGTTTGAAGTCGTCATAGAAGTTCTCTCGATGACCTCCGTTGATTGCCGTTGCCGCAACCGTGGTAAGGATCGGTGTTGGCGGAACAGCAGGCATCCATGACGTCAGGCCCTCACGACGGAGCGTAACAAGTCCCGCTCCGACAGGAATACCCGTATGGACAGAACGCTGCCCATCCGGCCAGCGCACAACAACACTGTCAATGACCGAGGCCGACCCCAGACCGACGTGAACGTCGGTCGTACTGGTAGACTGAAAACCACGCACAGGCTGCACCTCACGAAGAAAGCGCCGCCCTTGTGCGTAAACCTCGAGTCGAGCTCCTATGGCATCACGATTTGCAGGCACTCCCTCGAGACGAACCTTGACCGCTCGACGTTGGTACGTCACACCTATGTTGTTCTCGTAGATAAAGGCAACGGTATCTGAATTATTGATCACGATATCAAGATCACCGTCGTTGTCAAGGTCGGCCATAGCCGCTCCGTTCGACACGACGCTATCGGTCAGTCCGCTTTGCATGGTCACATCGTCAAAACGGTATCCGTCACGGTTTCGAAACAGGAAGTTAGTGAGCCGCACCCCTGGCATTCGCTCGTGCAGTCCTTTCTTCGGGAGGTTCTCGGAGGAGACGGAGTACGAGAAGTCCTGGTCCGTGAGGTCTCGTTTTGTGCCATTGGTGATCATGATATCCTGCAGGCCATCATGATCAACATCTGCGGCGATAACGCTCCAGCTCCAGTCCGTGGCAGCGACACCGGCCAGGTAGGCAATGTTGCTGAATTGACCGTTTCCGCGGTTGAGCTGATAGGTATTCATGATCCGCTGCGTGCTATCGAAGAACGGACCGTAGATCGACATCCCTGTCGTTTGCGTCATCCGCCGAAGATGGGTGCGCGGCAGCATATCGACGGTAAGGATATCCAGCCAGCCGTCATTGTTGAGGTCGGCCATATCGCTACCCATCGAGAACTGCGACATGTGTCCCATGCTGCGCGTGGCAACATTGTCGAATCGACCGTTGCCCTTGTTGATGTACAAGGCGTCA
>JAULYI010000093.1:0-4443 GCA_032117915.1 Kapaibacterium sp. (SeqCode) | reverse complement strand
GTGACTGTGGTGACCACGACGTTGCATTGGTTAACGATGCCGAAGAATGCACGGTAGGGATGGACACCGGCATAGGCGGCGCCCGTCTGCTCGGCAATGGCAACATTCCGAGCGTGTTCGGCGGGACCTCCTAGAAGCACGGGATACATACCGCCACCTTGCAGGCGCGTAATCAGCGAGATCCAGTGCTCGACCGGCCACTCGCGGGCGCGCCAGCGGTCGCCGCAGCCGGTATTCAGCCCAATAACAGGACCGGCACCTTCAGGAATGGTCAACGGCGAATACGTAGGCGTGTCCATCACGTATTCCTGTCGGTTCCACGGCAGACCGCAGATCGCAAAGATCTCCTCGGGATACGACAGGGTGTTTGCCTTGTTCGCATCGTCGAAGAGTCCGGTGACAAACTTGGGCACAGCCCTGTCGTCGATCGGTGCGGGAACGCCGTCCTTCCAGGTATAACCAAGCTTTGTGTGTGCCTGGACCGACTGCATGAGGACGCAGGCCGGAGGATCTTTGTCGAGGTTGATAGCAATGTCGAAGGTGGTGCCTTGGACAACCATCATCGACGCAGCATCGAAGTTCAAACGTTTGTGAACGACGGAAGGAAGCACATCCGGAGACTGCGTGATCCACCAGATCTCATGCTGTGGATACTTCTCGTTCAGAGAGTGCAACAGGGGTGTTGTTCGGATTACGTCACCCGTTGCCCCTAGCTTAATGATCAGGATACGACCCTTGCGGGCTGTGCGATGTGTGCAGCCCGTGCAGTGTACTCCGTGCTCTTTGTGTGGCTTGCACGGAACATCGCCGCGGAAATGCAGACAGCTGTCGTCAAACTCCATCGTATCCATCAGAGACGCACCTGAAGCATGAAGGTGAAGTTCAGCTGTTGTAGCATACCCTCTTGGGGCTCACTGATGCGCGTTGGCGTTAGCAGCTCGCCGCGCCCTGCGGGCGTAGGCTGATCGTCACGCAGGAAGAGGTTCAGAATGCCGTAGCCGACACTTGTGTTCAGGAAGAGTGGATAGTAGAGTTCACCTTCGATGCCGACACGTGCCATGGCACCAAGTCGGAAGACGGAAGGTTTCTCGCTGAACTCTTCAACGGTCGTTACGATCTTCCCAGTCTGTCCGTCGAGCGTTCGAAGCGTCTTCGTGATGTTGCTTTGTCCGACAAAAGCTCCGCGCAGTTCGCCGGCCACATAGCCGCGAGCAAAGGCAAGAGGAAACTCGACAACAGCATATTCGAAGCCTGCGTGAACGGTCCAGATATTAACGTCGTGCTGAGCCTTTGCCACATAGGTTGGGGCCGTGACCGACTGTGTTCCGGACAGCATATGAAGGTCAATACCAAACGGGATACGAAGCGTCTTCTGCTTGTCTAGGTCAGCATAGCAACGAATGCCCCAGCCGATCTGTGAGCCGTCGAGCGAGCCTCCAAAGGGCTTCGTTGTATCCATGCTAGCGATGCGTTCAACCGCCGGATTGTCGGAGGTGATCCACATCGTGGAAAGTCCGCCGGACACGCGATAGCGAACCTGGGCGCTCAGCGTTGTAGCAACCACAAGGGCTGCACACCAGATGGCTAGCTGAACGATTCGGGAGGATTGCTTCATGACATTCTGTGTGACCAACAATACGTCCTACGATGGGTTACAATCGTTCGCGTATGCTGTAGGTCTGACGTTCGAGATTGTTTTTGACGATTAGCTCGCCGATGAGACCAATCGAAATGAGTTGTACGCCAACGATGATCATGGCAACTCCGAACAGTGCCAACGGACGCTGACTGATGTTGGTAAGCCCCATGAACCACTCGACGGCCAACCACAGGTCGGTCACAAATCCGATGATCGCAAAGAGCGAACCAAAGAAGCCGAAGAAATGCAACGGACGCTTGACGTAGCGCGTGGTGAACATGACCGTCAGCAGATCAAGGAAGCCCTTGAGAAACCTACTTGCACCAAACTTGCTGTAACCGAACTTCCGGGCATGGTGTTGAACCGGGATCTCCGTTACACGGAATCCTTCCCAGTGGGCCAAAGCAGGAATGTATCGATGCATCTCGCCATACACCTGGACCGTCTTGATAACATCGCTCCGGTACGCTTTAAGTCCACAATTGAAGTCGTGGAGCTTGATGCCGGACATAATGGATGTGACCGTATTGAACAGCTTCGACGGCATGGTCTTATGCCATGGATCGTGGCGCTTGCGTTTCCATCCGGAGACAAGATCGTATCCCTCTTCGAGCTTGGCGATCAGCGCCGGAATCTCGTTGGGATCGTCCTGCAGATCTGCATCCATGGTGATGACAATGTCACCTTCAACATCGGCAAAGGCCACGGCGAGTGCTGCGCTCTTGCCATAGTTCCTTCGGAATCGGATCGCGCGAAAGCGCGGATTTCTATTGTGCAGACGATCGATCACTTCGAACGACGAATCCGTAGATCCATCGTCAACAAACATCACGTCCCACCGTCCCGGTGCAACTCTGTCGAGCACGGTCTCGAGCTTACGGGCGAGTTCGCCGAGAGACTCTTCTTCGTTCAGCAGAGGAATTACCACGCTGATGCTCGCATTGGTGCGAACGTGATCACGTTGTTGACGCCTAGGTCGTTGATCGCTATTGCGTCGTTGCCTGTCGTGCTGCCGGAACGGAGGGCCACCGCGTCGTTGTCTCCGACGATTGTCTGGCTGCTCCGATGACGGTTCTTGTTGCGGGTCGGTCATGCGTACGGTTTGTCGTGGTGCTTATTGGCGGACGATCATGCGGTGCTGTTTGGCTCCGTTTGCATCCGTCAGTTCGACAATATAGGGTCCGGCGGGCAGATGCGAAGTCGAGATAACAGCAGTGCCGTTGTCAACCACATCAGAAACCACGGTCTGTCCCTGCATGTCGATCAGTCGAAGGTTTTGCATTGCCCCATGTCCCTGCACTCTCAAGACATCATGGAACGGTACGGGACCAAGCATAAAAGGTGCGCTCGATGTCTCGGCAACAGTCGATGCCGTGCCATTATACCATACCAGCAAGCGGAATCGGCCAATGCCGGGATTGTTCGTCGTGGTGTTATCTCCGGACCAGAGTTTCTTCTTAAAGACGTTGTTGGGGAAGTCCAGTACGGCATCAACGATGTATGCAGAGTCTATGATCGCAGGCTTCATACCGGGAGATACAAAGCCAAGACTACCACCGCTCCACTGAACCCGAAGCTCTATGGTGTCGATGTATCGCTCGTTACGCAATGGTCGTATATCCTTGGGATTAAGGGCGACCCGCTCCGTAGGAAGCTGCACTTCTGACCACATGAATACACCAGAAGGCGGTGGTCCTGGAATCTCAACCTCACCCAGTGCCGTGTCAACACCGAGTGTAGCATTGGCTGCCACACCCAGAGTCATATACGACTCATTCGTTCCAATAGGCGTGATGTTGATAGCACCGAGCCCAAATTCGACGGTCTGGGCTTGTGCAGAGATCGTGGCAACGATGATCATCGTTGCCATGAGTACGGCACGCCCAAGCTTGGTGCGTATTGGTGATGCAGGTTGATAGGTTGCAGTCGAGGTCATGATTGATTCCTGTAGGCAGTGAGTGTCGAGAGCAGTTGCTATGAAGTGATAGATGTGTGCAACCATGAATCGTACCATCTGCTACTAATGAAAAAGGGGCAGCGAATTACTCCGCTGCCCCTCTTCACATGTTCATCGCTTAGCGAACAACCGATACCGAGCTTGTGACGACGTTAGAACCGTTCACGAGCTTCACAATGTAGCGGCCAGGGGCCAGCGAAGCTGCGTTGAGGTCAACGCTGTATGTACCAGCAAGCTTGGTCTCGTTGACCAGCATTTCGATTTCTTCACCAACGGCATTGTACAGCGTGACGCTGACGTTGCCGGCTTCCGTGATCGTGTACTCAAGCGAGCCGTTGAGAGCAACAGGGTTCGGCATGACCGAAACACCGGCAATTGCTTCTTCGACAGCGTTGAGGCGGATGGCGGAGGCAGAACGATCGTTGATGACAACCGTATTGTTGGTGTTGCTGTTGATCGTGCCAATCAACTCACCCGTGATGGCATTCGTGACCGTGTACGAACGCAGCGGGTTGTTGACCGTGAGTTCGACAGGGAACGTTGCACCTTGCAGGCGGATCATCGGGTTGACAACATCGTCAACATACTGGTTGGAGCCAAAGCGGACGTCGAACACACCCGTCGGCGGTACCGGAGGAAGTTCGAAGAAGTTACGCGTTGCAAGCTCTCCGTTCTCTACGATGTAGAGATCGTTGCTCTTGCTTGCGTTGTCGTTGATCGTCACCTTCGTCGACGTTGCGATGACGGACTCACGCATTGCACGGAAGTCAATGCCCGTGCCCTTGTTCAGGCTCATGTCGAGCTTAGCACGACCCTTGACCTTCACCCAGTAGCCAAGACCAGGAAC
>JAULYI010000092.1:0-1586 GCA_032117915.1 Kapaibacterium sp. (SeqCode) | reverse complement strand
GCACGTTCGACATCTGAACCCCCTCATGCCATAGCGGCTGAAGCGTAAAGATGGTGCCCGTGCCCATACCGTTCATCAGGGATTGGGCGGACAAGACGATGTCCACGATGATCAGCACAACCACGAACAACACCAGGATCATGTTCAATCGTGACGTATTTGCCGTGCTGGACCTGCAGAGCCACGTGATCGCGGCAGCATACAGGAAAACCCAGATCCATGTTGGCACCGATGGAAAGAACGAAGCCATGTAGCTTCGGATGATCACCGCATTCACCAGTGGCAGCAGGATATAGTCAAGCAAGGCCGACCAAGCAATGAGGAAGCCGATCCTGGGGCCTAGCGTCGCCGAGGTGTACGTATATGCCGACCCTGCAGAGGGAAAGACAACGGTCATTTTGCCGTAGCTGAGTGCTGTAAGGAGCATCACACCAAGCGCAATCAGGTAGGCAGTAGGCACGACGCCGCCGGTCTTCTCGGACACGATTCCAAAGGTGTCGAACACCACAGTTGGCGTCATGTACCCCAGGCCAAGTCCAACGATCGACCACAAGCCAAGGGTTCTCTTTAGCTGCCCCTGCTGGCCTCCGTTTGATGTTGTTTCAGACATTCGTCACTTCCTTGTGAGTGTTGATTACCGTGAGTGATTATTTACTTCGTGCTAAACGGATTGAAGTATTCGCTCGGCTGCGATCCGCCCGGTTTCGGCAGCACCGTTCAGATACCCCTGATGGTTTAGGCTGCAGTGCTCTCCGGCAAAGTGCAGCTTGCCAACAGGATCGCCGGCAACACCGTAGAAGTCCGTCCATTGTCCAGGGCCAAACGCAGAATATGACGCCATGACGAACGGTTGGGTAGGCCAATCCATACGGTGCATGCGTACAGGCGCGTCAGTTTCGGCCACACCCCAAACGGTCTGCATGTTCTTGATGAACATCGCTCGCAATGCATCATCGGGCATCGCTCTGAGTATCGCCGCTGATTTGCCTCCGTAGAACACCGTCAGTCCACTGCCCTTCGGATTCGGCACATGACAGTTTTCCCAGATCTGCTGAAGCGGCGGATCGGTATACATGGAGCCACTGAAGTTGCGGTTTGACCACGGCCTGCCGTTGAATCCGAACAGCACCTTACCATTCGTGCCATAGGCTAGTTCCTTGATCACACGGCGTTTTTTCTCGGGCAGATCAACCTTCATGGTAACGTTCCGGAGCATGGTGAACGGAAGCGCGAGCACAACATGCTCGGCCGCAACCGTGACCTTCTCGGAATCCCGCTGGAACGTCAGCAGGTAGGCATCACCGTCCTTGTCAATCTCTATCAGCCGATGATTCGTGTGGATGTTGTCCGTCACATCGTTGTGCAAGCCCTTTGTAATCCCTTGCACACCTCCGCGCATGACATAGCGTTCATCGCTTTCGCCAAAGAACTTCAGTTCTCCATCGAAGATATCAGTACCGATCAAGGTGATCAGATTCAGAGCGCTCTGCTCGTTCATCTCCAGACCGTACTCGGTGACAAACGCAATGTCGATGAGCGAGCGGATCCACCCTGTGACGCCGATGCTCGTGAGGTAGACATCCATC
>JAULYI010000091.1:0-1702 GCA_032117915.1 Kapaibacterium sp. (SeqCode) | reverse complement strand
AGCGCTGGTGCTTGCAAGCGCCAGCAAGAGCAGCATCAGGCAGACAGCAGTGGAATGGCGGATCATTGCAGGCGGCGTAATGTCGTAGTAGTCTCTGTCGTGATCGGCACGATAGCCTGCCCCTGGCCTGTCATGGACATGCGTGTACTCATGGCCGTTGTAGTGCGCGCGATAACCTGCATGCCCGTCGAGAGCTCGACGTACATCACGCCGGTCAGATCACCATCACCCTCGATGAACATATCCATTCCCATTGCCTGCATGGTGCCGGTCATCACCATCTCGGTGCTGTTCACCTTGATACGGGCACATCGATACCCGAGTGTATCGACCGTCCCGTCAAAGGTGTACTTCACTGTCGTCTTCGTTTGGATCGAGCCGGGCATTTGCGATCGGCTCATCGTGTCGGTCGTCTCGTGCGTCCACGTCTCGCCTACAGCCAGTTCCTTCCCAGGAAACACAGGGAACAGAGCCTTGACACCACCGTTCCCACCACCGGAGACTACGGACATGGTTGCACTCATGTCGTCGCCACCGGTTGATGTCGTTGACAACACCGTCCCTCGTGGCGACAGTGTGATCGTCTCCTTCCGATCGGCAAGCCCGGCAAGGGTCATCACCGAGTCGGCCGGCAGCATGCCTTCGGCACCCTCAGCCTGGAGACGTATCCGAAGCGTGTCGTAGGAGCAGTCGATCGTGTACTGACGAACGACTGCCTCGCGTACGGTCGCATGAAGCTTGGTCGTTACCGTCGTTATACTCGACACGTCTTGTTCCATCGCAGACATCGACTGCGTAACACTCGACGTTGTTTCGTACGTGTACGACTGCTTGGCGGCAAGGGTGTACTGCAGGAAGACCTGGCCGTGCGACACCGTGAACGTTGCACAAACCAGCGCCAACGTCGTGAGCACGCGATGGACGATTGCTGACATCATGTTCGGCCTCTGTTCAGAGTTCTTCGTGATGACTTACGTTGTTGCGGCTTCGCGCTTCTTGGCACGCTGACGCATCGTGGAATCCAGGATCTTCTTGCGAAGGCGAACGTTCTGCGGCGTCACTTCGAGCAGCTCGTCGTCTTCCAAGAACTCGATGCATTGTTCGAGCGATAGTGTTCGTGGCGTTTCCAATCGTGCTAATCCATCGGAACCGCTGGCCCGCATGTTCGTAAGATGCTTGGTCCGACAAGCGTTCACCGTAAGGTCGTCTTCCCGTGCGTTTTCACCAACGATCATGCCCTCATACACTTGCGTGCCGGGGGAGACGAACAGGACGCCACGCTCTTGTACCATCTCTAAGGCGTAGGACGTTGCAGGGCCGGTTTCCATGGAGACCAGGGCGCCACGCATACGTCCGGAGATCGGTCCCTTGAAGGGCTGATACGAATCAAAGGTATGGTGCAGAACACCCTCGCCACGCGTTGCCGTCAGGAATTCCGTACGGAAGCCGATCAGGCCGCGTGCGGGTACCAAGAACTCTGTACGGACAGCATCCAGACCCGGCGTCATAGCTGTCATTTCACCCTTACGGCGTCCAAGGTTTTCGATAACTGTTCCCACATGGGCCTCGGGAACGTCAACCGTAACGTGTTCAATGGGCTCGATCAGGGTGCCGTTGGCATCACGACGGAAGAGGACTTCCGGACGTGACACTGCGAACTCAAAGCCCTCCCGACGCATGGTTTCGATCAGAATGGCCAGCT
>JAULYI010000090.1:0-6661 GCA_032117915.1 Kapaibacterium sp. (SeqCode) | reverse complement strand
GTTGCTTTGCGCCATGATGCACACTTCATTGGCATCATGGCAGCTGTTGCGGGTATGATGACGCCGGCGTGGCTGGCCACGGGCGATATGCATACCGTGGGTCTGTTTGGTTACCTCTCCGCACTCTCTGCAGGCCTGTTCACTATTGCGCTCTATCGACCACGATGGAACGCCGTCAGTGCGATCTCCTACATCGGAACATGGCTTTGGTGGCTGCTATGGACGAATAGCAGAGACACGATGGCATCACGGGATGTTGTCCAGGCAACCATCTTCGCTGCACTTGGTCTGCTGATTGGGATGACCTTCTTCTATCTGTCGATACGGCGATGTGAAGAAGTATTCAAAGCGCTTCGTCATGTGTTCGTTAGCACGCATATCGTCGTCATGTTCGCTGCCGTCCTTGTGGCGATCGACACGACGGTGGTGTGGCAGAACGAGCTTGCTTCGGTATTGGTGGGCCTCTTGCTGGTTGGTACCTCCGTCATCTATCAGCGAATCGGTGCTGCTGCCCCAGCAACGATCCATCAAGTGCTGGGACTGTTCGTGCTTACGTGGGGTATCGGCTACGAAGCTGATGCCTTTGCAGAGGCGGTCGGCTGGTCTGTCCTTGGTGTGAGTGCCGTGTTCATCCTGCGCAGACAGGTAGCTGCAAACGCTAAACAATGGCCTATCACATCGGTGGTGGCCTTGCTTGTCACGCTACTCGGTGTGCTTACAGCCATCCTTGATGAACGGTCGATCGGTATCACGTCGGTGGACTACGCTGCAGTGATCAATCTGCGGATGGCCGCACTCGATGTGGGCGGCCTTGCGCTGATCATCGGCACGCGGCTGTTCGAGGTAACGTCCGCCGTTTGGCGACAAGCCATCTCCGTCATCAGGAGCATCGGCTATCTAGCGTTGGTTCTGGCAGTGCACCGAGAGGTATTCGATGCTGTTGCTGGACATGCTCATGATGTAACTATCGGTACGACAGGTACGAACCTATATGCTGTTCTCATCGCACAGGGCCATGCGCTTGCTGCGATGGCAAGCGTTGTAGTCGCCGTGCTGCTGCTCGTGCTTCGCGACCGCCTGCGTGACGAGTCTGCCGTCTATGCCGGCTTGGCAGGCCTGGTGGTAGGTGCACTTTGGTGGCTTACGCATGCGTCAGACGTGCCCAACCCATCGGTACTTCAGCCGTTGCTGAGTCTGCGCACGCTTACAGGATGTGTCATCATAGGTGCAACACTACTAGGAGTGCTGGTGCAGACATCGCCGACAACATTTATCACGACGCGCGTCAGGCGCATCATTGCAGGAATCGCCGTTGTGGCGTTCTCGCTGGTCTTCGTCACCATCGAAGTTGTCTGGCCGGAGGTGATCATCATGCACCAGCTGCGCGATCTTGAGGCCTGGTCTGCCGTCGATGACGCATGGAATCGCTTCCATCTTAGGATGTCCGGCACCTGGATCGTCTATTCGATCATGCTCATGATCTTCGGCTTTGCCAGGCGTTTGTCGGCCGTACGCGTTGGAGCGCTCGTGCTCCTCTTGGTCACGATCCTCAAGGTCTTCCTATACGACCTGTCCTTCCTGGAGCAGCCGTATCGGATCGTCTCATTCATTGCGCTGGGAGCCATCCTGCTGGCAGCGGGCTTCATGTATCAACGATTCAAGCATCGCATCGTTGACGGCACAGCGTCACTTTGACACCGGCCGCAGCGTCACGCTGCCATGGCGTGGCACCATACGTGGTCGATCGGCCGTACCGGGAATGCAACGGATGGGCAAGGTATGCCACAGTACCAGATCACGACCATGGAGTGGTTGATTGTTGGCTATGTACTTCTTAAGTCCGTCATCAGCCACTGCTTGATTCGGATAGGGCCCGGCGGCAAACAGCTCTGATGGCTGATACACCGTTGTCCAGCAGTCGTATGCTGCATAATGCGCCCGTGGTCTTGCGGTCAACCAAGCACTGCGATCGACATGGGGCTGTGGCGATGGCTCAAGAACATAGGCTGCGGTCTCAACTGCTGCGACCATATCGGAATCGAGCGAAGCAGTCTGACGAATCATCCAATACCGGTCAACGTCAGGATCGGCATTCCTACGAGCCTCCTGCTCAAATCGGAACTCCGTGACATCGACGTGCCGACCATTGCGCCCAAGCACATCTCGTCGTTGATCGATCCTGTCCACTTCGGTAACGGCGTTTCGTACACCGGCAACATCCATGTCCATGCGCAGGCAAGCAACAACGGTCTGCATCGGTTCATAGCGCTGTCCTTCCTCTGCGGCGGTTCGTGATGCTGCATCAGCGTGTATCCACGGAGTGCCGCCGGCACCCACATCAACGGTGATGGCGCCATCGGCATGCAGGATGTATGAGATCGTAATATCGTGATGGGCGATAGTAGCTCTGGCCGTGATCACGAGTTCGTTTGACGTCGTCGTTCCACCGATCATCATACTGGCAAGATCACTGCCATTGAGAGCATCTCGCTCATACACGGCCATGACCGCAGGTATCATGCGCACGGTACCATCTTCGGTGGCTGTTGCCATGGACAGGAGCTGCGCTGACGCTGGCACATCAACATCTGCTACCAGCGTGCGAGCATGCGCGCCGATGCCATGTTCGCCAACAAGGAACTCATGCTTCCATGTTATGGCGGCAGTCGTATCGTTCTGCGTGGCAAGCAGCTCCGACACAGATACGCGCCATGCAACGCTTTGCTCGCGCGAGCCTTCGGAGCGTCGAACGTCATAGAGTACCGGTCCTTCTTGGGGACTCATCATCACAGCGAAGGACCATTCCTTCCAGCGAAAGCGCCCACCATCAAACGTCCACGGTTTACGTCCCGCAACCGAACCTCCAACTACGCGCTGTCGCTTTATCTCTGCCGGTATTCGCGGTAAAGGGGCGATCGCTGACAGAGGCGGCTCGATGAACAGCATCACACGGGCATTCGTCACATCGACCAGACATCGTAGGCCTGACACAGGTTTGTCGAGCATTGGTGCACCCGGACGGCCCTCGTACGTTGTCACATAGAGCAGCCGTTGCCGGAACGCGTTGATCGGTGAACCGCTTGCGTGGATCACATTCGCAACAACGTCTGCACGCAGGCCGCGACGTTCCAGAGCACCAAGCCACCCTGCGTGCGCCCGCACCACAGAATCAGCACGCCGTTCATCGGCAGCAGTAAGCAGAGGATGGACGTCGTTACGCATGACGACCTCGCTCACGCGCATCGTCCGAAGGTTCACGGTAATCTCGTACGTCATCAACTGCTGAGGGGCATACACCACCGCCTGCGCGGCCCGTGGCCCCGATCCGTCAGTCCTTCCACGAAGACTATCCTTCGGCTGATCACGATATCCGATCGTGATGATCTGTGCGTTCGCAGGCCAGCGACTATCGGCCTTCATCGCCGCGATCGCCTGGCGCAACTCAGCCTCTGTTGGCTGCGCAAAATGATGCGTCACGCGCCCACGCTGCGCGTGTGTGTCTGCGGCTCCCATGCATAGCAGCAGACAACAAAACAGTACACGGTTCATGTCCCCAAAGATAACCTCCGTGCACCACGCTTACATTGGTGGCAATTGCGTCTTTTTCGTTCCGCCTTGCAACCGGCCAAGGCCGGGGGCCATTGCCTTGTTACCGCATGATCAGCGTGCGTTGTACGCCGCGCGGCGTGGTGCCGATTACGAGGTATGCGCCTTTGGCCAGATTCGACGTTGGGATGTCGGCCACAAAGCAGGGCTTGGTAACTGTGGCAACGGTTTGACCGTCGAGCGTGAGCACGGTAATGCCGGTGAGTTCCTCATCGGATGAGACGCGCAGCGTTCCGTCGCGCAGCGTGTATGCCGTTAGGTTGCCCACTGCCCCTTGACGGTCCTGTACGGAGACGATGTTCTCGACCTTGATGCGAAGATAGCCTTCGCTGGTGGCAAGGTGGGCGTATCCGTCGGGAGTGAACACCATGTCGTTGATGGCCAAGGATCCGCTCACGTTGAGCGGGTCGCCAATGCTCCACCGCTGGCCGTCATTGGCAGAGATAGCGATACCAAAGGACGGGTGGATTGCCACGGCACGACCGTCCGGCATATCGGCGAAACGGATGTCGGTAGCACCAAGACTTGGCCGGTCCAGGAAGGAATACACGCGTTGCCATGTTGTGCCATTGTCGGTCGATCGGTAGATGTCGCTTTGTTCGAGCACGTAGTTCTCAGGCCTTAGCGAGAGCGGACTCACTCGGATGATTGATCCGTCAACCGGCGACATCCTCCATGGGCGGATGCGAACGTCAGAAACGACACACAGGATGGTACCTTTTGCGGTGCGGTGCAAGGACGAGACGTAGGCATTGGAGTCGATGTCGGGGCCGGTTCTGACCCACGTATCGCCGCTGTTTGTGCTGATGACAATGCCTCCGGGGATGCTGTCGTACTGCACGTCCAGACTGTCGAGTACCGTCATACCGCGCAGACCGGCGATAAGGGTGCCATTGTCTGCTTCGACGATGTCACCGACCGCTGCCCGAGTAGTGTCCTTGTTGACGATACGTCGTGGCAATGTGGCACCTACATAGACCCACTCGCGGCCACCATTAAAGGTGAAGTACAGGGAGTCCATGGCTGATGCGATAATCTTCGGAGTGACCTGTTTGACGAATCGTGATGTTCGTGGCAGCAACGTGTCAATGAACCTGCCGTCGGACGAATACCGCAGTAAGGCATCGCCGCTCACCCACATCTCGTTTGCATTGGGCACGAACAGCGTGGAGGGACCGTAGCGATGACGATATCGAGTGCCAAAATCCTCGTCGAACACCAGCGACCTTCTTGTAAAGAGGCCTGTGACATCCGAGCCGGTACGAATTCTGTGTGAGAACGGGCCAAGAAGCGTTACTGTCCAAGGTTCGCCCGGCGACGGCTGCGACATGACGCGGTTACCCTCGGAGATCAGCAGCAGGCCTCCATCCGCAGCCGGAAACAGTCGATTGATGCCAACCCATGTTTCTCCCCACTGCTTGTCTCGGTCGATGTTGTCAACCATGCGCCACGTCCGTCCGGCATCCGTTGTTCGCATGAACTCGCCGTAAAAAAGACTGGCCAGCCAGATGGAGTCCGTAATTGGAAGGACGCGCTGCTGATTGCCCGGCTCATTCTCGTACACAGGTGGCTTTGTTGCACCGGGGCGCTCGTGTATGGCAACGGCACCGGTTCGAGTATTGATGACCGTGTGGATGAAGCCCTTCGCCGACGTTCCTTCGGGGACGCAGGTTGTTACCATGAATCGGTCGCCGAACAGGCCTGCCGCGGTGACTGCCTGGAAGTTCGAGTAGCGCGCAGGAGCGCTGGCCACGCGCAGGTCGTGGTGTTGGCCAACGGTGAAGACCTCGCCGTAGGCACCATAGACCACGGCCATTGTATCGGTGATCAGATGGATGTCTCTGATCGACAGACGTCGCAGCGTGTCTGTAACGGGATCACGAAATGTGGTGATGTTCAAGAACGCCGAATCACCCGGACGTTGGATCTTCAACGTATCGGTCGTTATCTGCACCACGGTGTTGTCTTGCAGACGTACGTAGACGTTTCGCGGCTGAACATCCACCTTTGTCTTCTCGCCCGTAGCCATCGACACTTCGTAGGTACCTACAAACTGCTCGACGGGCCAGCTCATGACTCCCGGCTTCACCATGCGGAAGTTGACCTTGGAGTAGGTTCCGCCAACAGGAATCAGCTTTGTGGACCTACCCGCATCGGTGGTCACGATCAGACCCTGTGTTGAGCCCGTCACGGAGGTGTTGTCAAAGACCAGTGCGTCGGGTTGCACAAGACGAGGGATCTGCTCTCTGAAGTCGAACCGATCTCCAAAGATCGACGAGTCCGGAAACAGATATCGCAAGGTTGCACCTGCATCCTCGCTCACCAGATTCATGTTCAGCTTCCCATAGACACGTCCGAAGTAATACCAGCGTCCGCGCTGATCGATCGTCCACGTGGACGACACATCGATAAAGAACATCTTGCGTTCGAACACGTTGCGCCATGTAGCACCGCTATCGGGCGTAACATACGTGTCATACGCTCCGCCGTCGAACATGATCATGTTCCGCGTGTTGTCGCTGCTAAGCGTAGACGTACCGCCTTTCAGGCGGAAGTACTTGGGAATACGGGCCATCCACTCCGGCTCTTGCGCGAGTGTTGGCATGACCTGTAAGAGACACGTAACAGCGGCGATCGCTGACAGCACAATACATCGGCGTAGGTAGAGCATGAACACTGAACGTTTATGATGCGAATAGAGGAACCAACCGTCGGATATGGCGAAAGTTACCTCGTAAAAACAACGGCCGGCCCTGAACGTAGGGGCGACCGGTGCGTGGTCGCGTGGTGTGTGGGTTCCATTCGCCACGAGCCCACGATGAAGCGTGGGCCTATCCCGATCGTCGTGTTGTAGACCCTATGTGGTCGCCCGGGGAGAGGGGGGGGGCAAACGAGAACACCCCGAAACGCGTGAGCGAAACGGGGTGTTCGGAAAAAAGACCTGGCGACTACCTACTCTCCCACACCAGTTCAGATGCAGTACCATTGGCGCAACGAGTCTTAACTTCTCTGTTCGGAATGGGAAGAGGTGTGTCCCTCGCGCTGTCGTCACCAA
>JAULYI010000089.1:0-13239 GCA_032117915.1 Kapaibacterium sp. (SeqCode) | reverse complement strand
AGTATGGCTGTAGGGCACCTTCGCATAGCTGACGGTTACGTCCGTAGGCTGACCATTGACCACATCCTGGCGCTTGTACTCGTTGACGTTACGCAACTTGACGTTCAGGAATGGCACGTTTTCGAATCGCACGATCGGAGACTTGCCCGGTGCATCACCCGTGCGGTCGGACATGCGGAATGACGTCACAATCGTCTCTGTTCCACCTTCGGAGAATTCAAGCTCATAAACGCCCGGTCCATTGTTATGGCTGGACTCCCACATGGCTTGGAAACCCTCGAACGGGACCTCGAAGTATGCCGGAGCCAGGTTGTCCTCCGAGACACTGTACGTGGCCGGCGTGCTTCGCGAGCCACCAACGTAGATACCGGAAGGACCGCTCACAACTTCACCAAGCTGTTGCTTGCGGTACGCTCCGCCCCACTGCTCGATGGCATAGTCAAAGGCAATGCCGACGACGCCAAGGGCATACCCCGAAGCACCAAAGCAGGCAGCATCGGATGTATACGTACCATAGCGCATCAGCTTGTCCGTATTGTCCGGCAAGCCGAAGTCAACCGTATCAATGCGGATCGGATCCGTGTAGATCGTGTCGATGCGAACTTCTGCTGTGTCAACCCACGTGCTTGAGTTCTCGGTGAAGTAACCCGGTGCACCGCCGCGACGCGTAAAGACATTTACCGATGGGCACAGCTCTGGCGGCAGCAACGACGACCATGCGCCAACTTGCTGACGTGAATCCTTATCGCGAAGGATCATCGTGACGCCATACAGGCCGATCTGATCTTCCGTTGTCTGAGGATTCTGATCACCATCGGTTCTGGACCATTCACGGTAGAACTCGAGTTCGAGGTTCCGACCGGCAAACAGCTGATTGAAACGCTGTTGCTCCTTGATCAGCATACGTACGTTGTAGATGCCGCCCAGGCGGTCGCGCATTTCGTCGGAGACATTGAGCGATACCGAGGGTGCATCACCGGGACGTGACGCTGCCGGTCGGGCAGAGGTGACGTTGGGAAGACCAACGGCCTTACCGTTCATCTTGGATGGTGTCGGCAACAGATAGTCACCTTCATCAAATGCACGAACGGCGTAGAAGTAATCAACGTTATTGATGAGCTTCTCGGACTGCAACGGATTCGTAGAATAGTTGATCCGACCGTCAAAATTGTCGTCGCCGTCATCGTAGAACGTGCGCGCGCCAAGGAACCTTCCTCCGCGCAGACTGCGCATGTACGGCGCGATGACACCCTGACGAATAGTGCTCGTCTCTTCCCAAGGACGTCGAATGTTTCGCGTGATGGTTGTTCCCGCAGAGTCGAACTGTACCGTATCAGCAAACAGGATCGGCTCCATCTTTACACGACGACCCTGAATGAGCTTGATGAGCGAGTCCTTGGCAGCTTTCGCTTCATTCGTATCAAGCAGGAACGTGCCACCGAATGCACCACCGGCTGCGGATCCGCGACGGACGCGAGGCAGATCTTCGAACTGAGTGGTCAGATAGACGAACCGGGCCTTGTCGAACGTGTCGAACCTGTTCACATCAAGCGTCGAGTCTGCCTTGGCCTGCACACGATAGGTCGCGGGGCGGGCATTCAGCAGTTCCGTGAAGTACTTACCCCAGGGGCCGGCCGTAGAAGGTGAACGTGCAATAAGGAACTTACGCTGACCCGGCTTGATGGGATCTGCAATTTCAAACTCATCGATGCGTACACCGGAGTTTCCAGAGATCGCAGCACTCTTGAGAAAGGGACTCGGGATGGCGAGTGCGCCGATCTGCTTCCATGCCAGGGGGCTACGGCGCTTCGTGGCGATCTCGTCAATGTCATACGTATCAAGGTCCGGACGGCGTGCGCGATAGATGCGATAGCCAAGGAAGTCAAGACCGCGCTCAAGGGTATCAACGGAAAGTTCGGCTGTTGAATCCCACTGGATAACAACGGCGTTGTTCAACGGGAGATGTCCCGAGGCAGGGACCTGAACGGCAAGATCCGGCGAAGGCATTCCCTTGATGTCGGAAGGATCCGGAGGAGTAGGAGCACGGAAGTTGTTGTCATACACGAACTGCGCAAAGCGAACCTTGCGGATAAGCTCACCCATGTCTGCAACTTCACCCGAGGCATCACCGCCAAGGGCGGTCGAGCCCAGGACGATACCAACGACAATACGGGCGCTGTCACCCGGGCGTACGTTGAACGGTCCCGTTGCCATCATAAGGCGGCGGTCACCCGCGCCTTGGTCGCCATCCTTGTCGCGTGACGACATGAAGTTGTAGCGCTCTTCGTTCTCGATCGGGTCAAACGTGATCGGCCAGTTGCGCATGGTCTGCAAGCCGAGCTGCTCTTGAACCGGGAACTTCCGTGCATCCTTACGAAGGAATCCATCGGCATCAACTGCCGGACTCTCAAGGAAGTTGAAACCAAGGTAACCAAAGCCGCGACCGGCTTCACCGCGATTACCATTCGTCCACTGAACAGCAAGGTTGAGGTCCGGATCTTCCGTGAAGTAGCGTGCACGGTCATTATCGGCGCCCAACTGCGAATTCGTCGTCAATGCAATATCAACGTCAATGACCGATGCCATCCAGCACTGGAACAGCGTATCCTGGAACTGCTTCGGGTGGATGAAGAGGTACTTCACGAATACCATGTCTGCGTAGTCGCCGAAGCCCCATGAGTACATCGTTTGCTCGACTTGGAATCCAAGCGGATATCCCTCGGCTGATCGACGGGCCGCACCACCTTCGTACCGCTCCAGGTCTGTGTCCTTATAGACGCAGAAGATGTCTTCTTCCGAGATAAAGGCCGGACCCTTTTGATAGATGCCCTTCTCGCGCAACGTGACATCATTTACGTAACCACCGTAGTAGTTATTGAAGCGCAAGGTGTCTTTCGACTCCGTATCCCACAACGGCCAGTTCGTGAGAGCAGCATTACTCTCATAGGGTTGGCCACTGGCAACGTTGAAATCCGTCGAGAAATACAGACGATTCTTGTAAAGACCTTCGGCTGTGTTCTGGACCTCGAGTCCGTCATCAATCGAACCAGGCACCATCCAGCTGTCACCGGAGTTCGGATTGTATCCGACGATCACGCGCTTACGAAGTTCATTCGAACCCTTGGGACGCTTGAGGGCTGCAAACCATGCACCTGCACCAAACAAGTACTGGTTCTGCGAGCCGCGTGGCCAGACTCCGGCACCACGACTATTCACGACGTCAAGGCCGAAGATGCCGTAGTTCGTGATGGCAAAGGCGAAGTTCGAAACGATGTTCGTCTGCTGGTCAAAAACAGATCTCGGTGTGCGCTGCAGTTGTTCGCTGCCGCCCTTCGTGTCCTTGGCCTTGAGCGGATCCTTCGTGCGGGCGACGGCGCTACCGGAGAGTACTCCAAGCGCGAGGATCGCAACCGCCGTGACCCGATGGAACCAACGGATGTTCATGATGACTCCGTGAATTGACATTATTTCGTTTTTGTAATTGGCGAGGTGATTAGAAGCGGAAACGGACACCGAAGTAGACCGAACGCGGATCCTGATAGTTTCCGCGGAGGCTTACAACCGTAGCGACATATTCCTGATAGCCGCGATACGTCTCGTCCGGCGTTTGAATACCATCGCGGTTGAAGTCCACGCGCTCATTGTACAGACGGCGTCCAACGCGGTCGTACTGAGCCGTAGAGAACGTTTCCTTCCGTCCGGGGTCACCTGTCTTGAAGTAGGCCGTTGCGGGGAAGTCACCGGGCTGACGCAGCAGAGCGGCACCGTCATTATCCGGACTGCCCGTACGCGGGTAGAATGCAATGGCACCCGTGTAGTTCAACAGGTTGAAGAAGTCCATGTACACGTCCATGGACGTATTGCCACCAAAGATTCCCGAGAGCGGAATCGTACGGATGATACGCAGTTCTGAATTCCAGTTTGATGGGAAGCGAGCCGAGTTCAGCTGGCCAGCCGCTTGACCGCGACCGTCAACCGGCGTGTACGGAAGACCCGTCTGCCAGAATCCCGAGAAGTTCACCGAGAAGCGCTCCATGAAGGGGATACCGCCGATACGGGGTCCTTCTCCTTCATTCCATTCGAAGTTCACCACAGCGTTGATGCGATGGCGTCGGTCAAAACCAAGCGGGAACGGTTCGATCGGAAGTGCCGGCTCTTCTGTTTGCGGGTCGATGGCAGCAGCGGTACCGCTATTGTTTGCCGTTCCGGTGGCCGACTGCAGCGTGTAATTCAGGTTGAAGCCCCAATTGTCGATCGTACGCTTTTGCAGGGTAAGCTCGACACCGCGAGCCGTACCGTAGTCGGACAGAACACGCTGGTAGAACGGGATCGGGGTGATACGCACGAACGCCAGACCGGACTGATTGTAGATGTCCTTGTAGAAGCCAGTGGCCGTCAATGCCAGATCGTCGTTCAGCTGATGATTGTACGACACTTCGTACTGATTTGTTCGCTGCATTTCCAGGTTGGGATTGCCAAGGGACTGGCTACCGCGAAGCTGAACGGCGTTGAACGAATCGTAGAACTCGGCAAATGGCGGAGCCATGTAGTAGATACCGTAAGCAAGACGGACGTTCTGACGCTCAGTGATCGGATACGTGATCGTCATACGTGGCGAAACGTAGAGTTTCGGGTCGGCCTTCGAGAATCCAACTTCGGAACCGTACGGATAGAAGCGGTCGTACTGGGTACGATACAACGCGTCCGTGCTCAGATAGTCAAAGCGCAAGCCCGGCGTGAAGACGAGACCCTTGAACATGATCTGGTCCTGAACGAACAGGCCGCCGGTGATGGGCGTGTAGGGCTTTTCCGACTGATCCTTGGCGATCTGCGTGTATGGCAGTTCGGGGTTGACCTTCAGATAGAGATTACCGCCGTAGTCCGATCCGTACACGTCATAGAAGGGCGAGCCATCCCAAGGGTTGGAGTTGAAGTGACGCGACAGCGTCATGAAACGCATTTCGACACCGGCCTTAAAGACGTGACGTGTCTCACCAACTTCAAGGTTTGACGTGATGTTTCCGTCAACCTGCACGAATCGCGCACGACGGAAGTCAACGCCCCCTTCATTGCCTCTGGCAACAAAGTAATTGATGAGACCGTAAGGATTAGCTGTCGAGTATGCGTCAGCCGGGCCTTCCGTGTATCCTGTGAGCGGATTGGGAGCCGTGACCTCTGCGTTGAGCAGACCATCTTCTGTGCGACGCGTCGTACGGATGTAGTCGTACGCGTCAAGGATAGAGTTAGGACCTTCGACGTACAGCGTATCGGAGATGCTAAGGTTATCGACGGGATAGTAAAGCTCCCAACCTGTGAACAGATCGGGTTGATCTGCGTTTTTGCGGCGGCCCGTCTCTGTCGTCTTACCATTGACGGAAACACGAAGCTCGTAGAACGTATTCATGCCGAGCTGGTGGTTGATCTGTGCGAAGGCGTTGTCGCTGAACTCCTGCACAACGATCTGCTTGGCGTTACGCGTGGGAATTCCATTCGTCTGAACATTGCCGTTGGCATCAAGGATAGGTAGGCCTGCGTTATCGACGCTGACACCTTCATCGTTGGCGTAGAGCCAGCCCCAGCCGTGGCGTTCACCGTTGACGAGACCATACATACCACCAACAAGCATGGTGATCTGTGGCGTGAACTCAAAGCGCATACGGCCCGTGATGTTTCGCGACCATGTACGATTGTTCGGCGGCAGACCAAGGTTGTTGCCAATGGGGTCCATGACCTGAAGGTCAAAGTTCCGGTGGTTCTGATAGGTGTTACGGACGGCAACAAAGAACGTCGAACCACCAAGGCCGAGCGGACCGCTGAAGGTGACGTCGACAAGATCCTCGAGAGGATATCCAGACTCAACACCATTGCCTGCCTTCCCAAAGAGGAAGGGTACGTCCTTACGCCATGCAAGCAAGCCTTCAAAGCGGTCATCGCGTCCCGTACGAACAACGGTGTTCACAACACCACCCGTGGCATTGCCGTATTCAGCACCGAAACCGCCGGTCTTTGCCTGTACCTGCTCTGTTGCATACGGACTAGGCATCGCAGCTGATACCGTGGCACCGGAGTTACCGAGACCACCAGTGAACTGGTCCGTCACGGCAAGACCGTCAACCAGCACCTGCGTTTCCGTCGTACGCGAACCGCGCACAACGAACGAGTTGCCGGAGGCTGTGATACCGGCCTGCAGCGAAAGCGCCGAGGCAACGTTGTCACGCGAAACCGATGTCAGTGCTTTGGTGTCAAGCACCCGGTCCGTTCCAACGTCCGTTGAGCGTACAAGCTCGCGGTTGCCCTGGATGACAACGTCAGCCATGAGCTTACCGCCACCCTGCGTCAGCGTAAAATCGACCGAGACGGTCTGATCAGCGTTGATCCGCACGTTTTTTGTGACGGTGTCATATCCAACAGCCGTGACACGCACATCGTAGCTACCCGCGACGATGTTGACGATCGTGAACTTACCGTTGGCCTTAGTTATGCCGCCTTTTGTTGTGCCAAGCACACGGACGGTGGCACCACTTAGGGGCTTTTTATCCTTATCAACGACCTTGCCGGAAAGAATGCCGTGGATACCGGCAAGTGCCGGTCCTGCTGCAATGGCAAACGTCGCGAGGACAGTGAGTACTCTAAGGAACATGGATGTGACTCCTTGTGGTTTCGGCGTAGTGGACGATGGATTAACGGACGATGCTCAGCGTGCGCGATGCGCGCTGACCATCTGCTTCGACAACAACCAGGTACGTACCCGTGGGCAGATCCTGGGTTGCAATGGTGACTCCATGAGCGATCTGACCGGCTGGTGACGTAGACGTCATCATGGTCTGACCGAGCGAGGAGACGATCGACAAGGTAATGTTCGACGCGTTGATGCCGTCGAAGCGGACCGTTACGTTCTCATTGGCAGGATTGGGCGAGACACTGATGGCTGACGCAAGAGCATCACCATCGTCGTCAACACTATTGATGACGTTCAGGCGGGATGTCGGCACAACCATGAAGTTGATGCTCGTGAATTCTTCCGGAAGCTCAGTATTGGTCACGTGATCGCCCGGTGTCTCATTGTGCGAGTAGGCGATGTACATCTGACCGTCCAGCACATTGTCTGCCATCGTCGGGAACAGACAGTTGCGTCCTTCCGGCGTAAGATCGACCGGTGCGGACCATGCGGGATAGCCGGCCAGCTTGTGCGTGATGTAGATGTGACCGAACAAGCCGTCAACGGTGCTAAGCGTGTCTGTTTCACCCTGGGTGAAGGTCGGCGTCGTGTCGATCTCGACGGGTTCGAAATCACCGGACTTGCACGAAGAGTAGGTCATGTACAGGTTGTCCTGCGCATCGATACCAAACTGCGGGAAACGGCTGCCACCGGAGTAGAATCGACGGTTGACGAACTTGCCAACGCCATCCCAGCCCTCAGTACCGCCAACAGGTGCCATCTTGTACACCATGTTGTCGCCCGTGTTACCATACCACATGCCGGCACCAACGAATGATTGGTCGGTGACCATGTCCGTGTAGATGGTTCCGCTACGATTGGTCTGATCGGCCTGACGGCGCCATTCGACCGAGCTGTAATGCTCGGAGAAGGCGTAGTGGACGGTGCCCTTCGAGTCGATGATGACGTCAATGTCATTACCCGGCGTCAAGGCCGTATCCGTCTTGATCAGCACACTGTCAACACCGTCGGTTGTGTAGTTCGAGGAGTCGATCTCCGTCCACTGCGGACCGAACAGCACGCGCGTGTTCTCAAGGGGCCATGTTGCACCATTGTCAGTCGAGAGACGAAGCCAAAGCTGACGAACGGGATTGTCAAGGTAGAGCACCGCAACGGTATCGCCGCGGGCGGCCACAGCATAGGTATCGCCGCCAAGGCTGTTATACAGCGGACTTGTCTGTGATGAGCCAAGGCCGGATGTGCCGGTAAACTGAATCTCAGGTTCCCAGTTCTCGCCGAAGTCGGTCGAACGGCGGTAGTAGACCTGGGAGATCGTATTGTCTGCCGATCGGCTGCTGTAGATCAGGTGAATGACGTCGTCATTACCAACGGCAGCACGGGGCCAGAGCTTTTCGTCACCGCTCGAGGGCACAACGCCACCAACGAAGACTTCGTCACCCACGGAGCCGTTACGCCAGAAGCGCACGGGAACGTGCGAGGGTGTACCGACGGATCCGTCCGAGAACTGGACGATGCTTGGCCAGCCGGCACGGTCCGGCTCGATGCGCTTCCACTTGTCGATGCCAAGGATCGGTTCGGCAGGATTTGAGACGTCGATGTAGCTGTAAAAGGAGCCACGGGCCGGATTGGCACCGAGAGCGCCCGTAGCAGCTTCACGCGTGGGATCCTCTGAAACCATCCAGAGCATCTGTACGTACTTCTCGCCGCCGTCCTCAAAGAACGACAGACGGTTCGCCATGGCGCCGTTCGTCTGGAAGTCGTAGTACGTTTTGCCGACGAGGACGCCGGGAGCGGCTTCCTGCGTTGTGGCATCGACGACCTTCGGCAGACGTGTTACATTGGCAGCGCTGCGAACATCACGGACGACATCGTCGATGTGATGCATCGGCAAGGGTGCAATGGCAAATCCTGGCTTGGGCCAGGTGGTTCCGGTTGACGGAATGGCTTCCGGACGCACAGGGGCACGTTGAGCAGTTGTTACACTGGGCCCAACAAGGAGCGTACACAGAGCGAAGGCGAAAGGCGTAGCAAATCGCAGCATAGGTTCCCCAAGAATGAAGAGGCCAAATATACCAACTTTTGCGACCTGACATGCGAGGGTGATCGGGATGTGGAAAGGTGTTTTCACGGTCCTTTCCACGCTCCATGGTGGTCGTGCATGCCATGTTCGCAGAACGTCGTACTCCCTAGGTCAGGATCAACGTCGTTGGTGGTAATCCTTCATTCTTGACCCTTGGACCTGGCAAGTTGTTACACCAGCGGGAGGCTGGGAAGCGGTGTTCAGCGGCCGATTCCGGAGACGAGGGAGGCTACGCCCGTGGCACCGCCGAGTAGAACAACGCTGGCAAGCCAGGCTACCAAGCCAACGATGTAGCCATAGCGACGGTGGAGGCCCTGCGTACCAACAAGGCCGACTGCGGCCACCAGATACTCCCATAGACCGAGGAGATCGACGCGCTGGAGGGCCGCAAAGAGATACGGAGTGCCTGTGGGATCGATTACGAGACCCAGATGCGGTCCCCACCGTGCCGAATGCGTCACGAGCTGCAGGGATGTCTCCAGGACAATCCGAATGATTGCTATTGAGGCAGCACCGGATGTCACGATGATGGCGTGACGGAACAGGTAGAACCGATCCGTGAGGAAGCGGCCGATGACCATCATCAGGCCGGCAAGCACCGCTGTCGATACGATCGTCGTAAACACCGCTCCACCCAGCACCGCAGTGAATAGGCGCTTAGGCTGCTGAAGATCGACCTGGGGCTGCTCAGTGGATGACGGCGCAAGCAGAGCGGACTCTGCAACAAGCTGTGGATCTTCGGCCGTGAGATATGCCGCACAGACCTTGCATGCCGTCACGCTGAGCACAGCAACGGCAAAGAAGGTAAGCGCACGCCGGTCGGCGTATTCAGCAAGACGCCATGGTAGTCGCACGGCGAGCACCATGGCGCGAAAAACATCCAGGAATTGCATTGCCCCTTTGCCGTTACTCTGTCGGACGGAATGCGGCATCATCGAAAGGCTGATTGATCTGATGCGTGCCCTTGACCGTGAGCGAGTAAATGGGATTGCTCATGGTGATCGTGCTGGCCATCTTCACGGAACCAACAATGGCGTAGTCAGTATAGGTCGTCACCACCGTCAGCGGACCGTTTGGCGTCTGCTCCTCGAACTCGACGCGCGACAGCAGCCACGTTTCGGCATCAAAGAAGTAGCGCTCGGCTCGACCGGAGGCAGATGTTACATCTACGACAACCAGACCGTTGCGCTTGCCCTTGATCTGCGCTGCCCGCTCCGCATTACCAAAGCCGAGGACCGGGAAGATGATGGCATCAGCACGAAGCTGCTCACGCTGATCATCCGGTGCGATGGTTGGAGCACCGCCACCAATTGACGTCCATGCCGTAGCGCCATCGAACCAGCTTGCCTGCTTCATCATCGCTAGATCGATCATAGAGAAATACTTCGTGTTCCCCTGCTGGCGCTGCTCGAAGGTGCCGCTCATGCGCTGGCCCTGAACCGTCAGCTCGACGGAGCCGGCGATAAGGTCGGATGTAACGGATTCAAGAGCCGCGCGGCCGCCCATTGCCTCTGCGTACTTGCTGACCAATTCACTGACGGTCATTGGTACCGGTTCGTACTCCCCTGCCGACGCGGGTTCGACATCGAGCGTAAACTCGTTGATGGTTCCAAACTGCTCCAGCTTGGAGCGCACAGAGGGGTCGCCCACCACGACAATCCGCAGGTCAAACAGCCCCATGTACCGGGCCGCCATCTCTTGAACGTCACCGACACCGACCAGCTCGATACGACCGATCTGGTTCTTTACGTCGTCTAGAGGACGCTCCTGCTGCCAAGCGTTCTGGAGCAGCGATGCAACAGTGCCGGCACTCTCAAAGGCGATCTTGTACTGTCCTGCAGTATTGGCAACCTGCCTCATGAGGTCTTCCTCGTTCGGTCCTTCGCTGATGATCTGGGCGACCTCGCGAACGATGACGTGGATCGCCGAGTCGGTGACCGGTGTGCGAACCTCTGCACCAACGGAGAACCGGTTACCGTTCTTGCCTCGCGTTACGAAACCGAAGGGCGAGTAGGTCCATGAATAGGTCTCACGGAGTGTCGCAAACAGACGTGAACCGAAGCCTCCACCAATGTACGAGGCCAGCAGGGATGCTGCGTCAAACTTGGGGTCTGTGACCGGCGGCGCTGCCGAGGTAATGATAACGGCGCTCTGCACCGATCCCTTCCGGGGAATGTAGTACACGCCCTGCGGAGCAACGGTCATTGGGGGGAGCGTCAGCTTCGGAGCCTGTCCGCCCTTCCATGACGAGAGATGCTTCTTGAGCCATTCCTTGACTTCCCTGACGGTGACATCTCCGACAAAGGCGATCGAGGCATTGTTGGGCATGAAGAGCGAAGCGTAAGCACGCTTGACGTCGTCGACGGTGATGCTCGTAACCGAGGTTTCGGACTGACGTCGAGCCATGGGATGGTCGAGACCGTAAATGACTTTACGAGCTAGTGCCTGAGCGAGTTCATCAGCCTCGGAACGTTGACTTGCAACGTTGGCGAGATACTGCTTACGCAACTTCTCAAGCTCATCGGCCGGGAAACTGGGATTTAGCAGCTGGTCCGCCATAACCGACATGACAACATCAACATGCTTTTTGAGCGAAGAGGCCGTGACCGTGACTGCCTCTGCACCAACACTGCCGCCAACGGAAGCTCCAAGCCCGTCAAGCGTCTCTGCGATCTGCTGCGCAGTCCTTGTAGCGGTTCCCTTGGAAAGCATGTCCAGCGCCATGGATACCGCGCCTTCCTTGCCCTTCGCGTCGTGGGACTCGCCTCCGCGCATGATCAGGTTGATGTTGACGGTTGGCTGCTCGTGATTCTCGATGACAAAGACGTGCAATCCGTTGTCAGCCGTGAATTCTTCGAAAGCCGGGAAACTGAAGGTTGTTGCTTCCAGCGGCGAAGGCATCTTCCCAAGGTCAAGGACTTCCTGCGCCGCAGGAGGGACCTCAGCAGGTGCCGTTGTACCGGTCGCTGATGCATCCGACTTCTTCGATTTCGAGGCCTTGGTTGATGTCTTTTTCGTGGTCGTCTTCTTCGTCGGCGACTTGGTGTTTTGAGCCGAAGCAGACAGGGTCATGCCCATGCATGCCACGACAACAACCAATACTCGGAACAGGGATTGGATGGGAAGGGGCATGGGTTATCCTTTCGAGGGCAGATAGGTGAGAACGACGCGTCCGTTGGTATCAAAGATCTTCTTGGCAACACGCTTGATGTCATCAGCCGTTACCTTGAGATACTTGTCAAGCTCTCCGTTGATAGCCTTCGTGTCACCGTAGAAGCGGTATGCACCGGCCAGTCCCAAGGCCTTTTCGTAGACTCCCATCCGACCATTGATGAACTGCGCCTCAAAGATGTTCTTGGCCTTCGTCAGCTCTGATGCACTCACACCTTCATCGATAACGCGACGTAGCTCACGATTGATCGATGCCTCGATAGCGTCGACACCCTTGCCGGGCGAGGCCACACCAAGCACGAACATGGTTCCGCCATACTCGTTAGCCATCAGAAAACTGGCAGCCTGCACGGCGACCTGCTCACTGTCTACAAGCGCTTTCTGCAGACGTGAACTCTCACCCGAGGAGAGGATCCGCGTGAGAAGCGTCGCCGCTGCTGCATCCTCGTCAAGCATACCTACACCGCGATAAGCGATCTGGATCAGCGGAAGCTGCGCCTTGGTGTCGTTGATCGTTTCGCGAACTTCCTGTGCAATTGGCTGCATGCCGGTAAAGACCGGACGCGGCGGGTCGGAGGCCCGCTGATATCCTCCAAAGTATGCATCGATGGTCTCGCGAATGACCTTCTCGTCGAAGTCGCCGCTTACCACCAGTACCGCATTGTTCGGCTGATAGAACGTGTCGTAAAATGCCTTGAATTCAGGAATGGCTGCACTGTCAATGTGTTGTGCCGAGCCGATCGGCGTCCATTCGTACGGCGTTCCGGCAAACATGTTCTTCATGGTCTTTTCTAAGCGGCTGCCATACGGAGCGTTCTCATAGCGATTGCGACGCTCTTCCTTGACCACACCACGCTGCGTTTCGACGCCAATGGCGTCAACATGAAGCTTTCGCATTCGCTGCGCTTCGATCCACAAGGCAAGTCGCACCTGATTCGACGGCACAACGAAGTGATACACCGTCTGGTCTGTGCTGGTAAATGCATTAAGCTGCCCCCCTGCCCCATTGATCATCTTATCAATCGTGGCCCGCGTGATATTGTCGGTGGCCTCGAACATGAGATGCTCGAAAAAGTGCGCAAAGCCGGTCCGACGCGGGTCCTCGTCGCGCGACCCTACTTTATAGTGGAGTACGGTGGCAACGACCGGTGCTGAATGATCTTCGTGCAGGATGATGTGAAGGCCGTTCGGCAGGTCATACTCTTTGAATTGGATCGGTTTGTACTGAGCACGCACAACCGTCGCGGCAAGGATCACCGCGATCGCCGTCATCAGTACAGATCGTATTCTGGTCATAGTGTGTCGTCCG
>JAULYI010000088.1:0-25014 GCA_032117915.1 Kapaibacterium sp. (SeqCode) | reverse complement strand
GCCCTGCCCCCTGCTCGTCGGAGTCCCCTGTCCACGATCCTGAGACGAGAATGGGAAGGATGCGAACGGGGCGATGGCCCAGCAGGTGCTGCACCCCAAGAACGTGATACTCAAGGGAATGCTCGGGCCGATGTGCCAGGTCGGTCGGGGCCACGAGCGACGGGTCAATGTCGGCCCAGGCCATCCGCAGTCGATCAACAAGGTGATGATCAGTGACGACCGTACCAAGCGGTGTACGGAAGTGTTTGGCCGTAAGGATGAACGGATGCTGCCACCAGTAATGGGATGTGCCGATGATAACGACAAGGTCGGCATCGCTACCACGAAGGGGCGCGAAGGCAGGACCATAGACGTGCGGCGCTACGCGAAAGTCTAGGTGGGGTACAAGTGCCCCGCGAGCGGTGGTGGGCGCATCGGCAGCGGTGCCGGCCGGACCGAGCATGTCGGCCAGGAAGACAGCGAGCTCGTCAGCGTCCGTCGGATACGACGATCCGGCGCAGACGGGTTCTCGTACGTCCTTCCTGGAGAATTCGGCTTCTTGGGTGGCCTGCATCTCTGCAAACCGTGCATCATCCATGAAGCCCAACGTGGAGAGCTGGCCCATAAAGCTCCGCAATCGCAGCATCTCGGCACCGTCGACGGAAACATCGGCATCAAGGGCTAGTTGGGCATAGGTCGTGAGGCCGTCACAGGCCTGCAGGATATCGACCATGTCAACATGCAGCAGAATGGGACCATCAGCGATACCCATGGGGTCCTGCAGCAACAGCCGACTTCCGTCACCTTCGGTAAACACGCTTACCGAGATGTCATCCCGCAGCCGGGGCAGTGCGTCGAAGGCATCCACTACGGTTTCGGACCATTGATCTTGGCGTCGAGCTTCGATACGAACACGTAACCAAGTACTGCAGCCCCAACAAAGGCCACAGCCGGTATGTAGTACAGCGCCTCATCCATAACCATGGCCGCGACAACCATCAGGATGGCACCAAGGCCGCATGATACAAGGATGGTGACCAGAGCACCGCGGAGTGAGGTAGAGCGTTTGGATGTCATACTTGTGTCCGATACTCAGCAACGTAGTTGATGTAGTTCTGTGCCGACCGTTCAAGGTTGGCAAGCTCCTCGTCTCGCAGCTCCCGTACGACCTTCGCCGGCACACCGGCAACAAGCGTTCCGCTTGGTACGGTAAAGCCCTCTCGCACAACACTGCCTGCGCCAACGATGCTGTGATGGCCAACCACCGCACGGTCCAGCACCGTGGCATTCATACCCACAAGCACAGCGTCTTCGATCGTGCAACCGTGCAACATGGCGTGGTGACCAATGGTGACGTCGTTGCCGATCGACAATGGATACTTCTTATAGGTGCAGTGCAACATGGCCAGATCCTGGATGTTGGTACGCTCGCCAATGCGGATCCAGTGCACGTCGCCGCGGATCACCACGTTGTACCAGATCGACGAGTCACGGCCCACATGCACGTCACCCAAAATGACGGCACCATGAGCAATGAAGACGCTCTCGTGGATCGTCGGAATGATGCCACCATATTCGATGATGGTGCCGTTACGACCGGTTTCCTTGATGGCTTGCATCGTCATTGCGGAGGAATGTTGTACATCAATGTCTCGTCCAACGTCACGATCGTGCAGCCCTTAGCAGCCCCCATCATCAACGTCCGGTTCGACGTAACCACCGGGTCCGGCATGATGCGAGGCCCGTCACTACAGGCAATATGCCTACGCATGCGGCCATCACGCCACAGCACGAGTACGTCATGCCAGCCGGCTGAGGCATCTTCGGTGACGGTGCACATCATGGCATCGGAGCCAATGATAAGGGGCGATGTGATGAGCTTGTCGTACCAGACGCCCCACCGGCGAACGCCGCGGCCATCGATGGCCACGACGCGCGAGGCACGCAGGCCAATGGCGCCAGGCTCCGCGCAGACGACCATCGTGGTGTCACCCGACACAGAGAGATACTGCGGTATGGTTCCGATGCGCGTGTTCCATCGCACTCGTCCGTCGTTACCCACGGCGCACACGGCGCCGAAGGCGCCGTCGTGGGACGATGTTGTCCGGCCTGCAACCACCACAATGTTCTGCCGGCCTACGGCCGGTCCGGCCGTTACCTGTAGTCCCTCCAGCGCAGTCTTCTGCGTGACGCGACCCTGGCGGTCAATTGCCAGTAGCGTGTCGGGCGTTCCGGCGATCACGGCCATAACCGTATTCTGCGTCGAGGCAGCGAGCACTGGCACACGCAGCGGCGACGTCGCAATGCGCCACACGGGAGTACCACGCAGGCGGTCGACGGCAACGATGATGCCGGATGGGTGGGCCGTGACGACGAGGTCACCCGTACGAAGCACATCGCTCACCGTCACTCGCCTAGCTTCCTGCGTTACCGCATAGGTCCACCGGCGAGAGCCGTCTGCGTTCAGTGCCACCATGCGACCATGGGCATCAACGGCATAGACCGAACCATCGGCATCGACAGCCGGACGTGCCGCGAAGGGTGCTGCATCGGTCTGACGATAGGCCCAAGCCACGCGACCGTTTTCGATACGCACGAGGCGTCCGTCCGCAAGGGCTGCCACGACGACGTTACTCGAGAGCATGGCCGGAGTCGACAGCATGTTCGTTGAGTCATCCACAAGATCGATACGTTTGGCTACGTTTAGCGTTGTCGTCAGACCTACGCCTGCGCTGAAGGTACGTCCTGCATCCCCACCGGTCTGCCAGCCACCGACACCGCCGTCATCTGTGGAACAGGCCGTGCACACGAGCATCAGCGCGGCGATCAGGTGCCTAGCCATCTTTCCCTCCGCGACGCTGAAAGTGAGCCGTTTCAGCCTGGGCCATCCATGCATCTTGATGTTCCACCAGGTACGCCATAGCAGCATCATGATCATTGGACACGTACCCTTCTAGGATGGCCTCCTCGACCATGAACTTCAGGTAGCCCACCGTGCGCGATGGTCCAAGGCCGGTAAGGGCCATGATCTCCTCGCCGCGGACGGGCGACTGAAAGGAGCGGAGGTTATCGCGTTGTTGGACATCGAGGACCTTCGAGCGAACCACTTCGTAGTTGCGTAGATAGCGGTCAGCCCTCTGCGCATTCTTCGTCGTAATGTCGGCCTTACACAGCGTGAACAGATCGTCCAGCGCATCGCCGGCCTGGACGGCCAGACGGCGCACAGCCGAATCGGAGATACCATCGTCAACCAGCGACATTGGTCGCTGGTGCAACCGCACCAGCGTTGCCACATAGGGCAGGTGCTGCAGCGGCAGCTTCATGCGTCGAAAGATCTTCTCCTGCCAGCGAGCCCCCACCTCTTCATGACCATGGAACGTCCACCCTGACCCCTGCACAAAGCGCTTCGTGCGTGGCTTGGCGATGTCATGCATCAGCGTTGCAAAGCGCAGCCAGAGGTTCGAACTCATCTGGCTTACATTGTCAACCACTTGCAGGGTATGCCAGAAGACATCCTTGTGGCGGTATTCGCGGTCACCCTGCCGCACAAGGTCCACACCAGAGAGGTTGTGCACTTCCGGAAACACGTATTGGAGGAGTCCCGTGTTAAACAGGACGCCCAGCCCAATGCTGGGCTTTGGCGTCTGTAGGATCTTCAGGAATTCGTCCGTGATCCGCTCCTGCGAGATAATGCCGATGCGGTCGGCCATCGACGTGATCGCCTCGGTCACCGACGGCTCGATCTCGAACTGTAATTGGGACGCGAAGCGTGCGGCCCGCATCATCCGCAGCGGATCATCGTTCATCGTCACCACCGGATCCAGCGGCGTGCGAAGCACGCGCCGCGCCAGGTCTCCGGCACCGTCGAACAGATCCACGATCGTACCGAGCGTCGCCGGCTGCAGCGAGGCTGCCATGGCATTCACCGTGAAGTCGCGCCGGCGCAGGTCGTCCTCGAGCGTACCCTCGGACACGATGGGATCGCGCGAATCGGGTGTATACACCTCGGACCGCGTGCCTACGAATTCGATCTTATGATCTCCGATCGGCACCATCGACGTGCGGAACCGCTCGTAGTGGATGGCAGTGGAACGGAAGATCGTTGCCACGGCATCGGCAAACCGCTGCGCGTCGCCAACGATCGTGATATCGACGTCCGTGCGCTCACGCCCCATCAGGGCGTCGCGCACGTAGCCGCCCACGACGTAGGCGTCAACACCCCGGTCTGCAGCCAGGGCGGCGATGCGGAGCAGGATCGGATCGTTGAGATCGATCTTAGGCGTAGCTGGGGACATCCTTGATCGCACGGACGCCGCTTGAGCCCTTATCGCGACGTTCCATCGCGACGAGTGCCGAGGCGTAGATCTCTTTCCAGGTCAGCCCGAAGTTCACCATCAGTTCATCCGGATCACCCGAGCCCCCAAAGGAATCCTTCACGCCAACGAACTCGATCGGCACGGGAGCATTCTTCGCCGTGCATTCGGCGACGGCGCTGCCAAGGCCACCATGGACCTGATGTTCTTCGGCTGTGACGATGGCACCACACTCGCGGGCAGCGGCGGTGACCGTCGCGAAGTCGAACGGCTTGACGGTATGCACGTTTACCACACGGGCATTGATACCCTTCTTAGCAAGCTCCTGCGAGGCCAAGATGGCCTCCCATACCAGAGCGCCATTTGCGATGATAGCCACATCGGTACCGTCCTTCACGACGTTCGCCTTGCCAAGTTCGAACGGCGTGTCGGGCGTTGTGAACATGGGAACGGGAGAGCGTCCGAAGCGGATGTATGCGGGACCAACCATTTCGCCCATGGCGATCGTAGCCTTTTTAGCCTCTTCGTAGTCGGCCGGCACGATCATCGTCATGTGCGGCAGCGTACGCAGGAAGGCAACTTCTTCGAGCACCTGGTGCGTTGCGCCGTCGGGGCCAACGGAAATGCCGGCATGACCGCCGCCGATCTTCACGTTTGCCTCGTTATAGGCCACGGAGATCCGCAATTGGTCGGCATTACGCAGTGCGCAGAACGCGCCGTACGAAGCAAAGAACGGAATCTTGCCGGACAGGGCCAGCCCTGCGGCGATCGTCGTCGCATTCTGCTCCGCGATACCGATCGAGAAGAACCGATCCGGGAACTTGTCTTTGAACAGCGACGTCATCACCGAGCCGGTAATATCGCCGCCGAGAACGATGATATTGCTGTGGCGTTCGCCAAGGACGACGAGTCCGTCACCGAAGCCGAAGCGCGTGGGTTTTTGACCGAGTAATTCCATGATGTTCTGTGCTTCGTGGTTCAAATCGTTGAGAGTTCCTCGAGGGCGGCCACTGCCTGGTCTTTCGACGGCGGCTTGCCGTGCCACTCGAACTTGTCGTTCATAAAGCTTACGCCATGCCCCATATAGGTCTTGGCAACAATACACGTGGGCTTGCCGGTGCCGTTAGCCTGGTTTTCGAGAAAACGATCAAAGCCACGCATCAGGTCGGCATAGTCGTGGCCGTCAACAACGATGACGTCGCAGCCGAACGACTCGGCCTTTTCCACGATCGGATACACGTTCATCACGTCGGGTACGCGGCCATCGATCTGGCAGTCATTGTTGTCGATGATCCAGCAGAAGTTGTCGAGCTGGAAATGGCTTGCCGACATCACGGCTTCCCAGACCGACCCTTCCTGGAGCTCTCCGTCACCGGTAAGACTGAAGACCCGGCGGTCATTCTTGTCAACCAGCTTATCGGCCATAGCCATACCAACGGCGATCGAAATACCCTGGCCGAGCGAGCCCGAGGATGTCTCGATGCCCGGCAGGTGCATATCGCGGCCGGGGTGCCCTTGCAGACGCGTATTGAACTTGCGCAGCGTTGCCTGCTCAGCTTTGGGATAGCAACCGGCGTTGGCGAGTGCAGCATACATCACGGGAGCCATATGGCCAGCGCTCAGAACGAACCGATCGCGCCCCGCCCACTGCATGTCTTCCGGCTTGAAACGCATGTAGCCGCCGAAGTACATCACGGCAAAGACATCGGCCGACCCCAATGGGCCACCGCTATGGCCAGAACCGGCGCGAACGAGCATACGGATGATATCGCGGCGGATCTCCGTAGCAATGGGCAAGAAGCCCTCGGGAGCACGCCGCTCGTTCGAGAAGGTCACGTCGTTGAACTCAAGCGACTGTTTCGTGGTTACGTCCATGGCATTTCACGGTGTGTGCGGAACAAATCTGACTGCGAAACTACGAATAGTCGGCCGTGCACGGGATGGTTCGGAGGAAGTGGGGATAACGTCTTTCCCACACAGTAACTTCGTACGCACTTATTTGTTATTTAGCAAGGCCGCGGAATGGGTGAGGTTTATGCCAACGCATACCATCGCACCCTTACCGGGCATATTGGCGTTCGCACGCCGCTTCAACACCAGCAAACAGTTCAACGATTGCCGAATCAGGAGGAACGCCGATATGATCCGTCGGATACGATCAGTCTCACTACTTGCGATCATCATGATGATGATGGCATCCCTTACCGCGCTTGCCCAACGAAAGATGCCCACTGCGGATCAGTTGCTAAGCGTGAACGGGGCTCAGGGAACGGAGTTCTACCTTGCCGTGCCGCAGAACGACGGTTATCCGTTCGAATCTGCGTCTACGCTTGAGTTCTACATTGCTACCTCGTACGACTCCGTGCGCATCGAAGTCAGCAATGCCGAAACGGGCGACCTTCGTCGGTACCTGCTGATGGCCAACAAGGTGTTGAACGTCTCTACGCGCAACAACCGCGCCAATGCGGCATGGCAGATTCCGTGGGAGGCCTCGGAGCAGGTGGTACCGAAGGCCGTGATCATCAAGGCCACGAAGCCGATCTCGGTATACTGTCTGCACGCCAAGCAGGTCTCGTCGGACGGCTATCTTGCCCTGCCGACCAGCGTTTGGGGTAAGCGGTACATCGTGACGTCGTACTACGACTTCCGCGAAGTCTTCACGTGGGCTGCAGGCTTCGTAGTCATCGCCCGTGAGAATGGCACAGAGGTCAACATCCGCCTGCGTGGCACCACCGACGGTTTTGCCAAGACAAAGCTCGGTAAGAAGCTGAACGACGGACAGATCCAAACCATCGTTATGCAGGCCGGTGACTGCTACATGGTCATGGGTGATGGACAGACCCGTGGTGCATTCGACATGACGGGCACGGAAGTGACATCCAACAAGAACATCGGCATGATCGGCTTCCACTCTCGCACGGCTCTGCCGAATGCGATTCCGCTGGAAGGTCGCGACCACCTCATCGAGATGACGCCGCCCGTAAGCGCTTGGGGTAAGACCTACGTCACGCTTGAGTACTCGCGGAAGTTCACGGGTACCGGACGCGGCGACTTCTTCCGCGTTATCGCCGCAGAAGACGGCACGCGCTGGCAGCTGAAATATTACGACAAGGACAAGAAGACGCTTCTTGGCCAGGACGGTGGTCTCCTGAATGCCGGCCAGTTCCGCGATCTATACCAGGCTGCTGCCCGCTCAGTTCTTCCCTATGGCGTCACCGTCTGGACAGCGAACAAGCCTATCTACGTTGTGCAGTACTCGACATCGGCATCGTGGGACGGTGACAACCTGAACGACCCGTTCATGTGTAACGTGACGCCGCGAGAGCAGTTCCTCACCGGTACGCTCTTCCAGACTCCGGACCTTCCTACGAACTACACGCGCCACCTGCTGAATCTTGTTGTGCAAGCGACGGACACAACCACGGCAGTAGAGGACCTCAAAAGTCTTACGATCGATGATATCCCCGTGTGGAGCCATCCTAAGTCGTCACAGCCCGCACTGCTCTCAAACAAGATCCCCGGCTTCAACGATCTCTACTTCTGTACGATCGAGTTCGGTAACGAGGCACGTCCGCACCTTATCACCGGTAATGGTAAGGTGAAGTTCGGCGGCTACATTTATGGCTTCGGCAACTTTGACTCTTATGGCTGGCCCGCTGCCGCGGCCTTCCGTGATGCTTCCGTGATCGACACAATGCGGCCGGTGCTCAAGGAGACGAACATCTGCGGTGACTACAGCTACGAGGCAACAGAACTGCGGAACATTCCCGATCCGCCGCGTACGCCTCCGGGTGACTCTGACCAGGTAGAGACCGGTATCTCGACCATCGAACTCCTGCAAGGCTCCAACAACTACGAGATCGAACTGATCACGGATCCGTCCGGTGAATTCCCTCGCGATGGGGCGTACACGAAGTACAACTTCGCCGTGAATGTCATCGATAAGAGCCGCGATGCTATCGCGTATCTGCGCGTGATCGACTATGCCGATAACATCACGCTGGATACCTGCTACTACTTCGCGGACAAGCTGTCGTTCAATCCCACGCCGGTCGACTTCGGTCGCATCCGCCTTGGCACAACGGCATCGCAAACGGTCACCATCAAGAACGACGCCCCCGGACCCGTCAAGGTCAAGGAACTGAAGTTTAAGACGAATGCCTTCCGCATCACGAACGGCGCCATTCCTCCCGACATCACACTTGCACCCGGTGCAACACACGCTGTAACGGTCGAGTACAATGGAAACGTCGAGACAACGGATCCAAACACCGACTGGGACAAGGACACGCTCTATGTCACCACAGAGTGCTCCGAACTGAAGGTACCGCACCAGGGTATGGCAACGATGCCCCGCATCAGCGTTGAAGATTGGGATGCCGGCACCCTCGAAGTCAACCAGGAAGCCTGCAAGGGCGGCGGCCTGACCATTCGCAACTTCGCTAATGGCAAGCCCGGTACCGAACCGCTAATCATCACGGCCATTCCGGGCGTCAGCGCACCGTTCTCCATCAGCAATCCCACGACGCCGCCGCTTCCGATCACCGTCCCGCCGGGAGGCTCGGTAAGCGTGCGCGAAGTGTGCTTTAAGAGCGCCAACGTCGGTACGTTCGAAAAGGACTACACGCTCAACAACAACGGCGCCGAAGGCGACAGCATCACGAAGTGGAAGGGTGCCGTCACGCAGGCCGGACCGTTCATCCGCGGTCACGACTTTGGTCTGCTCCGTGAAAACTCCCGCAAGATGTTCGTTAGCGGAACACCCGCTCAGGCATCCGACGGTATCGTGTACAACTCCGGCACTGGAGCACTTACCCTGACGGGCGTTCGCTTCGTTGGTGGTAACGAGTTCTGGCCTGCCGGCTCGAACGAAACGAACTACGTCTTCAAGATCGGTCAGATGTTCTTGAACGGTACGGCAGTCACCACGGCAACCCTTCCGGGTGTGACCGATAGCAAGCCGTCGGCAATCGTAGCATTCGAGATCTTCTTCCGTCCGAACGCACAGACGCCGTTCTCGGCTCCCATCGAAGCTGTCTTCACGGATGCTGGCGCCAAGGCTGAGAGTCTTGTAGAAGGCGAAGGCTGGCTGCCCCAGATCGCCACGACGGGCGTGCAGCTGTCGTGCGCCGAGACGCCCGAGCGTCAAGCAGTCGAGCGCGACATCACACTGCGCAACGCCGGCACCATGCCTCTTACGCTCTCGCGCGTTGCCTTTGCAGCCGGCACGGATGCGGCCTTCCAATGGGTAACGGCTCCCACGACGCCGATCACGGTCGCTCCGAATGGTGGCTCCGTCACCTTCCCGGTCCGCTTCACACGTCCCGCCGGTTCGGGAGCAGGCTTTGGCCTTACGGTCGAGATCACGCATGACGCCGTTCGTGGCAATGGCAACGACACGAACATCACGCCACAGCGTGCAACCGAGCGTATTGTTGTTGGAGGTTGCTCGGCTCCTGACATTCAGGTGAGCGACATTGACTTCGGCCGTAATCTTGCAAACTGCGATACGCCCGAAGGTGAATTCACGATCACGAACACCGGTGGTGGTTCCAAGGCACTCGAGATCCGCTCGATGCAGCCGGTTGGTGCCGATGCTGCTGCCTTCACGATCATCGGTATCCGCACGCCCACCGGCGCTACGCTCGATCCCAATGCGGCTACGACCTACCCGCTCTTGATCGGCTCGCAGGAGACCTATCGTGTCCGCGTTCGTTTCACGCCGACCGAGCCGAACACGCCCCCGTACACAGACCGCAACTACCAGGCTCGCTTCCACATCCGTAATTACGAGTCCGGCGACACCGTCGAGCTCAAGCAGGATGTCTTTGCCAACGTCCGTGGTATCGGCTACGTCGTTCCGTTCACGTTCGTACTCGAGAACGATCTCAACAACGATGAGTCACGCGAACCCGGCAAGCCCGTCGACTTCCGCATCGTGGCCACAAGTCCTGACTGGGCAACAACAAAGGTTACGACTGCCACGCTGGACGTGATCGTTGCAACGGCAGCCCTATCGTACACGCCAGGTAGCATCTCCAAGGGTGCCGAGCTGAACGCACAAGGTTGGAATGTAAGCGAACCGACGATCACCACACTGGACCAGACGCGTTCAACGTGGCGCTTCGTTGCCTCGGGTACGAACCCGCTGACCAAGGATGGCATCATGTTCAGCTTCCGCACGCAACTGCTGCTTGCCGCAGAGTTCGACTCGAAGCAGACCCTTGCCGTTGACCTTGGCCGCGGCTGTCTGGCACCAACCACGCAGGGTGACAGCACAATGATCTTCAACTGTGCCATCACGAAGCGTGTGATCACGCTGAGCGGCTTCAACTCGACCATCGAAGCTCCCGTGCCCAACCCTGTCACAGGTGGTTCGGTACGATTGGACTTCGAAGTTGGCATTGACGCAGGAACGGTCATCGACCTGATCAACACCAATGGTCAAATTGTCCGTACGCTCGTCAACGGGCGTATGGAAGCAGGCGCTTACACCATGGAGTTCCCCACCGCAGGTCTGTCAAATGGCACCTACCTTATCCGTATGCGCTCTGCAGAGTTTGCCAAGGCCGTTCCGGTGGTGATCGCCGACTGATCCGGCCCATCAAACGACCATGCTTACCAACGCCCTCCCCTTTCGGGAGGGCGTTGCTGTTTTCTGGCATGATATTGGCTGCCTTAGACGATGGTTACGGAGACAATCATGAGCCTGTGTAACCATTCGGTGAAAACCCGTCTCTTGACCCAAGTCGTTGGCGGAGAACTTTTTCCATCGTACCTTTGAGACGTACCAACGGTACATCCCGACAACCATGTATCAGCCAAGCCTCCATATCGCCCGGATGATCTCTCTCGCCACGATGCTCGTGGTGCTGGGAAGCGTTGTCATGACCTCCTCGGCCCTTGCCGACGGAAGTCGTAGGACGACGACGCGTGCCGAGCGTGCAACGGCCGAGAAGCGCGCTGCAGCCTTGCTGAAGTATGGCACGCCTGTGTACGGAGCCATGGAGACCACGCTTGATGCCATGCACCGTAAGGACTTGGCAAAGGCCAAGCCCACGGGCAAGAACGTTGCCGTGGCTCGCGATGCCGATGCTGCGACGGGTGCCAGCCGAATCGTCTCCCTGCGTGCTTCGGGCGACATCGTGACCGTTCGTGTTGAGTTACAGCGAGAAGAGTCCCAACTCGAGGTCGGCGTTTACAACATGCTCGGCAAGAAGGTACAGGATGTTCACAAGGGTTCTGTGGCACGGGGCTCTCATGAGTACACATCTCCGGTCAACGACCTCCCCGAAGGCGTCTATATCTGCATCGTTCAAGGTGCTGACTTCCGCCGTGCCGAGAAGTTCTACCTCTCGCGCTAACAGCAGCGGCTGCGCCCGCCATATCGTCGATAATCACGATCTTTGACAACCGATGCCCATGCATCGGTTGTTTTGTTTTACGTTCAATCCGCGATCATCACCATGCAGTTCTCGACCAAGGCCATCCACATCGGGCAGGAGCCCGACGAGCTCACCGGCGCTGTGACCGTGCCCCTTTACCAGACCAGTACCTATGCGCAGGAGGCGATCGGACAGCATAAAGGTTGGGAGTATGCCCGAACGCAGAACCCTACACGGTCCCGCTGGGAAACTTGTCTGGCAGCTCTCGAAGAAGGTGTGGCTGCCTATGCGTTCGGTTCGGGGCTGGCAGCGGTCGATACCATCATGCGTCTGCTGAATGCCGGTGATCACGTGATCATGGCCGAAGACATGTATGGCGGGACCTATCGCCTGGCAATGAAGGTCCTGTCACGCTATGGATTGACGTTCAGCTTTGTTGATATGCGGGACATGGCGAACATTGAGGCTGCCGTCACGCCGCAGACGAAGATGATCTATACGGAGACGCCAACGAATCCGATGATGACCATCACCGATTTGCGCGCTGTGGCCACCATCTCGGCAAGGATCGGAGCCATCATGGTTGTCGACAACACGTTTGCGTCGCCCTATTTCCAGCGACCGCTGACGTTGGGTGCCGATATCGTACTGCACTCGGCTACAAAGTACTTGGGCGGACATAGCGACCTCGTCCACGGTATCGTTGCCACGCGCCACCAGCACCTAGCCGAGCAGATACAGTTTCTACAGAATGCCATCGGCGCCGTCCCCGGCCCCATGGAATGCTGGCTCTGCCTTCGTTCCGCTAAGACTCTGCACGTGCGCATGGATCGCCACGCGTCCAATGCCCAGCGCATCGCCGAATGGCTGGAGCAGCATTCCGGCGTCAACCATGTTTACTATCCCGGCCTGCCGTCCCATCCACAGCATGAGCTGGCTAAGAGCCAGATGTCGGGGTTCGGCGGCATGATATCCGTGGAGCTTGGCTCCCTCGAACGCGCCAAATCGTTCACCTCGGCCCTCAAGCTCTTCACGCTCGCCGAGTCATTAGGGGGCGTTGAATCCCTTGTATGCCACCCCGTGAGCATGACCCATGGCTCCATCCCGAAAGACCAACGCGAACGCCTTGGCGTCACCGACGGCCTGGTCCGCCTGAGCGTCGGCATCGAAGATGTGGACGACCTGCTGAACGACGTGAAGCAGGCACTGCGGAACTAACCCCGGGCTTCAGCCCGGGAAACGCGAAAAGGCGAAAAGGACTTCCACATTACGTGAGACCCTTTTCGCCCTTTCGCACCCACGACTAAAGTCGTGGGTTATCACGCCTGCTTACGAACGCCGACGACATTGTAGCGATTGGTCACGAAGGACCAGTCGGCGAACGTGGCGTTACCGGCGGGGTTGCAGCCTGCACCGTGGAAGTCGGAGAAGGCGGCGGACTGGTTAACCCAGACGAAACTGTTAAAGTTGAAGGCCACAGGCGCACCGGAGGCAATGATGGCATCCTCTGCCTGCTGCATCTTGTCTGCGTCCGTGCAATAGACCAACGAGGTAAGAGCGCCGTGTTCGCGCACGCTGCGCACGACGTGGCCGAGGGCATCCTCGAAGCTGTCCACGGTGATGACGAAGCTGATCGGTCCAAACCACTCCCGCTCGTAGATGTCTACGCGCGTCTTATCCGTGCGGAGCACCAGCGGAGACACGCTGCGCGCGTCGGCAAAGCCCGGCTGCGGCAGCGGCGCACTCTCACGGACGACGGGAAGACCCAGTCCTTGAGCCTCCCACACACGGGAGAGCGTAGCGGCATTCTGGATGGTTCCCACCGTGCTTGGCCCCGCCTTTTCATTGCCGACCAGGGCGTCGATATGCTCACGGAGCTTCAGCGTAACGTCCTCGACGCTCATGCGCTCACCGTTCACCAGCATTCCGTCGCGCGGGATGAAGATGTTCTGCGGCGCCGTGCACATCTGACCGCCGTAGAGCGACAGCGAGAACGCAAGGTTGCTCATCGTCTTGTCGATGTTGTCCGTCGAGTCAAGAATGACCGTATTCACACCGGCCTTCTCGGTGAAGACAACCTTCCCGTGGGCTGCCGCTTCGCGCTCAACGATTGATCCAAAATGCGGGCCACCGGTGTAGTCAATGACGCGAACAGCCGGGTGCTGCACAAGGTCAAGCGTAGCCGGCTTCTCAAACGTGTCAACGGCGAGCTGACAGATCATGGGGTCAAGGCCACACTGCTGCAAGACGTGCTGAACGACGCCAACGACGATAGCGATGGGATAGACGGCACCGGGGTGAGGCTTGACGATGACGGCATTGCCCGTCACCAGACCGGCGAACATGCCGGGAACGGTGTTCCACACCGGGAATGTCGAGCAGCCGATCACCAAGTTTATACCCTTCGGAACGACGCGGAAGGTCTTGGCGATCGACACGTCGAACTTACCCATCGGCTTCGTCCACATCACGTCCGTAGCAACGCTCGACTGAGCCATATGGCCCATGGCGACGGCCTCAAGCGCACGGTCGAAGGCGTGAGGACCCGAAGACTGGAAGGCCATCACAAAACCCTGGCCCGTCGTATGCATCGTAGCATAGCTGATCTCAAAGAAATGCTTTGCCCCCTGCTCCAATGCCTCGATCAGGACTGCTGCACGAGCATCAGGCGTCAGTGCCTGCCAAACTGTTTGTGCTGCCGATGCATGGTTCACGAGTCTGTCAACGGACGACGTCGGATATGTCACGCCAAGGGTGAAACCAAAGGGTGATGCTTCAACGCCTGCGTGACCATCCTCCGCATGCTGCGTTAGCCGTGTGAACGGCTGGCCAAGCTGCGCCTTGAAGGCTGCTTCACCGTCGGCATTGGCCGTTTCGCCGTAGATCTTTCCGCTCGGTGCCTCTGGCCAGTGAGCGAAGAATGTGCGATTTGCGTTCGCTGCGGTTGCTGCGGCAAGGGTCTCGCGGTGTCTGTCGATGAGCTCTGTGATGTGCATGGTGTTCTCAGTTAGTGATGCGCTGCAAAATTAGCCATTCGGGCGTGCCGCGGTGTGCGTGAGAACGCCCGTTGGACGTAGTTTGCGTCCATGGTTGTTTCGCCGCAACGACGCATCATGGAACGCCGCCGCAAGCGCGCCTGGCAGCTGCATCAGCGCGGCTGGCGCGCTTGTGACATTGCGCAGGCGCTCAGCGTGTCGCGTGCTGCCGTGAGCACGTGGCTGTCGGCCGCCCGGTCGACCGGCGAAGATGCCCTGTCGGCACGTCCGCGAACCGGTGCGCCGGCGCGACTCTCGGCCAGACACCGTCTGATGCTGTCGGCACTCCTCCGTGATGACCCCACGGCCTACGGCTACGAGCACTCCTCGTGGCGGATTGCGGATGCGCAGCACGTGATCAAGCGACTGTTCGACGTGGAGTACACATCGCAGCATGTGGGACGCCTGATCCGTGCAGCACAACAGTCAACAGAGGCTCTTCCGCCGATGCTGCGGGTGGAACTGGATGAGCTGCTCTCGATGAACAATGTCAATGTCGTACGACGACGGTTGGAGCGGCAGGGACGACAACGCAAGACATCCACAACACGATAACCGGAGCATAGCATGGCTGAACAGACGTTAGACGCAGAAGCGATCATGCGCATGGTGACGCAGTCGCAGGAGCGGCTGGCACAGTCGCAGGAGTTTCTAAGCGAGAACCAGCGCTTCATTGCCGAATCACATGCTGCTCTCACCGCAGCCACATCGACGATCATTGATAATCAGGGCGAGATCAAGAGTAATCAGCATCGCATCATCGCGAATCAGAATGCCATCATTGCCTACCTCAAGCGACTGGTCGGTGATGATGCGTGACCTTCGATTGTGGCTGGTTATCGTCGTGGTGCTTGCTGCAACATGGTGCTTGCTGCTTGCACAATCCGGTATAGGCCTTGCAGACATCATGACGTCATGGTGGCCGGCAGCGGTAACGATGGTCGGCGGAGCCTTCATCTCGGGCGCTAGCGCCGAAGGCGGAGGTGCTGTGGCCTATCCCGTGTTCACCCTGCTGTTGAAGATCCCACCCGACGCAGCCCGGAACTTTTCCTTCATGATCCAGAGTGTGGGCATGGTCAGCGCGTCGGCGCTCATCATCGGACGCCGCATCCCCATCGATGGACGCGTAGTGGTGTTCCCGGCCATTGGCGGCATGGTGGGCCTACTCGTCGGCACCTATACGATCGTGCCGCTTATGGAACCGGTCGTCACCAAGCTCTTCTTCGTATCGGCCTGGCTTGCCTTCGGTATCGGCCTGTGGCGTCTTAACCGCGATCCTAACCGTACGGTGGTGGATCGTCTGCCGGACGTGCTTACGCGTTCGGACGTTTCGCAGCTGATCATCACCGGCCTTGTCGGAGGCCTCATCACGTCGGTCGTTGGTAACGGCATCGACATCTTCACGTTCTGCGTTGTCACGCTGCGCTATGGGCTGAGCGAGAAAGTGGCAACGCCCTCATCGGTCGTGCTGATGAGTATCCTCACCCTGTGTGGCTCTGCATTGCATGGCGCAGTGATGGCCGACATCGGGTTGATCGAGACCCAGGCTTGGCTGGCGGCGGCTCCTGTGGTACTCTTTATGGCGCCGTTTGGCGCTTGGGTTGCAAGCAAGCTGCATCGGCTCCATATCGCCCTACTGCTGCAGGCCATCATCGTCGTGCAGTTCCTTGGTGCGCTCTATGTCCTGCGTCCGTCCATCGAGCTTCTGCTGTTCTGCGTAGGGGTCGTCGCCATCGGCGTGATGACCATTATTAGAATCGACCGCTCAAGCCGATAAACGGAACGGATACGCCCTGCATGGCCTTAGCCATGAACGGTGCCGACGGATTCAGATGCCAGTCCAGATCGAGACTACCCATGGAGCGGGCACGCGTGCGAGCGTCACCTGAAAAGCTGTTCTGCGTAAGTGCAAATCCAGCAGCACCTCCGCCCAGCACCATCAACGGGAAGTATTCGCTGGCATCCGCCATAACGGCTAAGCCAAGACCGATGAGTGCCCCACCAACGGTGCCCAGCGAAATGTAGTTACCCTCTTCCGCCGAATAGTCCTTACCCAGCACAAGTCTGTCGCCAACATAGAGGCCTGCCACGGTGGTCACGGCCGTCAAAGCAGTAACGATCTCGGGATCACCCGTGAACGAAGCAGCCGCCGCTATACTGGCAGGCAGGGCAGCCCCGATCAGTCCGCTCAGACGGTAAACGTCGGCATCACCGGCGGAGTATGGCTGGGCCTTTGCCGCTGCATGTCCGAGCAAGACGCCGGCAGCCGATCCCACAAGCGCGCTTGCAGGAATGATGCGAACCCATTCACTGCCCGTAAAATCCGTACTTCCCAGCACGGTGAATGCCGTCATCAATCCGGTCAATCCGCCAAACAGAGAGGATGTGCCGATAACGTCGGCATGGCCAACGGCAAGATTGTGGCTACGAGAGAACTTGTACGCTGCCACGGTACCGCCGATACCGGTCAGGATCGACAGCCCGAATCCAACACGATAGTTATCGCCGTCAACGATCTTGTCGCCAAGGATCACGCTCGTAAGCCCCCAGCCAATACCAATGCCCTGCACCAACGCATTCTGCATCAGTACGGCATCGCCGTGCGTCACGGTAGCGTTCTTGGTAAGCAGATACGGTATCAGATATCCGGCGGATCCTGCAAAGAGATATGGTAAGGCCGACGTCACCGGACTTTCACCGAACGAATTGCCGAAGGCCACCAGACCGAATGCCGTTCCATAGTAGGCCGTTCCCAGCAAGGTTGTGGTCCAAAGGACGGTCGGACGTCCGGACTGATCTAGACCAATTGTCTGCAGCCGGGAGCGTCGAGCGGACGTAAATCGTGTTTGAATGTCCAGAACCTGCTCGCGCGTGAGCGTACGACGTGAGCGTACAAAGCGGTCACCCATACCGGACGATATCTCAAGCGTATAGACCGAATCCGGAGACATCCATATCCGAGCTTCGACAAGCTCGGCGACGTCCGGAAACAGTCCCAGCTGCTTCTCCATCGTGGCATTGTAGGTCACGACCTTCGTCTCAACGTCAAACGGCACCATGACGTCCTGTGCCGTTACGATCGTGGTGGCGACAACAATGCTCGCGAGTACGATCAACATTCGTGACAGGGCCTTCATGGTGCCGCTCCAATTGTCAGTGATGAAATGCGCAGGAGGCCAAAGCCCCCTATCTACATCTTATCCGAGGATGCTTGCAAGAGGGGTATATGGCATTTCGAATGCTTCGGCGACGGCTTCATAGACGATCTTACCGTCAACAACATTCAAGCCAAGCTCGAGCTCCTTATTGGAACGCACCGCTGCTTCCCATCCGTGGTTTGCAAGCTGCACGGCATAGGGCAGCGTAGCATTTGTAAGGGCGATCGTTGACGTGTACGGCACAGCGCCCGGCATGTTGGCCACACAGTAGTGCACAACGCCATCGACCACATATGTGGGCTCCTGGTGCGTGGTAGCACGCGTGGTCTCTACACATCCACCCTGGTCAACGGCAACGTCGACGATGACGGAGCCTTCCTTCATCAACGACAGCATGTCGCGGGTGATGAGGTAAGGGGCCTTGGCACCCGGAATGAGCACACCACCGATGACGAGATCGGCATCGGGCAGGGCTTGCTTGATGTTGGCACGGGTTGACATGGCCGTATTGACGTTCTTCGGCATCACGTCATCCAGGTAGCGAAGACGATACAGGTTCGTGTCGAAGATGGTCACGTTTGCACCGAAACCGGCAGCGATCTTGGCTGCGTTGATACCAACGATGCCGCCACCAAGGACCATTACTGTTGCGGGCTTCGTGCCGGGCACGCCACCCAGCAGCACACCGCGACCACCCATCGGATGCTCGAGGTACTTGGCACCTTCTTGCGGAGCCATGCGTCCGGCTACTTCGCTCATGGGAATAAGCAGGGGCAGCGATCCGTCGGCCTTCTGCACCGTTTCATACGCGATGCAGGTCGAGCCATTGTTCACCATCGCCTCGGTCAGCTCGCGGGACGCAGCAAAGTGGAAGTACGTGAACAACGTCTGTCCCTTGCGGATGTGCGGATACTCGGGAGCGATCGGCTCCTTGACCTTCATGATCATGTCGGCCTTCGCCCAAACTTCGGCGGCCGTTTCGATGATCGTGCAGCCAGCAGCAACGTATTGCTCGTTGCTGAAGCCGCTGCCGACACCGGCATTGTGTTCGATGATGACGCTATGACCGTTGGCGATGAGCGTTTCTGCGCCGTTGGGCGTCAGCGCAACGCGCTTTTCGTTGTTCTTGATTTCCTTGGGAACGCCGATGAGCATGGGAACGACCTGCTTAGTGTGGGTGGGTGATCGAAATGAGTTAGAAGGTAGGTCGCAAAACTACCAAACGGCATCATGCGAACAGCAGTCCTGCAAAGAGAATCGTAGCGCAGGCAACGAGTAGCAATCGTGTCCGTGCGGAGATCCGATGGATCCACCAGGGCGCGCTCACGAGAGCCGCAAGCAGACCCCACGTCAAGATCGACGTTAGCTCGGCACCAAGTCCGTCGGTGATGTGATGGATCGGCAGAAACATCCACCAGGGACGCGAGGGGGCGACGTCAGACCCGTCGCCGGGTAAACCAAGGGGCATCGTCCGGACGAGCATGACCACGACGCCCACGCATATTGCAGCAGCCAATGTGATCCTTGTCGGTCCAGCATCGGAGTCTCGTCTGAGCTTCGCAATCACAATACCACTGGCGATCAGCAGGACGATGGCGTGCATGGCATAGGCATTGGCCAGTGCCAAGGTGGGCAGCGTCTTCAAACTCAACAGTGTTGCCAGAAGGTCGCCGCCGTGGGCCTCCCTCAACGCGTACCGCATCACTTCTCTGGACGTAGCGGCATAGGCATCATCCGGTAACAGGCGCCCCGTCCACGCTCCCACAAGGGCGATCACCGCGAGCCCGATGCCGAGCCACCAGCGGCGACGGTCGTCACGCCACTGCCACACCATCAGACCAACCCAGACTAGAACGGAAGCAACCAAAAGCGATGTCGCATGATGATGCACGGCACGCACGACCGGGCCACCGACGACGCTACTGCTGATGAATCGCACCGACGCTGCTGCATCAGACAGTGAGTCGCCTGCAGTGGATGGCACATAGTACATCGAGAGCAGCACGCCGGTCACGACAACGATCAACAACGCGATCATCGCAGTCCAGCGAACGGTAGTGATCACACGCTCAAACATCGTCAGGCCCCAGCGTTACCACGAGCTTACCCCGGCGCACCTCGGCAGGCAGCGTCTGGAGCGGCACCTTCGGCGGCCCCTGGACGGGAGTACCGTCGAGCGAAAACTTGCCGCCGTGACATGGGCAGGCCAGATGGTCGGCCTCGAGCTTCAGCGGACATCCCTGATGCGTACAGGTGGGCCGCAGTGCCGTAACGGCACCACTACTGTCCCGCCGGATGAAGACCGGTACCCCCTCGGCCTCGGCCATTGTGGCCATACCCGGTGCAAAGCGTGGGTCGGCAGCGTCACCCACAACCACAGCCCTTGGACCATCCAGTGGTGTCGGCCGAAGGTATCGCTTGAGGGCAGCCATGGCAGCAACACCACCAAGAAGCGTAAAAACGCCGCCGATGACTTGCCGTCGGTTCATTCCCCGTAGTTTTGTGGTTCCTGTCATTTCCTTGCCTGCCATCATGCCTGTACCTCTGCTCGACCTCAAATTACAGTATGCAACGCTCAAGACTGAGCTTGAAGACGCCGTCGTCCGCGTTGCCGCCTCGCAAGTCTGCATCTTGGGCCCGGAAGTCGATGCCCTTGAGCGCGAACTCGAGGCCTATCTCGGCGTGAAACATGCCATTGGCGTGTCGAGCGGTACGGATGCTCTGCTGATGGCCTTCATGGCTCTGGAGTGCGGCCCGGGTGACGAAGTGATCGTCCCCACGTTCTCATTCTTTGCCACAGCCGGATGCGTCTCCCGCACGGGTGCCACGCCCGTCTTCGTGGACGTGGACCCGGTGACGATGAATATCGACCCGCTCGAGGTGAAGGCAGCGATCACCCCCCGCACGAAAGCTATCGTCCCAGTGCACCTGTTCGGTCAGAGCGCCGACATGGATGCCATCATGGCCATCGGCAATGAGCATGGCATAGCCGTGATCGAAGATGCTGCACAGGCTATCGGTACGCAGGACCGTCATGGGCGCCGCGTCGGCTCGATCGGCATGATGGGCTGCTTCTCGTTCTACCCGACGAAGAACCTTGGTGCGTTCGGCGACGCCGGACTGATCACGACCAATGACGATGCTCTGGCGACCCACCTGCGTCAGCTCCGTAATCACGGTATGGAGCCGCGCTACTATCACGCCTTCATCGGTGGAAACTTCCGCATCGATGCCATGCAGGCAGCGGTGCTTCGCGTAAAGCTCCCGCACCTTCCGTCATGGCATGCTGCACGCCGCCGCAATGCGGCCCTCTACGAGCAGCTGTTCATGGAGGCCGGCCTGGCCAAAGCACCCGGACGCACACGCTTTGACGAAGGAAATACGATCCTGCTGCCAAAGATGATCCATGCCGATACCGGCCATGACGATCACCATATCGTCAACCAGTACACGATCCGTTCTGCGAACCGTGACGCACTCCGAGCAGCATTGCAAGCTGAAGGCATCGGCAGCGAGATCTACTATCCGGTACCTTTCCACCGGCAAGCATGCTATGGGTCCCTGAACTGCAACGATGCGGACTTCCATGTTTCAAATGCATTGGCCGACACCGTACTTTCACTGCCGATCTTTCCCGAGCTGATGCCGGAACAGATCCACACAGTGGTCGAAACAATCGCGCGGATCGAGCGTACGCTGGCGTCGAATCATTGACCAGGAGACAGTCATGGACCATCAACGTCCAACCATGCATACGAACGTCAACGTCAACTTCGACCGATCAGGCAACGTCGGCTGCGGCTTCTGGATCGGTCTGACGTTTATCATCGTCGGTTCGGGCCTCTTCCTCGACGTCCTTGGTCTTATCGAGTTCAGTCGACTGCTCGGCACCTACTGGCCGTCCATCATCATGGTTGGCGCACTCGTCCAGCTCGTCTCGCGTCGCACGTTTGCCCGCCCCGTCTTCCTGTTTAGCATCGGAGCGCTGCTGCAGGCCTACAAGCTTGGTCTGCTCGAGGGGTCATTCTGGGCCGCCTTCTGGTCGCTGATCCTCGTAGCATTTGGCCTGTCCATCATCTGGGGCCTGCGAAAAAAAAAAACGATAGAGCAGATGTTCAGCGCCATGGCTCATGGCGGTGAGAACGCAGAGCAGACCATCAAACAATCTGCCTTCTTTGGTGGCTCCGACGTTCGATCGTCGTCACAGGACTTCCAGGGAGGCGAACTGACGGCCATTGCCGGCGGTATCGATCTTGACCTCCGCAATGCCGAGATCCGCGAGACAGCCACGCTGTCTGCCACAGCCATCATGGGCGGCATCGAGATCCGCGTTCCCCCGCACTGGCGCGTCATCACCAACGGTACGCCGATCCTTGGTGGTATCGACAACAGGACCGCAGACCAGCGCGGCGACAATGTGATCGCTCCAACGCTGATCGTCAACACAACCGTGGTGCTGGGCGGACTGGAGATCCATGTATGATCGTTGACGCATCACGGATTCGCTGGCTCCGTGCATCAACAGATGCAGCCACAACCAACGGTCCCGTCATCTACTGGATCAACCGCGAACGTCGTATCGCCGATAACTGGGCCCTGCTTCACGCGCAGCAAGAAGCGAACGCCCGCCACGTGCCGCTCCGCGTCGTCTTCTGCCTGGTGCCGACGTATCTGGATGCGACCATCAGACAGTATGGCTTCATGCTGCGAGGTCTGGAACAGCTTGCACAAGCGTTTGCCACGCACGGTATGGCCTTCGATGTTCTCTACGGAGCGCCGCCGGAGGTACTGCCCGCTTACTGCGAGCGCCATGCCCCCTCCCTTCTTGTAACCGATATCGAGCCCTTACGGATCAAGGGGCAATGGGTTGACGCGGTGCGTGACCGTACGACGGTACCCTTCGTGCAGGTCGATGCGCATAACGTCGTGCCGATATGGATTGCCAGCCCGAAACAGGAATACGGGGCCTATACGCTTCGACCCAAGATCAACCGGCTGTTGCCGGCCTACCTGACGGACTTCCCTGCCCTGGATAGCCATCCCTATCCGTCGATACCCGAACGGCCATTCGATCTGGCTGCCGCGATGGCAACGCTGCAGGTGGATACCTCGGTAGGCGAAGTAACGTCCTTCCTGCCCGGTGAACGAGCTGCAACGGATGCGCTGCATCGATTTGTGGGACGGCTGCGGACGTATGACACGGACCGCAACGACCCAACAAAGCCCGCACAGTCGGACCTCTCGCCCTACTTCCACTTCGGACAGCTCGCTCCGCAGCGTGCAGCACTGGAAGTGAACAAGGCAGTTGATGCCGACCCTACACTCCGTGCGTCTGCCGATGCCTTCCTCGAAGAGCTGATCGTTCGTCGCGAGCTGGCGGATAACTTTACGTTCTATAATCCGGCTTACGACCAGTTCGAAGGATTTCATCCGTGGGCCCAGGCTACGCTGAACAAGCACCGGGCCGACGCACGCGACCACGTCTATACGGCGGACCAATGGGAACGCGCGGAGACACACGACGCACTGTGGAATGCCGCACAGCGGGAGATGATGCATACCGGTAAGATGCACGGCTTCATGCGCATGTACTGGGCCAAGAAACTGCTCGAATGGACGTCAACGCCCGACGAGGCTCTTGCCATTGGTATCTACCTGAACGACAAGTATGAACTCGACGGCCGTGACCCTAATGGCTACACCGGTGTTGCATGGAGCATTGGTGGTGTCCATGATCGTGCCTGGGTCGAACGTCCGGTCTACGGCCAGATCCGCTACATGAATGCCAACGGCTGCGCCCGAAAGTTCGACGTCAAGGCCTACATTGCCAGACATTCGTCACCATCACTCGGATTATGAACGCTCGCCTTCTCATCGCCGCTTTCCTGATCGCCGTCACAAGCGTGACTGCACAGCAGCCGCTGTCGCTCAACCTTGGACGCAAGATCAAGGAGTTCGACCGATATCAGTACACCACGCGGCATAGCGATCAGCAGCAGATGCTTACGAAGTTGCCGACAGGACGCGTACTGGATTCGACAACACTTCGCGTGGTTGACCTCGTTGCCGTTGTCGATGTCAAGTCTGTGACGGTCGATGGTGAAGAACGAGAGAAATCGCTCGATATCCGCCAGTTCGATGTCACGACCGACGGTGTCAGGCAGCGGTACCTCGCCAAAGGCACAACGATCTCGGCCGTGTTCAGTGATTCGGGATCCGTGTTCACGATAGGCGGTAAGCCGGTAGCGGACAGCGTCTTCATGGTGCTAAACGACGTCGTTCACCGCGAGGGTGGCGAAAAAACCGGTCGCATTCTCGGAACAAAAAAGGCAGTGAAGACCGGTGACAAATGGTCGATGAACGTGCCGGCCCTCCTGAGCACCATCGATCGGAATGCACTCCGTATCGACAAAAAGAACGTGAAGGGTAGTGTTGAACTCCTGGCCATCGACACGACTGAGGAGAACGGTGTGATCGCCATCGTCAGCGGTACGGCCAAAGCCACGAAGGTACGTCCGGCCGGTCTTGACGACCTACAGCTAGGCGACGTCCACATGAACATGGCCTTTACCGTGACCGTCCCGATCGACAACAGGCTCCCACCGGTAGGCTCTTCATCTGTCATTGCCCTGGATATTCCTGCCAGAATGAAGACACCTGACGGCCAGACCATCGGTCTGCAGATCCGATCGATCCGTCAGCAGGAATCCCGATTCGAGCGATGACCGATCGTTCGCCCATGCACGGTCGTGGCCTGGCAGCGCTTGCTATTGCATCTGTGTTGTGGAGTACCGGTGGCCTGCTGATCAAGTCCCTTCCTCTGAGTTCGATGACCATCGCCGGTGCTCGAAGCGCCATAGCCGGGCTCGTCATCCTGGCATGGATCCGGCGTCCGCAGCCCACATGGTCTGCCGCGCAGATCGGCAGTATCGTCTGCTACATGCTTACGGTTGTCCTGTTCGTGATGGCCACCAAGCTCACCACGGCAGCAAATGCCATCCTGCTGCAATACACGGCCCCCGTATGGGTGGCACTGTTGAGTGCCGTCGTCACCAAGGAACGACTCAGCCGTATCGACATCTTCGCTGTTATTGCTGTGATCCTTGGCATGGGAGTCTTCTTTCTGGATCGCGTCGATGCCGGC
>JAULYI010000087.1:0-1882 GCA_032117915.1 Kapaibacterium sp. (SeqCode) | reverse complement strand
GCATGATGATCAGGTCCTGGCAGGGGCTTGGCTACAACAGCAGGGCTCTCCGACTGCGCGATGCAGCTAGTATCATCGTTGACAAGCATGATGGCGCCGTACCACCGACCATCGAACAACTTCGAGCACTTCCGGGTATCGGCGCTTATGCATCGGCCGCCATTGCGTGCTTCGCCTATGGCGTACGCAGCGTTGTGCTCGACGTCAACATCCGTCGGGTATATTCTCGGTGGATGCAACGCCAGTTGCTTACCACGGACGTTGCGGACGACGCAACCATCGGCGTGTTTGCCCAACAGGTGATCCCTCAGCGCAATGCCGACACGTGGCATCATGCGGTGATGGACCTTGGTGCCACGATCTGCACGGCCCGCAAGCCGCTCTGCGAAGCATGTCCGCTCAGCAGCGTCTGTCCAAGCGCCCACGCCCTCACGCTCGGCGTCCGCCCGCCCAAGCGTGAGCCACAGTTCCGCGGCGAACCCGTACGACTATGGCGCGGCCGCATCGTAACCTTCCTGCAGTCGCGCGACCACGCATCACACCACGACATCTTCCGGGGTATCACCGGGAATATTCCCGCCGACACCGACATCGCATGGATCACCGATGTCATTCATAAACTATGCAACGATGGCATGGTCGTTCTGGACGGTGATTGCGTAGCGTTACCCGCATAGGATAACCCGGGTGCAGCTCATTGCTATTCTCTGGCTCCCCTCTCCCGCTTGCGTGAGAGGGGCCGGGGGTGAGGGAGAAAGGCGTTCACAACGCGAACTCAATGCCCCCTGAGAAGATGTTGAACCTTCCGACGTTGTAATCCAGGACGATGCGAGCGGGACCCAGCTGGAGGGTTGCGCCGAAGGTCCACTTGATGGTGGACGAGTTGGCATCGACGGTGCTGGTCTGCGGTCTGGTGTCGCCCGGCTGTTCCGGTGTGGGTTCCGATTTGCCGCCTTCATCGGTCGGCTTGGGGAGCAGACCAAGGGAGAGTTGCACCTCTTGGGGCAGTACGTAGGTGTAGGTCGAGGTAACGTGGACCTGGTCGAAGCCCATGCCGGCAAACAGATCGACGTGGTTGAAGATGCCTAGCACATCGTCCATGCGCTTACTTGCGTGCACGTTGACGTTCGTGATGGTGGCATACGCTTCGAGTGATGACTCGGTAAGGCCGATGACGTTGGTAAGGGATGTGCCTTGATAGACGCCCTGGATGGCCAGGTCGAACCATCGCTCGGGGAAGTACTGCGACAGGCTGTGCTTAAGACCAACTCCCCAGAACGAGAACTTGCCCACGTTGGTGTCGAGCTCGACGGCAGGAATGAAGCGCAGCAACAGCTCAGTGCCCATAATGGATCCGATCTCGAGCTGGGGCACCATGGCGATAAGCGTGCTCATATCGACGCCTGGTGGCAAGGTCAGATACGGCGGCAGAGCCAGCGAGTCGAGCAAGCCTACCAAAGCCGAATCGACGCCTGCACCGCCGATGGCCACGAGTTGCTGATAGTCCGGGCGGCTGCGCAGCACTTCCAGCAGCGTTGCCGACGTAGGCAGGTTAAAGCGCACATCGGGCTGATTGCCAAATAGTGTTGCTGCTGTTGGCGGCGTTACAAGCTTGCCCTGCTTTTGCGCCTCGATCAGCATCTCCTTCATCAGCAGCGTGGCCAGACCGAGCGTATCGCCGTAGGTCGGCTTGATCACGAACCGACGGTTGGCAAGGTCGATCGTGCCGTACTTCGAGACGTCGGTAAGAAGACTTGTTGACGGAGCGCCAAGGTTGAGCGATGGCGTGAACGACCGCATGTCGTCACGGACGAAGCCCAGCATGCCCTGCATGCCGATCCGGAAGTAGGGGGCATCGACCTTATCAGGCACATAGGCACTG
>JAULYI010000086.1:0-11670 GCA_032117915.1 Kapaibacterium sp. (SeqCode) | reverse complement strand
GCATATCGGCCGCTTGCTGCGTAGTGAGATCCTCATCAAGTGACACGAGGGCTGCCGTTCCGCCGTGCGACAGTTGCCGCAGCACTTCCACAACAATCGCGATGGCTTCCTTCGGCAGAGCAATAGACTGCTCGCGACCTTCGAGTTGAAGGTGTACGAATCGAGCGCGCTTTGACACGAGTGGGGCTAAAACGGCTAATGCCGTTTCGACATCGCGGATGCGCTCTGTGGAGGCATTGAGTGTGAATGTTGTCATAAAGGCAAGCGTGCGACGTAAACGTAGTATTCGCAACAAACGAAGCAAACGAATCTTATTCCGTGAATGTCATTCTCGCGCAAGCGGGATTCCACTTCGGTGATTTGACCGGCCTTTGAGACTGTTGTTGGTGTAGGAGTTTAATGGTGAGAGGGCCGACTTCCACATCAAGATCTGAATGCCTACGCACAACGGCCCGTCACTCTGTGGAGTAACTGGCCGTTTGGTTGTCGAGATCCCGCTGAAGCAAGATCCTTATACGGGCTCAACGCATGAACGATGGTAAACAACATGCTGCTGGCGTAACCCCGCATACAGGTGACAATCAATCGATGCATGGTTTTTGTGCTTCCAACGGAACTGGCACGCGTGACAGTCCGGATCGAACAAATGCGCGCTTCAAACGAATTGTCACACTACGATAGTAGCAAAGCAGTGCATCACTAGCAGGCAACAGCTTCTGTGATACGGTACGCCTTGTACCTCGATCCGCGAGTCTAGAGACAGATCGCTAGTGCCTGCGTGAACAAGACAGTAAACACGACTATTGGAGTTGTCGCTACGTCCACATACGACCTTGATCGGACAATCATCGCGCTTATGAACGACAGGGCAGAGCAGCTTGAAGATGTTATGGCCGCAAGTGTTCTTGCGTACTTCGGTAACATCCATCCAGCGTTCCTCCGGCCGTTCAGAGATGCAGTCGCGGCGATCCGATATCGTACGCGATATCCGAAACGTATCTGTGTTCCGCTACGGACTGGTGGAGGATCTGCCGAGGCAGCGGAGAAAATGGCCTTAGCACTTCGTAATCACTTCGATGACGTGAGCTTTCTTGTGCCTGATGCAGCGATGTCAGCCGGGACTATTCTCTGCATGTCTGGTGACCGAATCTACATGGATTATTCCTCGGCTCTTGGACCAATCGACCCTCAGGTTCTATCGCCAGATGGAACTGGCTACGTGGCGGCTATGGGTTACCTTGACAAGGTAGAAGAGATCACAGCAAAGAGGCATCTGACGCAAGCTGACGTGATGTTTCTGCGCAGTGTAGATCTTGGTCGGCTCGCACTCTACGAGCAAGCAAAGAACTTCTCTATCGACCTGCTAAAGGAGTGGCTTGTGAAGTTCAAGTTCAAGAATTGGTCGCAGCATCGGACGACCAATGTCGCCCAACCAGTTACGTTTGAAGAGAAACAACTGCGTGCCGAACGCACCGCCGTTGCCTTAGCAGACCATAAGCTTTGGCGGTCTCATGGGCGGGCTCTGAACATTGGGAAACTGAGTAGATTAGGTCTGGAAATCGACGACATGTCTGCCGACCCGCACTTCTGCAATCTGGTGCGATCGTACAACGACCCGCTGTCGATCTACGTTGAGCGAATGGGGTTGCCAATGTTTATGCACAATCATATTCTTCATGGCGAATCATGAACCCGGAATCATCAGACTAACTGATTGCGCCGTTGCCAGACCGCGTTGCTGACGTGCTGAAGGCGTATAACGAAACGGCACTGCCCGCGAATCTTGAACGCATTGAACGTATTGTGGATCAACTGGGCGATATGCAACCCGAGCCATACATCCTGCCTCTGGATGTGCTCGCCGGCGCAATGCCGAGGGAATTCCTAGGCAAGAAAACAGCGTTCTGAAACACAACGGCCCGTCACTCTGTCGAGTAACGGGCCGTTAGATTTCGTTACCACTTCTCCGGCCGAAGGCGGGAGAAGGGGCAGGGGATGAGGCTCACCGTCCGGCGATCAGGTTCAGCGCCGAGCCGGCGCGGAACCAGCCGAGCTGCTGCTCGTTCATGGTGTGCTTCAGTTGGATGGACTCCGAGGTGCCGTCTTCGTGGGTGATACCCACTGTGACCTCCTGGCCTACGGCCAGGGCTTCGATGTCGATCGAGAGGCGGTCGCCTTCGCGGATCTTGTCGTAGTCGGCCGGGTTCACAAACGTCAGCGGCAGCATGCCCTGCTTCTTCAGGTTGGTCTCGTGGATGCGAGCAAAGCTCTTGACGATGATGGCCTTGCCGCCCAGGAACCGGGGCTCCATGGCTGCGTGCTCACGGGATGAGCCTTCGCCGTAGTTCTCGTCGCCCACCACAACCCATGCTTCGCCGCGTGCCTTGTAGTCGCGTGCCGTGGCCGGCACTTCGGCGTACTCGCCCGTGAACACGTTCTTGACGCTGTTTGCCGTGTCGTTCACGTAGTTGATGGCGCCGATGAACATGTTGTTCGAGATGTTGTCCAGGTGACCCCGGAAGCGCAGCCACGGCCCTGCCATCGAGATGTGGTCGGTGGTGCACTTGCCCTTTGCCTTCAGCAGCAACGGCATGTTCTGATACTCTTCTTTCTGCGGAGCCTTGAAGGCTTCGAGGGCTTGCAGACGGCTGCTCGCAGGTTCGATGATGACGCTTACGCCCGATCCGTCGGCCGCAGGCGCGATAAAGCCGTCAGCATCGGGCACAAAGCCACCTTCGGGCAGTTCGTCGCCCACCGGGGCCTGAAGCATCACCCCATCGATCGGTTCCTTGATGAAGTTGTGGGTGAGCTTGCCCGCCAGCACAAAACCGGCAACAGTTTCGGGGCTGGCCACAAAGGCATGCGTTTCCTTGATGCCGTCATTACGTCCGGTGAAGTTGCGGTTGAATGACGTGATGATGGAGTTCTTGTCGCCCTGCTGCACGTCGTGACGCCTCCACTGTCCGATACACGGTCCACACGCATTGGCCAGCACCTGTCCGCCGATGGCTTCCATCTTAGCCAGGATGCCGTCACGCTCGATGGTTGCACGTACCTGCTCCGAACCCGGCGTGATGGTGAACTCGGCCTTGGCCTTGAGGCCGTTCTTGGAGGCGTAGTCGGCAATGGCGGCCACGCGACTCATGTCTTCGTACGAGGAGTTGGTGCACGAGCCGATCAGGCCTACACGGAGTTCTTCGGGCCAGTTGTTTTCCTTTACCGCATTCACGAATTCGGAAAGCTCCATGGCACGGTCAGGCGTGAACGGACCGTTAATGTGCGGCTCCAGCGCGTCCAGGTCGATGTGGATGACCTGGTCATAATACTGCTCGGGATTGGCTTCGACGTCGGCATCGGCGCGCAGGTGCTCGGCAACGCCGTTGGCAAGGTCGGCCACATCATTGCGATCCGTCGAGCGCAGGTAGCGCTCCATCGATGCGTCATACGGGAACACCGATGTGGTAGCGCCGATCTCGGCACCCATGTTGCAGATGGTGCCCTTGCCGGTGGCCGAGAACGAGGCCGTGCCTTCGCCGAAGTATTCGACGATGGCGCCCGTGCCGCCCTTGACCGTCAGGATGCCAGCCAGCTTGAGGATCACGTCCTTCGGGCTTGTCCATCCGTTCATCTTGCCGGTGAGCTTGACGCCGATCAGCTTAGGCATCTGCAGCTCCCAAGGCATGCCGGCCATCACGTCCACAGCGTCGGCTCCGCCAACACCAATGGCGATCATGCCCATGCCGCCGGCATTGGGTGTGTGTGAGTCGGTGCCGATCATCATGCCGCCCGGGAAGGCATAGTTCTCGAGAACCACCTGGTGAATGATGCCGGCACCCGGCTTCCAGAAGCCGATACCGTACTTCTTGGAGACCGAAGCAAGGAAGTCAAAGACCTCGCTGTTCTCGTCCAGCGACGTGTTCAAGTCCTGCGTTGCGCCATGTTCGGCACGGATCAGGTGGTCGCAGTGCACTGTGCTGGGTACGGCCACCTTGGGGATGCCGGCCGACATGAACTGCAGCAGGGCCATCTGGGCCGTTGCATCCTGCATGGCCACACGGTCCGGGTTGAAGTCCACATAGGCCTTACCACGCCCATAGGGTGTTGCGGGCATCTCGGCCATGTGGGCGTATAGGGTCTTCTCGGCAAGTGTTAGGGGGCGCTGCAGAACGCCGCGTGCCGCGGCGATCTTGCCCGGGAGCGCAGCATAGGTGCGCTCGATCATCGCAATGTCTTGGGTCATGAAGGTCTCCGTACAGTAGTGTTGTGATTCAAAGTCTTGGAAGGTAGATCACGTTGTCAAGTCCATCCAGGTCCGCGTCATGCGTGTACAGTGTTGCGCGGTGTTGCCAGGCCGTGGCGCAGACGATGGCATCGGCAGACGACAGGTTCAGGTTCACCGCTAGCTGCGCTGCATTCAGTGCTACGTCGGGCGTGAGCGGCACCACGTTGTGCTGCTGCATGAGTGAGATGGCGCGCAGCGTATGTTCGCTATCGAACCGCCGAAGCAGATCGCGCGATACCTCAAAGATCGTGATGGATGGCACAACGAGCGTTGCCGTAGCAACGGTCTTCGCATACGGTTCGGCTGCTGCCGTACCAAGGAAATACTCGATCCAGCACGACGAGTCAAGAACGACCAGGGGGGGCGCGACGCTCATTCGGCGTTGTCCTTCTCGCGCTCGTGCTTCACGTCCTGTCCTTTCAGAAATCCAAAGGCCTCGTCCGCCGTTAACACGGGCACGATCACCACAGCCCCCTTCCACTCCATGAAGGTGACTTTCTGTCCGGGCTTGATGTCCATACGCTCGCGCACCTCTTGCGGGATCACGATCTGGAACTTGGGCGAGACGGTAACGGTGGTGCTCATGGGGTGTCGATTCCTGTTTCGTACGACGACGATCGATCGATGCGAATATCGTAAAACTTTGGTCGTAACTGACGTGTCGTCGTGCGCATTGCCGTGAAAACTGGTCGATGATATGTCGAAAAACGGTAAGAAAATCGACACATGAGATTGATATGTCGAAAAAACGTCAAAAAATCGACATATCTTGCCGATATGTCGACGGTGTCGACATATCCCGTGATTCGATGGAATGTGGATCACCAGGTCACCATGCAAGTGCTTTAGAGGTACGTTATGCAGTCCGAGATACCCGACCAAGTCTGGCGGCCTGATGTGCCGTGGAATGCACTACCCGCACTTCCACCGGTTGCGGATGTCGAGAGTAAGGCTGTGCTAAAACTGTGCATAGCAGCTAGGGCCGCCCTTGCCGAATTGAAGGCAGCCGCGGAGTCGATTCCCAATCAGGGGATTCTCTTGCAAATGCTGCCGATGCTCGAGGCAAAGGCAAGCTCCGAGATCGAGAATATCGTGACAACGGCGGACGACCTGTTCAGATTTGCGGACAGGGATCGATCGACGGCGGATTCGGCAACAAGAGAGGCATTGCGCTATCGCGCTGCGCTTGCGGAAGGGTATGACTCCTTGGCCGAGCGTCCACTCTCGACGTCAACGGCGGTTACGGTGTGTCGCGCCATCCTTGGCAGCGATATCGACATTCGTCGAGTTCCGGGAACAGCGCTGGCCGGCTATGATACGGGGAGCGTGATCTATACGCCACCCCAGGGAGAGTCGCGACTTCGGGACCTCTTGTCGAACTGGGAGGGGTACCTGCATGAACAACGGGATATCGACCCGCTCATCCGCATGGCCGTGGCACACTATCAGTTTGAGGCGATCCACCCGTTTACCGATGGTAATGGTCGAACGGGTAGAATATTGAACGTCCTCTTTCTGATCGAGCAGGATCTGCTCGATCTGCCCATCCTGTACCTTAGTCGGTACATCAACGCAAACAGAACCAAGTATTACAGACTCCTGCTGGCCATAACGCAAGCAGATGCCTGGGAGGAGTGGATATGCTTCATGCTTCGAGGTGTGTATCAGACGGCAACGTGGACGGTCGAGAAGATCATTGACCTTCGACGGCTGGAGCGAGAGACGATCGCTCACATACGTCAGGAGCGACCAAAGATCTACAGCAGGGAACTTGTTGACCTCATCTTTGCACAGCCGTACTGCAGAATCTCAAATGTGTGTGCCGCAGGTATCGCCAAACGCGAAACGGCTGCCCGGTACCTTAGTGAACTCGTGTCGATCGGCGTGCTGCAGGAATACCGTAGCCAGAAAGAGCGCTTGTTTGCGAACAGGAAGCTTATAGACCTTTTTACCAATGAAGATTGAACCTTCGCCCCCTATGCAGCAACAACCCTCGACAATGCGAACGCTGGTGCGACTGGCCATTCCTGTGGCTGTGTCGCAGGTGAGCGACATGGTAACGGTGATGGCTGACACGATGATGGTAGGCCGGGTGGGTACTGTGGACTTGGCCGCTGCGACACTGGCGAACAGCGTGTGGGTGGTGGCTGCACTGTTCCATCTGGGCTTTATGGTGGCGATCACGCCAATGGCCGGCATGGCCTGGGGCGCGGGTGACGTGACGGGCGTGGCGCGCAGCATGCGCGCCGGTACGATGGTGTCGGTGATCGTTGGGGCCGTCATGGTGGCCGTGCTGACAGTGCTGGCACCGCAGCTGCACGTGTTTGGTGCTCCGGCCGATGTAACACGTCTGGCTGCGCCCTACTTCATGTGGATCGTGGTGTCCATGCTTCCGCGCATCGGCATTGTGGTGCTGAAGCAGACGGCAGAGGCGATGTCGAACACCCGCATTGCGCTGGCCATTGCCATTGTTGCGAATGCCGCCAACATCGCCCTGAACTGGGTCTTTATCTACGGCAATCTGGGAGCACCGGCCATGGGGCTTGAGGGTGCCGGCGTTGCCACGCTGCTGTCGCGTGTGATCGGTCTTGGTTGCGTGCTGGCCGTGTTCCGGTACTCGCGGTTTTTTGCCGAGGTCCGTTCGGCTATGCGTGACGTCCGCAGCCGAGTAACATCGGCCGACCTTCGCGCGATGGCGGTGACGGGTCTGCCGATCGCCGGACAGCTGATCATGGAGGCATTTGGTTTTGCCACCGGAGCTATCATGATAGGCTGGATGGGTACCGTCCCTCTTGCCGCCCACCAGATCGCTCTGAACTTGGCGTCGTTGACGTTCATGGTATCACTGGGCATTGCCAGTGCTTCGACCATCCTTATCAGCAATGCTGTGGGCCGGAAGGACCACGCAGCCGTGCGCAGTGCAGGGAATGCAGCCATCCTAGCCACACTGATCTGGAATACCATTACGGCCACCATCTTCGTGGTCTTCCGTACGCAGCTTGCCACGATGTACACCACAGACACCGCCGTGACGATGCTGGCATCCGAACTGCTGCTGTGGGCGGCACTGTTCCAGCTATTCGATGGCGGACAGACCGTGGGTCTGGGCATGCTCCGCGGGTTGAATGACGTACGCATTCCTACCATCATTGCCGCTGCCTCCTATGCCGCCATCGGCGTTCCCCTGGGATACGCCCTTAGCTTTTCCCTCGGCCTTGGGCCCGCCGGTGTGTGGATCGGCTACCTCGTTGCCCTGGTGGTGGCCTCGATCATGTACGTGACCCGCTTCAGGGCAATTCGGCCGAAGGGTTGAGCTATGCGCTCCACGCTTTGCGCTGCGCGAGAAATTTCATGAGAAGCGTCGCGGGCAACTTCGTGAGATTTTATGTAACCCAATGATAGACATTGGGTTGCGGTGCTTGTGGGTGGCGCGAATCGGAGCAAACTAACCAAAGGCGACGCATGACGGGTTTGACTGACTGGGGCAGAACAAACTACGGCGACCACTATAGGTTGGCCCTGACCAGAGCAAACTAACCAAAGGCGACGCATAGAGAATGAGCCGGTGACGGGGCAGAATACACTACGGCGACCATTATGGTAACAGGCATGAATGCAAGAGGTAGCATGACAGACCTTGCAAGAGCAGTATCGATCGCATCGGGTGTACAGTCACCGAATTCGACAGACGAGTTTGTGTGGGCCTATCAGGTGATCGTGGAGGCGGCGATCGTCTGGACCCTGCCGGCGCACGTTGGCGAGATCGCCTGGGAGATGATCGAAGCCGGAGACGTGTACCAGCCATCATTCAGGGCGGGGCCAGACACCGCCACTGTCACACACGCCAACGAATAACGTCCTGCGTTTACGCCCGCTCACTCAGTTCCATCCAGCGCAGCGTAGCGGCGTCGATGCCCTCGAGCACGCGGCCGTGTTCCTCGCCCAGCTGCGCCAACGTGGTATAGTCCTCGGTTGCCGCAGCAAGGCGCCGTTCGATAGCATCGCGCTGATGTTCGAGCTCCGGAATGCGCCGTTCCAGCTCTTCGAGTTCGCGGCGTTCGTTGAACGAGAGTTTTTTGGGGGCAGTGGTAGATGCCTGCGGCGAACGATCCTGTTTTGCAGCCGGCGGAGCCGGTGCAGCAGCCTGCAGCTTCGACGCTTCGCGCTTGTCCAGGTAGGCAGAGTAGTTGCCGGGATATTCTTTGACGCGGCCGTCGTCTTCGAACGACCAGATCGTTGACACGGTGCGGTCCAGAAAGGCGCGATCGTGAGAAACGATCAGCAGCACACCCTTGAAGTGATCAAGGTACTCTTCCAGTGCCCCAAGCGTAGCAATATCAAAGTCGTTCGTGGGCTCGTCCAGAAAGATCACGTTAGGGTTGGCCATCAGCAGGCGTAGCAGGGCAAGACGTCGCTGCTCGCCGCCGCTAAGTGTGTGGACGTAGGCGTTCTGCTGCTTGCGCGAGAACAGGAATCGGTCCAGCAGTTCCGTGGCCGTGATAAACCGCTCGCGTCCTACACCCACGTCGATGTACTCGGCCACATCACGAAGGTTTGCCAGCACGGTGCGATTCGGGTCCAGATCCTTAATCTCCTGATCGAAGAAGCCCAACGTGACCGTGTCTCCGATATCGACGAAGCCGGCATCGGGATTGCGACGTCCGGCCAGCACGTGCAGCAGCGTGGATTTTCCGGCACCGTTCGGCCCGATGATGCCGATGCGGTCCAACGGCGCCGCGCGATACGTCACATCCACGAAGAGCGGACGGCCGCCAACGCTGACGCTGGTGTTCACGGCATCGATGATCTTTCCGCCAAGAAATCGGTTGCCCACTTCGATCTCGATGGAGCGTTGTTCGGCGGGTCGCTCCGTAGCCTGCATCTGGGCTATCCAGTCGATGCGACTCTTCTGCTTGGTACGCCGCGCCTTAGCGCCCTTTTGCAGCCAGGCGAGTTCGCGACGCAGCTTGTTGCGATCGTGTTCTGCGGTGGATTCCTGGACGGCAAGCATGGACTCTTTCCGTTCGAGGTACTTTTCATAGCCCCCTTCGAAACTGAACATGCGGTGCTGGTCGAGCTCCAGAATGCGAGTGCTGACGGCGTCAAGGAAGTAACGGTCGTGCGTGACCAGGAGCAGACCCTGACGGGTGGACTGCAACTCATCCTGCAGCCACTGCACCGAATCGGCATCAAGGTGGTTCGTAGGCTCATCAAGGATCAACAGGTCCGGCTCGGAGATCAAGGCGCGGGCAAGAGCGACGCGTTTGCGTTGTCCGCCCGACATGGCATGTACGCTTCTGTGCACGTCGTGGATGCCCAGCTTACCAAGCATGATGGTTGCGCGGGTCTCGATCTCCCACGGCTCATAGGTGTCATGCGCCGCACGATAGGCATCGCACACCGCAGCCAGTGCCGTGTCATCGACGTCAAACTGTGGTTGTTGCTCGAGGTATACAATACGACAGCCGCGCATCATCGCGACCGTTCCCTCATCGGGCTCATCAATGCCGGCCACGATGCGTAACAGGCTGGATTTACCAACGCCGTTACGTCCGATCAAGCCGATGCGCTCGCCTTGGTCGATACCGAGGGAGATCCCACGGAAGAGCACTTTTTCGAAGTACGACTTTGCAAGGTCGGTACAGGATATCAGGTTCATTGGAGTGCAAACTACGGCTTATGCGTCCGTCGGCCTGCATCGGCTGCTGCATGGTACGCCGGAGGCTCTGTGGTAGCATGTGCCGAGATCAGCAGACGCTCGACCTCGGAATCCTGTACCTGGTCAAATTGTTCGTAGAACTGTCCCACGCCCATGAAGTCGTCGGGCGTGTCAAGGATCACGACGTCGTCTGCAACGTCGGCTAGTTCGACCGGTATCGACGGCGCAGCAACCGGCGCTGCAACGATCACACGTGCAGGATGCAGCTTGCGTACTGCGGCTAACGCTGCGCGCATGGTATGACCTGTGGCGATACCGTCGTCAACGATCACCACGGTGGCGCCGGCAACGTTGGGCGGCGGACAAACGGCATTCATACGAGCGGCCCGTTCGCGTAATAGCTTCTGCAACCGTACGGTCTGCTGTTTGATGTACCCCGAGTCGACATCGCGTTGTTGAGGGTCGATGTACACGGTGTCTGCACTCACGGCACCAATGGCATATTCCGGATCGACCGGGTGGCCGATCTTCTTGGTTAGCACCACGCCCAACGGCCATCCAAACTGACGTGCGATCGTATAGCCCGTCACCACACCGCCGCGCGGTATGGCAAGCACCACCACGCGCTGTCCGCGCAGGTGGGAAAGCCGCGGCAGTAGCCGCCGCGCACCATCGACTCTGTCGTTGAACATTCTCAATGCTACGCGCATGCATCAACGGCATGCAAGCGTAGGTACTCGTAGGTGCATCCAGCTGGCACTGGATCGGCGGTGCGTGGGCGGATAATTTCACATATCCGCCCTACCAAGACACAGGCCCGTACGGGGTCAGCCTCCTATGAAGGACGGACTTCGTTGATACGCCATGTGTTGACTTCCCGTAATGGGAATCGTAGGTTTGTGTGAGAATCATTGCGACTAAACGACTCGCGGACTACGCATTGCTCCATCCGTCTCTGGAGCCTGAGCTTACGGCATGGATCGTTGAAGTTCGGCACGCCGTGTGGCGCACGCCATGGACGTCAAGAACAAGTATGCAAGGGCTAGTATCCTGAAGTCCGGACGCGTGGTATTCAACATCAACGGTAACAGGTATCGCCTTGTGGTGTGGATCAATTACCAACTTGGTATCGTCTATATCAAGTTCATCGGAACGCACGAAGCGTGCGATACGATCGATGCCGGAAGCATATAACGGAGGCAGGCACTGTGAGACCACGACTGATAAAGACGGAACAGGACTACCAGAGGACGCTCAAGCGAATCGAGAAGATATTTGATGCCGAACCGGGTACTTCACTCGGTGATGAGCTTGAGTTACTGGCAACGCTCGTGGAGCTCTATGAGTCTCAACGGTTCTGGTTGGATATGCCTCAACCCGTTGAAGCGCTCCGGTTCAGGATGGAGCAGCAAGCGCTGCAGGCCAAAGACCTCATTCCGTTCATCGGAAGCGCATCCAAGGTCTCCGAGGTACTCGCAGGACGTCGAAGTCTTAGCAAGAACATGATCCGCAACCTGTCCGCAGGACTAGGTATCCCAGCTCACGTGTTGCTCCAAGAGCCCTGAAAAGGGCGAAATGGCGAATAGCCCCCGGCCTTGGCCTGGGGAGCGAAATGGCGAGCCCGGATCCGAAACGACAACGCCCCGTCGCATGACTGCAACGGGGCGTTTTGATAGAGGCTATGGAGTACGGCGTGCAATGCGCGCCGTGAGGATCACTTCGTGATGTC
>JAULYI010000085.1:0-31124 GCA_032117915.1 Kapaibacterium sp. (SeqCode) | reverse complement strand
GCGAGAAGCCCGTCAGCTTGGATGCAAGGCGAACGTTCTGACCGTTCTTGCCGATGGCAAGCGAGACCTGATCATCGGGTACCACAACCGTCGCAGAATGTCCGTCTTCGGCAATCTGCACGTCACGCACCTTAGCAGGCGATAGCGCCCGGGCGATGAACAGACGCTGGTCGTCGGTATGCTCGATGATGTCGATGTTTTCATTGTTGAGTTCACGCACAATGGCGTGAATACGGATGCCCTTCATGCCCACGCAGGCACCCACAGGATCGACGCGCTCGTCGAACGAACGCACGGCGACCTTGGCACGCTCGCCGGGCTCGCGTGCGATCGACTTGATCTCGATGATACCGTCGTAGATCTCGGGGATCTCCTGCTCGAACAGGCGGGCCATAAAGGAGTCGTCGGAGCGCGACAGGATAAGATCAGGCAACCCTGTGGCACCGCCGCTGCGGCGCACTTCCTTCAGGATGGCCTTGACCTGCTGGTTCTTCTTGAGTCGCTCGTTCGGGATCTGCTCTTCGCGGGGCAGACGCAGCTCGATCTTGTTGTGCATCACGAGTACGTTGTTCGGACGTACCTGATAGATCTCGCCGATAAGCACTTCGCCAACCCGCTTGATGTATTCGTCGTAGATGTTGTCCTTCTCCACGTCGCGAATACGCTGGTTGAGCGTTTGGATGGCCTGGGCGATGAGACGACGTCCGAAGCTGTCGGCAATGTTCTCGAGCGTGATCTCTTCGATGTGCTCGTCGCCAACCTCAACCATCTCGCCCGTCAACTCAAGCAGATCCTGCTGCGTGATCTCGAATTCCGCGTTCTCGACCTCCTCGACGACCGTACGCATAAGGTAGATCTCGATGTCGCCCTTTTCCATGTTCACGATGATGTCGAAGTTGGAGTCCTGTCCATACTTCTTCTTCACCATCAGTGACAGGGTCTCTTCGACAATGCCCTGCAGAAGGTCACGGTCAATGCTCTTCTCGCGCGCCATCTCATTGAAGGCCTCGATGATGAGCTTCTTGTTGTCGACCTTCGGTTTTGCCTTGCGTCGTAGTGCCATGGTGTTCGCTCTTCGCGGTTAGCAGATCGTTATCGGAAAGCAATGATGACCCGGGCTTCCTTGATGTCGGCCTGGGCGATCGATACGTCACTGACAGTCTTGGCCTTTCCCTTGCCCTCTGTCACGGTAAGCGTGAGACCTTCATCGTTCGCAGCCAGCAGCGGCCCCTCAACGGTCGTACCGTCGTGACGCGTCACACGAACCGTGCGACCTACGCTCTTGGCCAGCTGCCACAGATAGCGTACCGGAGCATCCGCTCCGGGTGACGATACATCGAGGGTGCGCAGACGACCAAACCATTCGTCGCCGGCCAGCCGCTCCTCCAACGCTGTGGTCACGGCACGACATTCGTCGTGCGTGACGCCGTTGACGGAGTCGATGAAGATCTCCAGCACCAGCTGACTGAGCTGCCCACGTACATGCACGTCAACGACCGAGACACCGACCTCTTGGCCGATCTCGTCGAGAACGTGTCGTATGTGATCAGGCAACGGATTCAGATAGCATGCCAGAAACGTGTACCAACAAAAAATGGGCGAACCGCCCATTCCTCCTTAGCACGACAAATATAGGGGAATTTTTCCACACAACGGTACCGACCATCCTCGTAAGCAGAGAATGAAAGGGGCGTTGCGGAGGCGCTTGAAGGGGCGGTAAACGACAGCGTGATGCTCGTCGCGAGCTCCGCAATCCTTACCCGAAGGCTTGAAAGCCCGTGATGTCCTGTCCCAGGATAAGGGTGTGCATCTCGTGCGTACCCTCGTAGGTCTTCACCGATTCGAGGTTGGCAGCGTGACGCATGATGGGATACTCGTCCAAGATGCCGTTGGCACCGTGGATCTCGCGCGCGATGCGGGCGATGTTCAGGGCGATCTCGCAGTTGTTGCGCTTGGCCAGCGATACCTGCTGCGGACGCAGCGTGCCGGCGTCCTTGATCTTGCCCAGACGCCAGTTCAGAAGCTGGGCCTTGGTGATCTCCGTAAGCATGTATGCAAGCTTGTCCTGGATCAGCTGGCGTGCCGCAATGGGCTGTCCAAACGTCGAACGGCTCTTGGCGTAGTTCAGGGTGGAGTCGTAACTGGCCATGGCCGATCCAACAACGCCCCATGCAATACCATATCGGGCTTGGGTGAGGCATGACAGCGGACCACGCAGACCCTCGACGCCAGGAAGAATGGCGGATTCGGGCAGCTCGACATCCTGGAAGACAAGCTCGGAGGTGACAGAGGCGCGGAGCGAATGCTTGCCCTTCATTTCGGGAGCGGTGAAGCCCTTCATGCCCTTTTCGACCAGGAAGCCGCGGACAACGCCGTCGAGCTTTGCCCAGACAACGGCTACGTCGGCAAGGGTGCCGTTGGTGATCCACATCTTCGCGCCGTTCAGCAAAAAGCCTCCGTCGATGCGCTTGGCGTTCGTGACCATGGCTCCGGGATTGGAACCGTAGTCGGGCTCGGTAAGACCGAAGCAACCGATGGCCTGACCCTTGGCAAGACGCGGAAGCCAGCGCTGACGCTGCTCCTCGCTGCCAAACGTGTAGATCGGATACATCACCAGCGAGCTCTGCACCGATGCGAATGAACGCACACCGGAATCGCCACGCTCCAACTCCTGCATGGCCAGACCGTAGCAGATGTTGTTCAGACCGGCACAACCGTATTCATTGGGCAGCGTAATGCCAAACAGCCCTAGGTCGCCGATCTTCTCGACAAGATGCATCGGGAACGTACCCTCGCGTGCATGGCCCTCGATGATGGGCAGCACTTCGGCATCGACAAAATCGGCAACGGTCTGGCGGACCAGACGCTCTTCTTCGGTCAACAGTTCGTCGATCGCGTAGTAGTCGAGATGCTGAAATGCCATGGGAGTGTCTTTCGTGTCGTTCCGTGATGTAGGGACGCAAAAATAGCGTTTTGTTCAATGTCCGACCCGAGCCCGTTATGCGAAGCACGGAAGCCGCGCGTTTTTGCGTATTCCGTCGAAGCACACGGCTGGAGAACTTTGGGCCATACGATGATGTCACGTCATTAGTTCCCTGACATCCCCATTCATGGTTACCGGAGCTCCAGCATGTCCTCGCTGTATGCCGACTATCACGACCTGATTCAAACACCCCACCTGTATCCCAAGATCTCGCTGTACATGCCAACGCATCGACGTCATCCGGAGCGGATACAGGACCCCATTCGATTTCGCAATCTGCTGCGGCTGGTCGAGCATGATCTGCTTGACGGACGTCCGGAGTCGATCACGACATCTCTCCTGGAGCCGCTGCGGGCACTTGCCGACGACCACGAGTTCTGGACGCATATGCTGGACGGACTTGCCGTGCTTCGCTCTCCGGATGAGTTCCGGGTCTATACCCTGCAACGTCCCCTGCCCGAGATCGCCGTCGTGGGAGAACGGTACCTGACAAAACCTTTGATGCGCATCATGCAGTCGGCCGACCGGTTTCAGATCCTCGCTCTTACGCGTACCCGCGCCCGGCTGTTCGAAGGTGATCGCGATACGGTCGATGAGATCCCCCTGCATGAGGCCGTTCCAGCAACGATCGAGGCTGCCCTTGGTCTGGAACTCACGTCATCACACATGACCATCGCCTCGTTTGGCGTGGGTAACGGCAGCATGAGACATTCCCAGATCGATGCCTCGTATGACGATGCGCTTGACCTGGAACGATTCTACCGAGCCGTGGACGACGCCATTTACGAATATCACAGCCGCCCCAGCGGTCTACCCCTGATCGTCGCCGCCCTACCGCAACACGCCGCGCAGTTCAGCAGCGTGTCGCATAATCCACTGCGCTCGGAGGTGATGATCCCTCGAAACCCAGATGTTACCGATCTGGATACACTCCGTGTTGCAGCATGGATGGCGCTCGAGCCAAGCTATGTGAAACGTTTACAGACCGTGGTGACATCGTTCGAAGAGGCCGCCGCCAAAGGGCATGGCACAGCGGACCTGCTGCAAGCAGGCAAGGCAGCCGCCGTCGGACGCATCGAAACGCTGCTGGTGGATGCATCCACGCGGATTCCCGGACGGGTGGCCGACGAGATCGGTCACATCGAATTCGACGATCTGCACCGTACCACCCACGGCGACATTCTTGACGACCTGGGCGAAGTCGTGATGCGCCACGGCGGCGACGTTGTGGTCGTACCAACAGAGCGTATGCCAACGTCATCAGGCGTTGCCGCCATCTACCGATACTGACCCCGAGCATAGACCGTCGTTTGTCGGTACGTTTCTATCCATAGTTTTGCCGAGCCCCCTTGAGGGGCTCGCTTGTTTCATCAATGATGAAGGTCCGGCATGGACCATGGACAGTCAGGAACGCAGACGCCTGACAAGAAACGATTGCTCGCCCTGACTATCGGGGCGATCGGTGTCGTCTACGGCGACATCGGCACCAGCCCTCTCTACGCCATCAAGGAGTGCTTTTCTCCGCACTACGGACTCGAAACCGGCCAACGCGAGGTCTTCGGCATCCTGTCGATGATCTTCTGGGCACTGGCCATCGTCATCAGCATCAAGTACCTTGCCGTGATGATGCGGTTCGACAATGAAGGCGAAGGCGGCGAAATGGCCCTTGTCCAGCTCGTCAAGCCCTTCATCAAGAACAAGCATCAGCTGTTCATCACGTTTGCCCTGGGCATCTTCGGTGCTTCGCTGCTGTATGGCGACGGCGTCATTACCCCGGCGATCTCCGTGCTGTCCGCCATCGAAGGCGTTACGGTTGCCGCACCGGCACTGCAGCCGGCCGTCATTCCGCTTACCATCCTGATCATCTTTGGACTGTTCGCCATTCAAAGCCGTGGCACCGGCAGCGTCGGCCGGATCTTTGGTCCGTTCACCATTGCATGGTTTATCGTGATGGGCCTAATCGGCGCTGTGTCGATAGCACAGACGCCAGAGGTGTTTCAGGCGATCAATCCATTCTATGCCATCGACTACTTTGCCCACCACGGCATCAAAGGTTCCCTCGTTCTTGGATCGGTCTTCCTGGTGATGACCGGCGGCGAAACGGTCTATGCCGACATGGGGCACTTCGGTAAGACGCCCATCCGCCGCGGGTGGTTCTACCTTGTCTTCCCCTGCCTTCTCCTCAATTATTTTGGTCAAGGGGCGCTGCTGCTCCGTGAAGGTGCAAACGCGGCCACCGTGGCCAATCCGTTCTTCCACCTTGTGCCGGCGTGGGGCGTGATCCCGCTGGTGATCATGTCGACGCTGGCAACCACCATCGCCTCGCAGGCCGTCATCTCTGGCGCCTTCTCCATCACCTGGCAGGCCCTCCAGCTTGGCCACCTGCCCCGCCTGAAGGTGTTGCACACGTCGTCTGAAGAGCGCGGACAGATCTACATTCCCTTCGTGAACTGGGCATTGTTCGTGATGACGGTCTTTCTGGTGCTCCAGTTCCGTTCATCCAGCAACCTCGCAGCCATGTACGGTATCGCCGTTTCGACCACGATGGTGATCACAAGCTTGATCGCATGGCATGCCATGCGGAATCGCGCCAAATGGGGCGTTGCGCTGTCTGTTGCGGCAACAGTGCTATTCCTGACCGTCGACCTTTCGTTCTGGGCTGCCAATGCCGTGAAGATCCCCGACGGCGGATACTTCCCGCTTTTGCTTGCAGCCGGCATTTTCATGATGATCCTTACATGGCGTCTCGGCAGAGAGCTGCTGCGCGCAGCCGTTGAGCGCCGTAGCACACCTATCGAGACCGTGATCAAGGATATCGACATCTACGAGACCGTACCCGGTACGGCCATCTACATGACCGGCTATCCTAACACGGCTCCTCCGGCCATGGTCACAAACCTGAAGTATAACCGTGCCCGCCACGAAGTGATGGTACTGCTGACCGTGAAGATCGAGCCGGTGCCGCGTGTGCCTGACCGTGCACACATCGATGCTCATGAGGTGTCGCCCAACTTCTACACGGTGACGCTGAAGTACGGCTTCATGGAGCAGCTCGACCTGTACAACGATGTGTCAAAGCTTGTCGAAGACAAGGGACTTCCGATCGACGTGACCGATGCCATCTTTGTGCTGGGTAACGAGACGATCACGCTCACGGATGCAAAGGGCATGACACGCTGGCGCAAAGCCTTGTTCCGCTTCATGCATCGCAACTCGCGGACGCCCGTCGATTATTTCGGCATTCCTGCGAAGCGCGCGCTCGAGGTTGGTTCACACGTCCAGATGTGATCCGGCGTTACAGCGGGAACCACATACCGACACCCACGCGGATGCCGCGGCCGGCAAGCCACGAGTACGGCTGGGCGTCACCCAAGGCCGTACGCGAGACGTAGCGAAGGTCGGCAATGATCGACGTTGACCCCAAGGAGAGCGCTGCACCGATGTAGGCGACGCCGCCGATGCCTGTCTGCGTCTCCAGATCGTAGTCGTAGATGTCCGGATACTCCACCGGCAGGGTGGATACGGCCGACCAGTTGTCGGTCTGCGTTGCCGTCACCACACGGTCGACCATGCCGCCAATGCCGGCAAACAGGTGGCTGCCGCCCGTACCGATGGGCATGAGCGTGAACTGTGCCCCTACGGCAAGGTCGAATGATCCGAGCGAATGGCGGGTTACAACAACGGGGTCCGTCGTACCGGGCTGATCACCCACATTGAGCTTCGATGTTGTGACCATTGGTCGGTCAAACTCCGAGACCGTCGTTTGATACTCTGCCTGCTCGATACGATACGTGGCCGTCATTCGCAGGGCCGCGTTGGAATTCAGCGTGCGCAGAAGATCAACGCCCAGGTTTACCCGGACGGGTGTACCCGACACGGCACTACCCTCCGGAGCGGACATGGCAGCACCGTAACTGATGATGGGGCCAAGGCTCCATACCGGAGGCTGTGCATGGGCAGCCGTGCTGTCTGCGGAAGACATCTGTACAACGGCAAACACCGATGCGACAGCTTGGGTGATACCTGTGAGTAGTCGCATCGGCGTTCGTTTGTGTCGGTGGTGGTTCTTAGGATTCCGGCATTTCGACCGTAATGGCCTGCTTGCCATCCTTGGTCTTTACAACAAACAAGATACCGTCGCCGGCATTCTTTCCGTCAATGATCTTCCTGAGCTGTCCGGGCGAGGTGACGTCCTTCCCATCGACCTTGACGATGGCCCAGCCCTGACGCAATCCGCGACGGGCAACGGCACCGCGCATATCGACCTTGGAGACAAGCACGCCACTTGCCGTCTCGAGGTTCTTCCGTGCATCCTCATCAAGCGGTGCCGCGGTGAAGCCTAGCTGCTTGAACGTCACCGGGTCGTCACTCTCCGAGTCCATGATCCTGCCCGTACGTCCACCGAAGTCGGCATCGGCAAAGGAACCGTCGTCACCCATGGACTTCAGCGTGACCGACTTGGTGATCTCCTTGCCCTCACGCCAGATCTTCAGGTTCACCTTATCGCCGGCACGGCGTAGCACGATCTGGTTTTGCAGCTCGTTCGACGATTTGACGGGTGTGCCGTCGACGGACAAGATGATGTCGCTCTCTTCGAGACCTGCAACTTCGGCAGCACCGCCCTTGACCACACGGTTGACCATGACGCCGGAGACCTTGGAAAGGCCCACGGACTTGGCCGTGGTCTCATCGACCGACGTGATCTCGACGCCGATATAGCCACGCTGGATCTCGCCGTCCTCGATCAGGTCGAGTGCTACGCTCTTGACCATGTCAATGGGGATAGCAAACCCATAACCAGCATTGAAGCCCGATCTTGAGGCAATGGCCGTGTTGATGCCAACAAGCGAACCATTCAGATTGAACAAGCCACCACCGGAGTTACCGGGGTTGATCGCAGCGTCCGTCTGAATGAAGTTCTCGACGGCAAAACGATTGCGGCTACCATCTTCGTCGCTGCCGATGATGCCGATGCCGCGACCGGTTGCGGAGACAATTCCCGTGGTGACCGTCGACTTCAGGCCCAGGGGATTGCCAACGGCGATCACCCACTCGCCTACGCGGACATCCGATCGCTCGGCAAAGTGTACGGCCGGAAAGTTCGTGCCTTCGATCTTCAACACCGCCAGATCCGTGAGCGGGTCGCGGCCCACAAGCTTGGCCTTATACTCCTGCTGGTCCGACGTCATCACCGTGATGCCGCCTTCCTTGGCGTCTTCCACAACGTGGTTATTCGTCACGATGTAGCCGTCAGGTGTCACGATCACGCCCGACCCTGCCCCTTCACGCTCATCGGGTCCATTGGGCGTCATGTCCTCTTCCATTCCGTCCGGACCAAAGAAGCGGAAGAACTCCTGCGGTATTCTGCCGCTCCGTGATGATTGCTTCGTTTCGGCCTTCACACTGATGCTGACCACAGAGTTCGTCACAGCATTCGAGACGGCCACAAACTGGTCATTCAGTGCCTTGACAGCCGCCGGTGCCGGTGCCGGCGCCTGCTTTGCTCCAAGATCGCTGATGCCGGCTGCAAAGAGGGATTCGATGGCGTTGCTACCGAGTGTTGACATCAGTACGACGCCAAAGACGATGCCGACGCTAACCAGACCAAGGGCGGTCAGCAACGGACGCTGCTTCATGATAGGTCTCCTGCGAGTTCGTTATTGCTGAATTGTTCCAGGGCCATATAACGAATAGAGGGTCGGGATTATTTCGTAGCGGCAACCGGCGCTACGTGCATCATCAGCCGTACGCGCCTGCCAAAGGTGTCTTCCAGCAGCTCCTTACGCCGTTCCGCTCCCCAAAGCTCAATATCCGGGTGTACGGAGGGGGCTGTGACGTACAGGTCGATCGAACGGTCGCTGACGACGGCACGGACGGATTCGACCAGCTGCTGCTGGCGCCGGTCCAGACCCTCGGCAATGCGAAGGATGCCCGCCAGGACGCAGACCATTTGCTGCTCCTGACCGGACAGACTGCCGTACTCGACATGCTTTTTCTTGGGGTGACTCTTCCGGTGGTACCGAGCGATCGTGGCGATCAGTTCGGCTTCGTCATTGGTAAAGCCCGGCATCGGACTGTGTCTGATGATGTAGTCACTATGCTTGTGATGCTCTTCGCCGCTGATGTGATAGCCCACGTCATGCAGCAACGCAGCCGCTTCCAGCAGCTCACGCTCCCGGTCGCCGTAGTTGTGCAACACCCGAAGGTCGTCGAACATCCGCATGGACAGCTGTTTGACGTGCTCGGCATGCGGACGCCGCACGCGATAGAGTTCGCATAGATGATCGACGCTCTGGTAGCGCAGGTGCGACAGATGATGATGCGCATCAATGTCGCGCTGCTTCTGCACCGTGTCATAGACGATGCCCTCACGTAAGGCGTAGCCGGAGATCACCAGTTCCTGGATGTTCAGTCCAAGGATGATCTGCTCCAAGATCAAGGCGCCGCCAACGATAACGTCAACGCGTTTAGCGTCCATCCCCGGGATGGCCAGCCGTTGCTCAACGCTCCGTGCCTGCACAATGATCTCGGCTGCCTCAAGCATCTCGCTTCGCGTGAGACGCATGCCGTTCATCGTCTCGGGTACACGCCGTCCGGCGCGAGCCAGGATGATAGACGCAACGGCCATCACCGTGCCGGAGCACGCGACGGCCATTTCAAAGCCCTGTTCGATAATGCTCTGAAATGCCGGGGCCCAGTCGCCGCGGATGGCACGCCGACATTCCTCAACCTGATCGGCCGTGATCGTGGAAGTCGGAAAGAACCGCTTCGTCATGCGGATGTGTCCGATCTTGGCCGAGTGCACATAGGTCGGCTCGCCGTGAACACCGACCACGGTCTCCGTCGATCCGCCGCCGATGTCAAACACCAGCGTCCGCGTATTCAGGATCGGCAATGCATGCAGAGCCCCCTGATAGATGAGACGACCTTCTTCGATACCGCTGATGACTTCGACGTCGACCCCTGCTACGGCCTTCACCCGACCCACGAAGTCCTCGCGATTGAGTGCTTCGCGTACGGCGCTCGTCGCAACGGCACGGACGTGTGCGCCATGCTGTGCTGCCGTATTGGCGAAACGCCGAAGCGTCTCAACGCCACGCTGGATAGCATCCGGGGTTATGGTCTTCATATCGCCGGCCGCAGCGCCAAGACGCACCATCTCCTTGTCACGCGCATGCACGCGTAACACGCCACGCGTGCTCACACTAGCGATGACCATGTGGAAGGAATTTGTTCCCACATCGACCGCTGCGATCACATCGTTCATGGGACGTTGCAGTTCATCAGTCATGAGACACAAAATACGTCGTACATTTGGCCATGCAGCGATTCATTCTGATTGCCCTGGCGGTGGTCGTGATGAGCATTCTGTTTTCGACGGTGCTCATTGGTTTCTTCCGACGCATCTCCGGAAAAGGACCAAAGAGATGAGCAAACCGCAGCGCCTGATGTTCCTTGACGTCGCGCGCGGTATTGCCGTGCTTTGGATGATCCAGGTGCACATCACCAACCAGCTGGTCGACCCGGCACTGCGCAGCTCGTATGCGTTTCGGGCTCTGAATCTGAGCAATGGATATGTCGCACCAACCTTCATGTTCTGTGCCGGTGCAGGCCTGTGGATAGCCCTGTCACGAAAGGGAACTGACTTCCTGGCCTTCGGTGGGACGCTATGGGACTACCTGCGCCGATTGGGCTTCATTCTCATGTGGGCCTATCTGCTGCACGTACCCTACTTCTCAATGGAACGCTGGCTTGTTGCCACACGTGCAGAGCTCTTGCCCGGTTTACAGATCGATGTACTGCAGACGATCGTGTACTCGAGCGTTTTCATCCTTGGTGTGTTTCTTGCAGTTCGGCAACTGAAGGCCACAACGTGGATCGCAGGAATCCTGGCCGTCGCCGGTATGGTGGGCTCGTCATTCGTCTGGCAGTCCGATCCCTCGACGTGGGCGCATCCCGTCGTTGCCTATGCCATAGGACCACAAAGCCCCTTCCCTATCCTTCCGTGGGCGGTCTATGTCTTTGCCGGAGTAGCCATCGGTGGATTGCTGATGAAGGTCGAGAATCGGATCCGTGCTGCGAGTTGGATGATGGGAATGGGTGTGGTTATTCCATCAATCGTGTTCATGATCAAGTGGATGCCGTTCGACAGTACCTACAACGTAACGTGGTGGCAGACTTCGCCCGGTGTGCACATTTTCCGTGTGTGCGGCACACTCACGTTACTGGGCATGTTGATGATTCTTGAAGGTCGCATGCAGGAATCTCGCGCTGCACGCTTCCTGCAAGTTGTTGGCAATGAGTCCCTCTTCATGTACATCGGCCACTTGCTGGTGGTGTATGGGGCAGTGGGCGAGCAGCTGCGGGACACCCTTGGTATTGCTAACTCTGGTTATGGTGTTATTGCACTTGCTTGGCTTGCTATCACCATTCCTTTGCTTGCGGCTATGCAATGGTGGCACACGTTCAAGCGCAACAGGCCGGAGCGGGCGCGAGACTTCCTCGCTGTTGAAGTCTGTGTGTTGATCGCCTATTTCATTGTCATCCCGGCAAGCTTCTCGTTCGTGAAGCTTCTTGCTCCCTAAAACAAGAACGGGGCCGAAGCCCCGTTCCTGCCGTTGTTCTCACCCAGCGTCATCGCGAGACTGTCACGGGGACCGTGACCGTGCCGCGCTGTCCACTGATCGTCACGTAGTAGATGCCCGAGGCCAGATCGCTGGTGACGAGTCGGAACTCGTACACGCCTGCGCCCTGCTCAACATTCTGGATGAATGTTGACGTCATGCTGCCCAGAGCATCCATAACACGGATAGTAACCGCGTTGTCATTGCGAAGTTCATAGCGGACGACCGTAGCGTCCGACGTAGGATTCGGAAAGGCACGACCGACGATGCCGGCAGCCTGCATGTCTTCGTCGCGTACGCTGTTCACTGGCTCCTGTGCCTTGTACTCGCGATTCACCGGATCATACTCTGCCCAGGGCAGGTCCCAGCGCTGCATACCAAAGGCACCGCGGAACGCCACCTTCTCGAAGTACGGGTCGTTGGCTGTTCCTTCAAAGCCGGCACCCTCGAGCACGGGCGCACCGGCCTTTGGCATCGGGTTGAATTCGACACCGCTGCGGAAGGCACCTTCGAGTTGAGCGGCATCCGGCGACGACTTATCAACGATGTTGCCATAGGCAGGCTTTGCCAGCCATGTGTTGTCGATACCTGCAGGAGGCGTTCCGCCGGCAAGGGTCATGGTAGCACCCTTCACGCCGTACCAGGAGCTGTTGCGGACTTCGATGGAGTCGGCAAGAGCAGCTTGCATTGTGGGAACTTGGGCCAGCTCGAAGCCGCGCGGCCAGCCGGCAAACACGGAGTTGTGGATGTTCGCACGCGCGTTTCGACGGATCTGCGCTGCAGCGCCGAATCGCGAGCTGAACTGGTTGGCACCCGAGCCCGGAGTCCATGATGTGTCCTGCACCGGACCAATAGCGGTGACGTTAGAGAACGTGGCCGTGGTGAATGGCTGGTTATACGTAGCGGTAGCGTCGTTGTCGATCTCGAAGGCCTGCGACGTCGAAACGTCGGCCGCCGTGCGGAAGCGCTGCACCAAGCCGAACTGGATGCGGCCGCTAAAGCCGTTGTCGCAATCGAAGTCATCGTCGAGTGTTCCCATGGCGATCAGATGACGACCGTTGACCGTGCCGCCGAACCACTCGAAGGCATCGTCATTACCGTAGGATACTTGAACGTTCTCGATGATGGTGCGACGTCCAAGGCCACCCATGGTCAGACCATTGAGCTCGGAGTTCGGCTGCGTAGCAATGCCGGCGAATTCAATACGAACATACTTGAGTACACCACTCGAGTCGTTGTCGTCTGTTCCGCCAAACCAGCCCTTGCCGCCGGCTGTGGCGTCGGCAACGCCACCTTCCATGGCTGCCTGTCCTGCCGGGTGATTCGTGCGAGCGTTACCGCAGATCAGCACACCACCCCAGTCACCACGTGCACGCTGTCCGGGTGTGGCGCGGCTCGTGAATACGATCGGAAGCTGAGCCGTGCCCTCTGCCTGCAGCACGCCGCCACGGTTCACGACCAGTGCTGAGTTTGTTCCCGGCACACCGCCAAGGATGATCGTGCCCGGCTCGATCTCGAGCACGGCGCCGTCGTCCACATAGACGTAACCATCAAGACAGTAGATCTTGGTGTTGGAGAGCTTCACCCGTGACGTGATCGCCCCCGCCAGCGTGGAGTCACATGCCACGCGTCCCGGTGCCGTCACTTCAAACGGCTGATCATTAATGTCAGACTTCGTCGTGTCGGCAAGGAGCGTCATACGGACATAACCTGTCTTCGTCGTGTCTTCCGGACGGAAGACAATGCCACCGGCAAAGGCACCGCGACGGTTTGCGGAGTCAAGGACGTTTGAAAGACCGGTCAGAGACTTCCATGGACCGCTCGGGCTCTTGCCGAACTCGAAGCGCCAGCGCTGACGGAATGTATTGGTGGTATCCCAGCGTACGTCAACGGACTGACCAACGCGGAAGGTCTTGTTGTTGCCACCCGGCTCAACAAGGCGAACCGTCGGCTCCGGCGGAGCCGGCTTGGTGATGGCAAAGGGGAAGTCCGTCACATCGGCGATCGATGCGTCACCAACCAAGCGCATACGGATATAGCCAGTTGTTGTCTCAATGTTCGGCGCCGTAAAGCCGTCGGTAAGCTTGCCGCGAGTAGCGCCGGCATCCGTCACATTCTCGGCACCGACAATGGCCTGCCAGGGTCCGTCGGGCGACGTACCGAATTCAAACACGAAGCGATTGCCCGGTGCATTGGAGGTATCCCATGTGATGGTGACCTTCGTGCCTTGCAGGTAGGACTGGCCCGCCTCTTGACCGGGTGACATAAGCTTTACGAATGGCGTAGCACGGTAGTCCTTGTTCACGGGGTCATACTCTGCCCAGCCGGCATCCCAACGCTCACCGTCAGCAGGGAATGCACCACGGTATGCGACCTTGGTGAAGAAGGCATCATCCAGACGAATGTCAGCACTGCCGGTGTTGAAGGAACCTGTGAACTTCGCAGACGTCAGGTATGTAGCGATCTGAAGTGGCGTGGCATCGAACGAGGCGTCCGTCGGCCAGATGTTCCTGAGGAACGACACGTTCGGGTTGCCCTTGTCGACGATATTCTCGTATCCGGCCTTTGCGATCCATGTGGCATCCATGCCGGCCGGCGGCGTGCCACCGGCGAGCGTCATCGTAGCACCCTTGACGCCAAACCACGAGTTGTAGCGGACGGCAAGTGAGTCGCGGTTGGCAGCGATCATCGTGGGAGCCTGAGCGATCTCGAAACCGCGCGGCCAGCCAACGAAGACGCTGTTGATGATGCTTGCACGGGCGTTCCGACGGATCTGTGCAGCGGCACCGTAGCGCGAACTGAACTGGTTGTTGCCGGAACCGGGCGTCCACGATGTATCCTGCAGCGGACCGATCACCGTGAAGTTCGAGAACACACAGGATGTCTTGGGGTTGTTGTAGGTGGCCGTTGCATCGTTGTCGATCTCGAAGGCCTGTGACGTTGACACGTCAGCAACCGTGCGGAAGCGCTTGGCAATACCGAACTGGATCTTGCCGCTGAAGCCGTTGTCGCAGTCGAAGTCATCGTCGAGAATACCGTACGAGATAAGGTGCTTGGCGTTCACCGTTCCACCAAACCACTCGAAGCCGTCATCATTGCCGTAGGACACCTGGATATGGTCAAGGATCGTACGACGACCAAGACCGCCCATTGTAAGCGAGTTGAGTTCCGAGTTTGGCTGCGTTGCAATGCCGGCAAATTCGATACGCACGTACCGCAGTACGCCGCTCGAGTCTTCGTCGTCCGTACCCCCGAACCAGCCCTTACCGCCGGCAGTAGCGTCAGCGACGCCACCTTCGAGAGCAGCCTGACCTGCCGGATGGTTCGTGCGAGCCTTGCCGCAGATCAGAATGCCACCCCAGTCACCGCGAGCTCGCTGTCCGGCAGCTGCACGGCTGGTAAAGATGATCGGGCGTTCCTTCGTGCCGTCGGCCACGATCGTTCCGCCGCGGTTGATCACAAGTGCTGAGTTCGTTCCGGGGACGTCACCAACAACGATCGTACCGGGCTCGACGATCAGGGAGCCGCCGTCGTTCACGTAGACGTAGCCTTGCAGACCGTAGATCTTGTTCGCGTTTAGTCGCACACGACCCGTGATCTCGCCCTTCAAGATGGAATCGGGCATGATCGTCTCGGGAACTTCGATCGAGAACGGACCGTCCGAAACGTCAAAGACCGTAGGGTCCGAGATCAGCTCCATCTTGACATAGCCTGTGGACGTCTTTGCTCCGGGGACACGGAAGCCACCGGCGAAGACGCCGCGGCGAGCGGCCGAGTCCACGACACTTGTTGCGCCGGGAACATCCGTCCACGGTCCGATGGGCGAAGGTCCAAACTGAAAGCGCCAGCGGGCACGGAACGTGCCGGTCGTATCCCAACGAAGATCCTGGGATGTGCCCGGACGGAACGTCTCACCGCCGTTGGGCGAGATCAGTCGTGTCGATGATGGATTTTGGGCATTCGCGACGATACACAGCGTGCCCATGGCAACGAGAATCGAGAACAAACGACGCATTGCGTTCTCCGTTACGATGTTGTGTTTGTAAGTGTTTATCATTCTTGTGGCTTGATGCGATAGCCGAAGCCGAGCGACACGCCCATGCCTCGGATGTTTGATTGGATCAGGGCGCCTTCCTGCTCCCAGCGGAGAGGCTGATTCAGTAGGTCGCGCAGGACCAGCTTGACCTCGAGGTTGTCACTCACAGGCTGGATGACCGACAGGTCGATAATGTCCCGCGGAAGTTCATACACGTGCGGATCTCCCTGGAACGTACCCACCTGATTTACCTGGATGATGCGGCGACCGTAGGTGTTGTAGCCAAACGTCACAGAAGTACCGGTATTCGGATTGGCATAAAACACTGACATGTTGACCGTGTACGGCGACTGTCCCCACATCGAGCGCGTATCGTTCACGCCTGCCTGCTGCACGGTGATCTCTGAGGTTATCAATGCCCCATTGAACGTGACCATAAAGTCGGAAAGGGGCTTTGCGATGAAGCCGAGCGACTTGCGGACTTCGAGCTCGATGCCATAGTTGTTTGCCGCACCGGAGGCATTCGCAAAGGAGCGCACGATCTCCGACTGTTGCGGGAAGAGCGTCTCTTCGATGGCATTGCCGAAGCGCTTGTAGAAGGTGCTTACGGACAGGACCTCGCCCGGGCCGGGGAAGTACTCATAGCGGATATCAAAGTTCTGAATGAGCGTCCGGCGCAGATTCGGATTGCCGGCGATCGTAGCCTGCTGCTGGAAGTCGAAGAACTGAAAGGGAGCGAACTCGCGCAACGACGGACGGGCAAGCGTCTGCGATGCCGAGAGACGGATGTTCGCCTGCTCTGACGGCTTGACGATCAGGTTGAAGGCGGGCAGGATGTCCAGCAGGTCCTGGTTGACCTGGACCGGATCGTCGGTGACGCTGTAGCTATTCAGGCGCTGCAGGCTCTGCTCGAACCGTGCACCGGTGATGATGCGCATGTCAAGACCGGCAACGTTGAACGGCAGGTCCGTCATCAGGTAGGCGGCTACAAGACGCTCCGTGGCATCGTACGTGTCGCTCAACTTTGAGTCTTCGGCATAGCTCAGACGCCCCTTCTCGACGCTGTAATTGGAGTCGGCGAACATCGGACTAAGGTCCGGTATCGTCTCGCTGTCGGGGATCGTAAACACGTCAGAGATATCGTTCTCCATGCCCTGTACGATCGTCAGCGAGCGCGCACGGAAGGAGCGTGAGCGATCTTCGGCCAGACCGCCGACCTTGAGCTTGATGGCGGCGGTGACGGGGATCGTGATGTTCAGTCCGCCGCTTAGTGCTTCGTCCTGCAGATCAGAGTAGAAGCGTCCTGCCCGTGAACCGGCGCCTTGCTGCGTCAGGTCGAAGGCTGCGAACAGCGGCATACCGCTGTCTGACGCGTTGCGCAGAAACTGCAGACGTCGGAAATCCGGCTCGTATCGGCTGGAATTGGAGTAACCGACACGCCAGTCCACAAGCATGTTGTTCCAGGCTCCGACGTTGTGTTCACCGGCAAGCGTACCTGTGTAGAGCTGCTTCTCGACGTACTGGAAGCTGAACAGACGTTGTTCGACGCCCTGCGTGAAGTTTTCGCCGGACAGGTAGACGTTATCAATGTCGGCGGAGCGGTTGAAGGCGTTCTTGAATGAGATCGTCGTTGACTGGCCAAGGCGATAGGCAAGATTGGCAAGACCACCCCAGCTAACGCTACGGGTCGACTGAAAGCCGCCGAACCGGAACAGATAGTCGTTCGGATTCGCCAGTACGCCGCCTCGGACCATGCTGTTGTTTTGAAAGGACGCACCATAGTTGGCCGATGCGACGACGCCGATCTGGTCATCCTCACCAATGCTGAGCACGTCAGTGTACGTCATCGACATGCTACCGTTGGGTGTAGCCGTTGCCTGACCCGTCTTCCAGTTGCCGTTGTTGAACGAGCGACCGATGTTGTCCATGCGCGCGATCGCATCAGGATCTCCCGAGCGAACATCACGCAACAGCTGATTCATACCCAGGCGATCGACCGGCAGATCGGACGGCGTGGAGCGTCCGCCGTCATCCATACCCAGCCAGTCGCCAGAACCGCCGGCAACATCCAGCATGCCGTTGTTCTTGAAGGTCACGTAGTCGTTGAAGCCTTGCGATCCCGAGACCTTGAAACTGCGGCCCGACGGAAAGTCGATTGTATTGAGCTGCACAAGACCACCGGCGAAGTTGCCCGGTAGGTCCGGGGTGAAGGACTTGAGAACATTGGCGTTCTCAAGCAGCTCGCTCGGAAACATGTCAAAGGCAAAGGACTTTTTATCGGGCTCGGTCGACGTGAGTGCAGCGCCGTTGAGTGTCGTGTTGCTGTAGCGATCGCTCACGCCGCGGACGTAGACGTACTTGCCCTCGACAAGCGTCACGCCCGAAACGCGCTTTAGGGCCTGACCGGCATCCGCGTCCGGCAGTTTCGAGATCTCTTCGCGGCCGATTCCATCGCTTACCTGCGCAGCGTTCTTCCGTTGGGCAAGCAAGGCAGCGGCATTGTCGTCACGGCGTTCGGCCTGCACCACGACGTCCTTGGCCGATGCTGTGGTCAGTCCGAGAACCGTATTCAGCGCTACGCTTCCGCTGTCGCCGATCACAACGTTCTCAATGGTCTTCGCATCGTAGCCCACGTAGGTGAACTTGACGCTGTACTTGCCGGCGGCAACGTTCTTGATGCGATACGTGCCCTTCGTATCGGTGTATGCACCCTTCTTGGTGCCGATGACGGAGATGGTTGCACCGCGGAGCGGTTCTCCGGACTCTCCGTCCGTAACTTTGCCCGTCAGTGTGCCTTGGGCAATCATTGATGTGCAGGCTACGAGAAGCGTAGCTACACCGACCGCTAAGGAGTGAAATGTGAACACGGTAACCTCTGGGGTGAGAACGAGAACAACGGTTGTGCCTTGGTTCTCTAACAAGGCGATGCGAAACTATCCGGGCACTGTTAGGTGGGTGTTATGACAGCGTTACGAAACCATTACATTGGCTTGGTCGTCACTCTTTTCGTGACCGTGGCCGTACATGATCTGGCTGGCCAGACGCTGCCAAGGATGATGATGGCTCAGTGCAGCGTTGATTCTCTGGACGCCGCCATAACCGTCGGGAAGGCGGAAGCCGCCCTAGCCCTTGCCGTTGGTCTATCGGGTACGATGGAATACGTTCCGACAGCCGTTCGTGACTCCTTGGTGCGCGCCGCCCAGGTACCCCAGGCCCAGCTTACAGCGCTCGGTGCTGCGAACATTGTCGATGCCAGGCTTCTGGTGTTCATGACCATGCGACGTCTCCATCACTTGGTACGGACAGAGCTGATCGTGATCGACGTGACGTCTCCGGGTACGCAACGGCGTGGCGTAGGATATGCCACACTTCGACATCATCACTCCGATGAAACGGTCTTGGCCGACCCAGCCATGCTCGCTTCGACACAGCGAGCCTTTGCCATTGCGATGGGCGATTCGGCGATGTACGTGCAACCCGGTGTCGATAGTGCCTTCCACGTGCGACCCACGCAGCTTACGGCCATCGGCGGATTCCCGTTCAGGAATGATCAGACGGCACAGCCGTGGGAGCTGTTCAAACAGAAGGTAGCCGTTTCGTATGACCTTGCACAGTCCGTTGCCCACGGTCTGGCGAATGCCGAGGGATTTACGGTTGTTGATATCGAGACACGGGACACGATGTATGCGATGCTTGGTCTGCACCTGACCGAGAACTACAACGATGTTTCGGCCATAGAGCTACAGCAACTTTCCCGATTCGAAGTGACGCACCTGGTTTCCGGGTCTCTGCAACGAACCGATGCAGGGGCAATGCTCACGCTGACGTTGAACCGTATCCTTCCGGACGAGCGCTATATCCCTGTGCGGAGCGTCGAGGAAGCGCTTGTACAAGACACGAAGATCGCACTGCGTGAGGCGATCGAACGAGCGGTAGGTCGACTACTGGGGTCAGACTGAGTTGTTCTGCGCGTTAGCGCACGATCAGTCCCTGATGCGTACCAAGAGTTCCGCTGGCCGAGCGGAAGCGCACGAGATAATACCCCGATGCAACGTCATGCACCGGCACGCTGATGCGTGCCATCGGAGGCGTGACGTGCAGATCATGGATGGTCCGCACCACATGACCGACGGCATCAACAAGGTCAACATCGAGAGTTGATGCCTCCGTCGTTGTAACGTCAAAGGCCATAGCGTCCCGCACCGGCTGCGGCGGAACGGCAACGATGGACTTGATGGGACCAACGCGGATCATGAATCGCGGACCGCAGGCATCGACGACCAGGGAACCATCGTCGGACCTGACCTGCGTGGGCTCGACAGCCCAGAGCGCCACACGAGTAAAGGAAAATGACGTTGAATCCGGAAGGGCAGACTTCGTGATCCCGCGGAACGAAGCCACGACCCCCAGCTTACCAAGTGACGCCGATGGGTCGCTGACTGCAACCCTGATTGCTCCGGGGGCAAACTGTCCCGTGACGTTCGGCCATTCGCCCGGCAGGATGCTGTCCACCTCGAACAGCAGCGGGTTGAACGTTACCGTGATCTCGACCCTGTCGATCAGGGCAGCACTCGCATCGCGTGTCCAGTGAATGGGGACCGTGATCCTGTCACCGGGCATCTGCTTGTAATCATCAATGCGAAGCGTTACCAACTCGGGAGTAACAACCTTGTCAGTGCCCTCGCCGTCCAGCGTGACACGGTGTTGGACCAAGCAGGTTCCACTGTCGAAGACGATGACGCTTGCCGTGTGGCGGCCGACGCTGATCGGAGCATACACAACGTCAAACGTCAGTATCTCGCCCGGCAGGATATTCGCCGGCGACGGATCGGCTGCAATGGTCCAGCTTCCGCGCGGGGCCAGTGTGATGGCCGTAACACGTCGCGTCGTGTTGCCGGTGTTCGTGATGGTGACCGTTGCTCGCTTGGATGAGCCGATCATCGTGGACGTCATTGTCACGCTCGTTGGCGTTACCGTGAGTTGTCCGCCGGTACCCTGTGCTGTGGCAGACACAACAAAGTCGGCAGGACACAGCCGGCTGCGAATGTTCAGACGCTCGAGCGAGATGATGCCGGCCGCGAGCGATGCGGGCTCGCACGTTATCGTGATCTGTCTGTCCTGCCCCGGTGCCAGCACGATGGGTGTGCTTCCCGCTTCGAAGCGCAACCCTGCTGCGTCATCCAGGAGTTGCACATCGAGTGTGTCCGTGATCGTTCCGTCGTTCCGAAGCATCACTGTTCGCTGGATGGGACTCTGACATGCATCAACGATACCGAACGGCAGCAGCGTATCGCTGATGGTGGTCGTTGTGACGTCATAACGTCCATCCAGGTCGATGGCGATAGACGTGTTGTCGGGCTGCACGCTGATATTCATCACGGCCGTGGAGGGGCCCGGCGCTGACGGTCGGTACTCGACGATAACCATTGCAGAACTGGCCGCAGTGATATCGACCGGGGCGAGCGGAGCGATCACGGCAAATCGTCCGTCATTCGGGCTGATCGTAGGCACCTGCAGCTGTTGTGGCGATGTAGCCACGGTCGAAACAACAACCGTATCACGTATCGGTGTAGTATCACATTGCGTGCGGTACTGCATGCGTCGCTTCGTTACCAGCACGTCCGTGATGTAGGTTGTAAACTCAACCGGTATCGTGTCTGCATCGTCGCATACGCCCGAGGCCTTCGCGATCAGCACGCCACGATATCGTTCCATACCGACGCCGGTCCAGGTGAGATCCACAGGCATCGACACTGTGGGTGTAATGAGTGCCGGAAGGGGCGGTGTTGAAAGCTTGAGATTCGGATGCGTAGGCTCGAGGTAGACACTGACGATCTGCACCCTGTCGATCGAGTCAACGCCGATCAGGGCCTGACGTGTGACGCTGCTTCCGCGCCGCGTGCTGTCTATGATGGCTCGAGGATCGATGCGGATGGCAACCACGGATGCTGTCCCCCGGACGACGATCTTGAGTGTATCCGAACACGGTGAGACAAGGAAGGCGATCGTATCAACAAAGGCACCGCGCTTTGCGGGCGTGACCGTCACGTTGAACGTCCTTGAGTTACCCACCGGCAGGTTAAATGGCTGGGGCGGGATACCAACAACGATCGACGGTATACGCAGTGGTTCGACCGTGGCTCCCGAGATACCGTCGTTCAGTACATCGAGTGACTTTGTGATGCGTTCGCCCAGGCAGACCGTGCCGATGTCGATCGTCGTGGTGCGTGAGGTAACGTTCGTCCTTGATGAACGCATGCGTAGCTCGATGTTCCATGGATCAACGATGCCACGCGTTTTCGTGTTATCGTCATGGTCGATCTCCAGCATCGCACGGTCATCACCGGTGATCGGTGTTCCCACAACGATGACCGTATCTGCCTGCAGTGGCGGAATCACACGGGGCAGCAGCGCTCGACCGCTCTTCCAGCCGATGATCGAAAACGCACCGGACAGAGAGCCGGTCATCCGCATCGCAGCGATCGTGAGGTCGGTATTTCCGGTGTTGCCGACAGGAATCGCGAAGGTGTCACGTGTTTTGCATGTCGATGACAGCTCGACGGTCTTCACGCTTTTGATGATCGGTGACAGACCGTAAACGCGAACCGTGATGATGGTGTCTCGCTGGCACGGTCCGAGTCGCACGCGGAAGCGAGCCTCCGTCCATCCCGTGTCCTTCGGATTGGCCGTTACTGTCAACTGCGCTCCGTCGTTGAAGACAGTAACGGGATAGGTTGAACTGAAGAGGTTGATCGAGGTATCACCGCTGACGCGGGTAACGCCGACAATGTCTTCGAGTGGCACCGAGACCGCGCGCCAGCGGTGCGATGTTGTACTAACGGACCCAACCTTCACGCGCATCGTGACGGTGGAATCAACGGGTGCTGCGGCACGATCACGGCGATCACCCGACAGCGGCACCACGAATGTAGTGTCGGTTGTCGTCATGGTGATCGTCAGATTGGCCGTGTGCGCGCCAATGCGGGTAGGCCGGTACCGCACGATGATTCCGGTGCGCTGGCAAGAGCTGATGGTGGCAGGTACCGTACCAACAATGGTGAAGAGATCGGCATCCGTTCCACCCAGCGCAGCCGTAAGTCCTGCCGCGAAGAAATTCTTATTCGTGATCCAGACAGTGTCCTGCTTGACCGAGTCGGGGCAGACCGTACTGAACGCCATACGGTCCTTGCTGAACTCGGCTTCGGGGGGTACCAGACGATAGATGTTATCGCCTGCGACCCAGCCGCGGTCCGCGTCGATGAAGAACACATCGTCCATGGCCTCGCCGGCATCAATGCCGCAGACACGTTCCTGCCAGTTTCGGCCGCCATCGCTGGTGTAGTACACGCCACGATTGTAGCCGGCAGCCCAACCAGCTTGCGCAGACACAAGATGTGTACCGAACATCTGCTTGCCGGTGATGAACTGCCGCCACGTGCTACCGTTGTCTTCGCTGAAGCGCATGCCGGCGTCGTTGGTACCTGGGGCGCATCCATCGGGAGACATGGGGACGAGCCAGGAGTTGCCGAACTTGGCTATCTCTTCCATCCACGGATTGGTTGCACCAACGTTGGCGAACACATCCCACGTAGAACCGTCATCTGTGCTTCGCCACAGCGTCTGATTGCCGATGGCATAGACGTGGTTGGCAGGCATATCGGATGTCCATAAGGGGTCCGACAGTTTTGACTGCGTCCGCGTGGTATTCGTAAACGTCGTCCACGACTGTCCACCGTCCTGCGTACGATAGAACTTGTTATTGCCGCAGGTTCCGCCGGTCATCCATCCGTTGTTCACGTCGCGAAACCAACCACCCCACACCTGTGCGCCTGCAGGCAGCATGCTCGTCCACGTCACGCCGCCGTCGGTGGATTTCCAGGCGCCGCTGGGACCTGTGACGTAGCCGTTCTGCGTGTCTAGGAACTGGACGTATTCGAGGTGACGCCCCGAGCCGACCGATGTTCCCTGCCACGAGGTGCCGCCGTCTGTCGTGCGTATTACATAGCCCCCTACCTGATCTACAGCCCATCCGTAATTGGGGTTAGAGGGTAGGAAATAGATATCCAGCCAGTATCCGTTCGTGTACTGGGACGGGAGCGTGACCTTCTTCCAATACTGACCGAATGACGCGGTAGAACAGGTCAGGAGGACGAGCAGGACCGTGATGAAACGGTAGGAAAGCATGACGCAAGAACATACGAAAAGTCCGTGGAGTTGCACTCCAGGAAATGCGCTCTACTTGCGGAAGGTGTCGTCGCGGGCGGGACTGGTGGAGACCCACGTGATCGGAGTCTCTACGAGCCGTTCAATGGCCAGAACGTAGTCCTGTGCGGCCTGCGGAAGCGCATCGAATGTGCGAATACCGTCGAGTGAGGACTTCCAGCCCGGCATGGTGATGTAGTCGCAGGTGACGCGCTCAAGGGAGCTGACATCGGCCGGGAAGTAGCGGACGGGTTTATCGTCGATGCGATAGCCGGTACATATCTGGATCTCGTCTAGCACACCAAGGACGTCAAGCTTGGTAAGGGCGATCTCTGTGATGCCATTGATCATGCAGGAATACCGCAGCGCCGGAATATCGAGCCAGCCACAGCGGCGTGAGCGCCCTGTTGTTGCCCCGAACTCATGTCCCTCACTCCGCAGAAGCTCTCCGATCTCGTTATCGAGCTCTGTTGGGAACGGACCGTTACCTACGCGTGTGCTGTACGCTTTGACGACGCCGACAATGCTACCGATGCTGGTTGGTGGGATACCAAGTCCTGTACAGGCACCGCCGGACGTTGGGTTGGAACTCGTTACAAAGGGATATGTTCCGTGATCAAGATCAAGCAGGGCACCTTGGGCACCTTCGGCGAGAATGCGCTTACCGTCACGGATGGCCTGATGCAGAAACGCCGTCGTATCCGTGATATAGGGATCGATCTGTGTATCGAAGGCCATGTATTCCTCGATCAGCCGATCGATATCGATGGGCTCGGCACCGTAGATCGCCTCGAGGATGGCGCTTTTCTCTTCAAAGTTCGTGCGAAGCTTCGCCTCCAGCACATCGCGGTCTAGCAGGTCAACGATGCGGATGCCGACGCGTTGTGCCTTATCGATGTACGATGGACCGATGCCCCTGCCCGTGGTACCGATGCTACCAGCCAGCTTTTCGCGAGCCTGGTCGAGCATCTTGTGATACGGCATGATCAGGTGCGCCTTGTGTGAGATGTGCAGGCGACCGTCGATATTCACGCCTAGGTCTTCAAGCATGCGGATCTCATCCATCAGTGCCACGGGATCGATGACAACGCCGTTGCCGATCACGCAATGGACGGATGGATGAAGGATACCTGAAGGGATCAGGTGCAGGATGTACTTTTTGTCGCCGTGGACGATCGTATGGCCGGCATTGGCACCGCCCTGGTAGCGCGCTACAACATCGGCGTGTTCGCTCAGCAGGTCAACGATCTTGCCCTTGCCCTCGTCACCCCACTGCGCCCCAACGATAATGCTGACGCTCATCGTGCGGCCACGGCCTGGTCGACCGTTGAGTGTAGTTCGAAGACTGTAGAGAGTTGCGTCATTGTAAGAAGGTTCATGACGTTTGTCGGCACGGCAGCAAGACACAATTCCACACCGAGTGCAGCCGTCGTGCTGCGAGCACTAACAAGCATACCAAGTCCCGAGCTGTTCATGACAGCAACCTGCTCTAGGTCCAACACGACGCATGTCGCGCCATGGGCGGCCGCATCACGGATCGTTGCTGTCAGCTCCACTGCATCGGGTCCACCAATGGCGTTCTCGCCAAAGGCGATAACTGCAATACCCGGACGAGGAAACGATGTGGCAAATGCCGGCAAAGATCAGACCTTTTGTGTGTGGACGGCACCAACCGACTTGTGCTTGACACGGTCGGTGTACCAGATCACGAAAGAGGAGGCGATGTAGATGGACGAGTAGGTACCCACGACGATACCGACGAACATCGTGAAGGCAAAGCCCTCGAGCACGTCACCGCCGAAGAACACAAGAACCAGCAACGCGGCCAGCACCGAGACACCCGTGATGATCGTACGGCTAAGCGTCTCGTTCAACGACAGGTTGATCAGGTCGGACAATCCGAGCCCCTTGTGCTTTTCGCGATTTTCACGCACACGGTCGAACACCACCACCTTGTCGTTGATGGAGTAACCAAGGATCGTGAGATAGGCAGCAATCGAATTGATATTGAACTCAAGGTTCAGCACGCCCAGCTTGTCGAAGAGCACCGAGATCACGAAGGCCATGAGCACGTCATGCAACAGCGCGACGATCGAACCGAGACCGTACACGAATTCGAATCGGAAGCCGACGTAGAGCAGCATGATGGCAAAGGCCACGACCAGAGCTATGGTCGACTGCAGGGCGAGCTCGCCCGAGATCTTGGCATCGATCTTCTGCGATTGCAGGAGAATGACCTGCTGTCCGGCAAACGACTTGCCGAGCTGCGTCATGATCTTTGAGGAGACTGTCGTACCCTCGCCGGCCTCGCCGACGCGGATCAGATACTGCCCTTCCTCGCCGAAGCTCTTGATCTCGCCGCCGCCGTATCCGATGGCCGACATGGAGGCACGAACGTCGTCCGTACTCACGCTACCACCCTTGATCTCGACGGCGACTTCCGTGCCACCGGTGAAATCAATGCCAAACTTGATGCCTAGGACGGCAACAAGAATGAGGCCTACGACATTGATGATGAGCGACATACGGAAGAACGTCGATCGCTGCGAGACAAAGTCGATGTTGGTTTTTTTGATCAGGTCCATGATGCTTCAGTTCCTCTTGTTGATCAGGCCGACTTGCGTTGGCCGAAGTTGAACGTTGTTGCTCCGCCGGCGGCGATGAGCTCGAACATTGCACGCGAGACAAGCACGGCCGTGAACAGCGTTGTGATCACACCGATGATGAGCGTGATGGCAAAGCCCTTCACCGGACCCGTACCCAGGAAGTAGAGAACGATACCCGACAACACGTTGGTGATGTTCGAGTCAAGAATAGCGCTCATGGCCTTACCAAAGCCCTGATCGATCGATTGCTTTAAGGTCTTACCCTGCGCTAGCTCCTCTCGGATACGCTCGAACACAAGGATGTTGGCGTCAACCGCCATGGCCACCGACAGGATCACACCGGCAATACCGGGCAATGTGAGGGTTCCGCCGAAGCCCGCAAGGACGGCCACCATCAGCATCACGTTCATCAGCAGCGCAATGTCTGCGATACCACCGCCAAGCGCGTAGTAGATGAGCATGAAGAGTACGATAATGACAAACGAGATCAAGCTGGACGTCACACCGCGACGGATGGAGTCTTCACCGAGGGACGGACCCACGACGCGCTCTTCGATGATCTTGACGGGAGCCTTCAGTGCGCCGGCCTTGAGCACAACGGCAAGCACATTCGCCTCTTGCGCACCCGACATGCCGCTGATCTGGGAGTTACCGTTAGGGATCTTACCCTGGACGACCGGTGCGGAGTATACGCGCCCATCAAGAACGATGGCGATACGCTTACCGACATTGGCACCCGTGATGGCTGCCCAACGCTCGGCACCGTCGGTGTTCATGCTCATGTTCACAACAGGCAGCGTCGAAGCCGGATCGAAGCTGGGATATGCTTCTTCGATCACGTCACCCGTGAGCAGTGGCTCGCGGGAAACGCCGTACACGTCATACAGCGTAACCTGCTGCTTGGCGTAGAATTCATCAGGCTTGGCACCGATCAGGATCTGCAGATCGATGGGCAGGATGCGACGCACTTCGGGGCGCTCCAGCATGCGCGAGAGACGATCGACGTTCTTGTCATCGATCAGGAACCGATAGTCTGCATCCGGGAAGTCGGCCAGCGTCTTTCCAACGAAGTCGAACGGCTGCATGCGGTCGTTCGCCATGATGAACGATGCCAGCATCGACGTGAAGGGATGATCCTTGCGGTAGCGACGCTGTACTTCGTCGTCGCTCAGGCCTGCATACGGGTTCTTGCGAGCCGTATCGTTGGCCTTGGCAGCTGTATCGGCAACGGAACTGTCAGCCTTGGCAACAGCCGTCGTGTCCTTCGCGGCCGTTGTATCGGCCTTCGTCGTGTCGGCAGCGACAACGGCTGTATCGGCAACGGCCGAACCACCGCGGAGCACCTGATCGACCGACATGAAGGCACGAACGAGTTCCTTGCCCATCATGACGCGGTTGAACTCGAGGCGGGCCGTCGTCTGCAACAGATTCCGGATCTCCTTCTCGTCCTTCACGTCCGGCAGCTCGAGCACGATGCGGCGGGCACCTTGCTTACTGATCTGAGCTTCCGAGACCTGGAACTTGTTGATACGCTGCTTGATGACTTCGAGGGCCTGGTCGATAGCCTCGTCGACATTGCGACGCAGCTTCCGCTCTACAGCCTCTTCCGTCACGTCCGTAGCGTCGGCAACCGTGAAGTACTGCAGCAGCGAGCGATTCTCGGCGCGGAAGTTCTTCAGGAACACCTCAAGCACGTCGAGATCGGTATTGTCCGTCTCCTTCCGTGTCTTGTCCAGCACACGCTGGAACGCTTCGTCGCCGAGCGTGCTGGCCTCGTCGGCAGACTCCTCGATCAGCTTGAGTACATCGACCTCAAGGGTCACGTACATGCCGCCACGAAGGTCAAGGCCAAGCTTGATGCGACCGTTTCGAGCCACATCATATGCCTCGCCATTGGCGCGGTCCCAGTTCTCCAGCGCGACCGAATCGCCTGCAATGGCGTTTCGCTCCTTGTCGAGCTGATAATAGCGATACGTCGGCCACATGAGGTAGCCGGCGGCCAAAAGAGGCAACAGGATGAGCAGATACTTGCTCAGGTTTTTCGACTTCAAGAATTCCTCCAAGCCAAACGGAAGGACATAAGAACCGCGAATATACAAAGCGGACCTGAACCGCGTTCGGTCATAGTTTTGTAGATGATCGATATGCGAAAGTATCCGATGCCCCGCGTGCGGCATCATGTGAGTCCGCAGGTGTATCTACCTGCCAGCAGGCAGACGCTCACGCCTACGTGGTATCCACCGGAGATCACCGAAGCAGACTGGACGTCATGCTTCGGAAACGGACGTCCCGCAGAGGTGCTCGACATCGGCTGCGGTCGCGGTACGTTCCTGTTACATCATGCACTTACGAGTGTGGACGTCAACATCCTTGGCATCGAGGTTCGACGAATGCTCACCACCTACATCGATTCGGTGATCAGCGGGGAGAGCATTGCGAATGCACACGTTCTGTGGTACACGGTCGCAAATGGCCTCCGTTGGATCGCCCCCGGGTCGATCCGCTACGTCACATACCTGTTCCCCGACCCCTGGCCCAAAAAACGTCACTATAAGCGCCGCGCATTCACGACGGAGTTCCTGGACGAGGTGCGACATGTGCTTATGCCGGGTGGAATACTCTACCTGGCCACAGACAGACCCGATGTGGATGCATACCAGCGGGAGGTGCTGATGGCCCACGGAGGCTTCGACATCGTGGATGGAGAGGAGTGGCCGTTCGAGTTCCGTACCGATCAGCAGATGTTCTGCGACAGAAAGGACATTCCGTACGTCCGCTATATGGCCGTTGCGCGGTGATCGATGGCACGTAGTGGTTCATACGGCATCCTCGTCCCGGAAATGCTTCTGGTTGGGTATTCCCACGGCTATTTCCCCATGGCCGAATCCGATACGGGAGAGATCTTGTGGCATCGACCCGACCCGAGAGCCATCATTCCGCTTGATGGCGTGGCTCTTTCAACGTCACTCCGAAAGGTCCTCCGCCGCGAGGTCTTCAGCGTGACCGTCGATACGGCGTTCGAGGAGGTCATCCGCGCCTGCTCCCGCCGAGACGAGACGTGGATCAGCGAGGAGATCATCGAAGCCTACATCGGCCTGCACCGAATGGGCTATGCGCACAGCGTAGAATCCTGGCAGGACGGCAGGCTGGCGGGAGGTCTGTATGGCGTACACGTTGGCGGGGCCTTCTTTGGAGAGTCAATGTTCTCTGCCGTTTCCAATGCCTCAAAGGTGGCCTTTGCCCATCTGGTTGCCATATTGCGAGCCAACGGCTTCACGCTGCTTGATACGCAGTACATCAATGCGTTTACAGCATCGCTCGGAGCCGTGGAGATCGAGGACGAGCGCTATCAGACGCTACTCGCCGATGCCCTTGATCACCACGCCGCTTTTGTGTCATCCGTTCCCCGCCCATGACCGCAGGCTTCTATCGTATGACGCTCGCCTGTGCATGCATCGTCCTTGCATGCCTGCTGCCGTCGTGCGTACCCCCACCGATTTCGCGATCGTCGCTACCCTGCCCCCCACCACCTCCTCCGCCATCCTGCACAACAACAGCATACGTGGGTACCGGCATCCTCTCGGCCGAATGGACCATGATCCCGGTGCGCGGCCTTTCCACAGCGGGTGTCGAGGAATTGTATTCCGGTGATACGCTCGTCGGCTCGACCTTCCAAACGGTCTCCCTTCGCCCGTCACGACCCGGCTATGCCACGACGGTCTTGCCCGGCTCCGTTGTTGGCGATGCCGATATCGTCGAGCTCGACGGATCGGAGACACGTCGTCTGCCCTTCTCTGCCGAGGTCTTCTGGGACGGCCATCCAACAACCGTCGCGGTAGCCGGCGACGACGCACTCGTTGTGTTTGCCTCCGATCGCCCGGGTTCGTTGGGCGGAACAGACCTATGGTATGTAGGCCGCCGGAAGGGGCAATGGCAAACGCCAACAAGACTTGAAACGGTGAATACGCCATGCGACGAGCTGTCGCCGTTCTTCGATGCCAGAACGTCAACGCTCTACTTCGCCTCGCCCGGACATACAACACTGGGCGGCTATGACGCTCTCGCTTCGCGACTAACCATCAGCAAGACATCGACCGGAGCCGATACGATCATCGCAGCACCACCGGTGAACCTTGGAGCTCCCGTGAATTCCAGGCTGGATGATGTGTTTCCGTCCATGGTTGGTGACAGTGTTTATATCACGTCCAACCGCCGCGAGGGTACGGACATGGATGTGTACGTGTCGATACGTCCGTTGGCAGCTGCGCCGCCAGACGCCGAGCGTCCGATCGATCGATCGGCACCAGGGTCCACATTGCTCACAGGAACGGTGATCGATGAGAGTACGCAGTCACCCGTAGCCGATATCGAAGTGAATGCCACGAGGTCCGACACCCGCGAGGTCGTTGCCAGCACGCGTACGGATACCGTGGGACGGTACCGCCTGCAGGTACCTACGGAAACACCCATTACGATCTCTGCTCAATCAGATACACTCTTCTTTGCTAGCTACGATACGACCTTTCCCGCTTCTGCGTCGGAACGATCCGTTGAGCTCCCCACAGCGTTGTCGCTCCCATCCGTCTTCATCCTCCGCGTGAACTTTCCGACGTCCGTCTTCGATGCTCCGTACGATATGACTCTTGACTCCAACGGCCGTGAGACCTCGCAGC
>JAULYI010000084.1:0-12302 GCA_032117915.1 Kapaibacterium sp. (SeqCode) | reverse complement strand
ACACAAGGAATCCTGAGGCAAACGCCCCCAGCAGGAAGTATTTCAGAGCAGATTCCACCGAACGCTCCTGGCTGCGCAGGAAGCCGGCCATCACGTAGAAGGAGATCGACATCAGCTCGACACCCACGAAGGTCACCAGCAGGTTGTTTGCGTGGGCCATCAGCATCATACCGGATACCGCCGAGACGAGCAGCGTGTAGAACTCATCATATTCGGCATCGCTTCGCTGAAGGTACGGCCTTGCCGCGAGCATCGTCAGGATACCGGCAGCGCAGAACAACACATCAAAGTAGTTGGCATAGCCCCCTACCGTTACCATGTGCTGAAATGCCGTCGTCTTGTGATACGCCGTCAGCGCAGCAAGAAGACCGGTCAGGGCAAGCGTGCCAGTGTAATATCCGAACACCAACCTGGTGTTACGAACGTAGGCCTGGATCACAATGCCAACGGCACCAAGAGCAAGCCAAATGACGATGAGGGGCAAGGAGCCGACGAGATCGAAGGGCTGCATGGACATGTCTCAGGATCAGGGTTGCTGCGATGGACGGCTGAACTTGTAGAACTCTACCTTTCCGACGGCAGCGCGTACGCTTTGCTCGGAAAGATTCATGAAGGAACGGGGCGCTACGCCGAGCCACACGATGAAGATGACCAGCGGAACAAGCTGCCAGTACTCTATGGTACGCAGATCACGCAGATGGTGATTTTCGGGGTTGGAGTTCTGGCCGAACATGACACGTTGGAACATCCACAAGAGGTAGACAGCAGCGAAGATCACACCGCTGGCGCTCACGATGGCATACGTCCAGTTGTTCAGGAACGGCGAGCGGAATGCGCCGATCAGCGTGAAGAATTCTCCGACGAAGCCATTCAGACCCGGAAGACCGACAGAGGCGAACATGGCAATTGCGAAGAACACGGCGAATCGGGGCATGACGTTGGTGATGCCACCATAGTCGCTGATCTCGCGTGTGTGGCGGCGCTCATAGAGCACGCCAACGCAAAGGAAGAGCATTCCCGTGGACAGACCGTGATTGACCATCTGGATCACAGCCCCCTGCACGCCTTCGACCGTGATCGAGAAAATGCCGAGTACCACAAAGCCAAGGTGGCTGACCGAAGAGTAGGCCACAAGCTTCTTGATGTCCGTTTGCACCATAGCTACAAGGGCGCCATAGATGATGCCGATCACAGCAAGAACGCTGATGGGACCAGCAAGCTCTGCAGACGTCTGCGGGAAGAGCTCGAGGTTGAAACGGATCAGACCGTAGGTTCCCATCTTCAACAGCACGGCAGCTAGGATAACTGAGCCAGCCGTAGGCGCCTGCACGTGTGCATCTGGCAACCATGTGTGGAAGGGGAACAACGGAACCTTAATGAAGAAGGCCAGAGCAAAGGCAAGGAACAACCAGAACTGGACATCCATCGGGATCTCCGGAGCGATCATCCGAAGCTTCATGATATCAGCGGTAAAACCGACACCGGCCTCGACACCATACAGCCCCAGCCAGATAATGGCAATGAGCATCAACAGCGAGCCAGCCAACGTGTACAAGAAGAACTTGATAGCCGCATAGATGCGATCTTTACCACCCCAGATACCGATGATGAAGTACATCGGAATAAGGATGACCTCCCAGAACACGTAGAACAGGAAGGTATCAAGGGCCGCAAAGACACCTGTCATGCCAAACTGCAGTAGCAGCATCAGGGAGTAGTACTCCTTGGTCTGCTTCGTGATGGAGTCCCATGACGCCAACATCGCGATCGGCATGATGAAGGTCGTCAGCAGGATCATCAAGAGCGACGTTCCGTCAATACCGATGCGGAAACCGGCATCAAGGGCCGGGATCCACTTGGCATCCACGGTGAATTGCATCGCTGTCGATGTCTGATCAAACTCCGGAAGGAGCAGAAGCGACGCGAGGAAGGTAATAATGGTCATGACCAACGTCGTGACCTTGATGGCCTTTACCTGCGACCGCTCGATGAGCATCACAGCCAGCGAGCCCGCAAGCGGCAGGAAGATGGTAGCCAGTAGTGCCGACACTCCCATACAGTCAGATTCCGGGGGTGGAGATTGGTAAAAAAGCAGTGCAATATAGGAGATTTCAAGGAGCAGATACGACGTATCTTCTCTGCAGATGCGTAGGCATATTATGGAGGTTCGCAATGTTATCAATGGATTGGGGTGACGATCGTTCGGAGAAGCCTGAACCGCTGTCTCATAGGGAGGAGGTTATGTCCGTCCTTGCCCATGACCTGCGGGCATCGGTAGCCGATGTCCACACGGCAATTGGCGATGCACTTGGATTGCTGCGGCCGACGGCAGACCCCGACGCGATTGCGCTACTGGAGGATGCCGAACTGTCCATCGGCAGAGTGGTCCATACGGTCTGGTCCATGCTCCACGTGGCCCAATCAGGGACTGGAACGCTGGCAACTGATTCTGTCCCCCTAGCTTCACTACTCCCGCGTATCATCGATCGTTATCAACGGCCTGCCAAGGCAAAGCAGATCGAGATCCGCATTTCAGGGGCTCCCGATCTCCTGCCATGGATCAAAGGGGATGGGACACTTCTTGCTGTCATCCTGGATAATCTGCTATCGAACGCCGTGAAGTACTCCCCACCCGGGGGTACGATCTATGTGAACGTCCGTCAAGCAGACTCGACCGTCGATATCGAGATAGCGGATCAGGGATGCGGCATTCCAGACCACGAACAGGCAGCGCTGTTCATTCGTCCCGGCAGGTTGTCGCCCGTTCCAACAGCCGGAGAGCATTCTATGGGCCTGGGACTGCACCTCTCGGCCCGACTGGCGAAGCGCATGGATGCCTCGATCTCCTATCAGCCCGGCGAACACGGCGGCTCGGTGTTTGTTCTGCATTGTCCGTCCAGCGACGGCATTTGAACAGCGCCGGCATGTGCCACTGTGTGCTATTGCGGGTTATCACGCTTGCAGTAATGGATGGGAAGTATCAACTTGTACTGCCTTTCACCGCTCGTGTGAACGATGGCAACGGCTGCGATTCGCACCCGTTGTACCGGTACACGACGCCGTGATGTGCGCTTGAGGTCAACGGCGGGCTCTCGCTCATAGCGTGAGCCCGCCGTGTTATAGCGCCCACGTCAGTGCCACACTCATCCGAATGGTGATCGGTAACCAGGATGCACCGGCAGCAAGTGAAGACCCCGTGACGACGGCCAGCTGCGGCGTAAGGAAGACACCGGTGTTACCGTGCATTCCGACAATAAGATCACGGGCGAGGCCTCCACCGATCGTGAATCGCTCGCAATCATCCACCGTGGTGCGGTATCGCACGCCGGACCGCCGCTGAAGGCGATCATCCACCCGCAACGACCCCGTCTCGAAGATCCACAATGCCGCTTGTTCACGACTCAGAGGCAACTCCATACCAAGTGAACCAAACAGGTGCCATCCTTTACCCATCCTGTATAGGCCATCGATCGCTGCTATCATAAGCGTCTGGTCGTACAGTAGGTCAGCCTGACCACCATCGAGATCTGTCAGCAGCCGTTCGCCAACGTCGCCACTGGCCGCGACATGTCGGCGTTTCATCCCTAAAGACATGCCGACACTCATTGGCGACGACGGCGGCCTGAAAGCGACCAGAACCTGCAGCCCCACGTCATAGGTCACGCCACCGGTGATCGCAATATCCTGATACGTCGTACCCGGTGCCGTACCTAAGGCAAGCGGTATGTCAACACGACCTCGAACGATCCCGGTCTCTGCCGTACCCTGTACACCCACGGCCCAGGAACTCCGATCAGGCACCTGTGGATGCACTGCCCCACCCACCATCGTGAGTATCATGGTAAGCAGCAGGGTCCTGAAGTCCATGATAACGGGGCAGGGTTTCATCGCAGGTGCTGTGCTTTGAGGACGATTCGTGACATCTCATCGGTGCTGCGCTCATCCATCGGATAGCCGATAAGGACGATATTGATGAGACCCTGCGACGAAACCTCGCCAAACTCGTAGAACCCGCTCAGGTTCTGTCCGGGCGGAACAACGTAGTTCACCATTGGTTGTCCCGACGGATCAAGAAGGGTGCCGAGCCGACCGCCTCGGAGGTCGTACACTAAGGCATCGATCCGCATGCGGTCGTCAACGTCAAACGTAATGTCAACGCGCTGCCGAAACGGATTTTGAACAACGGCCGCATTGCGAATGCTTGCGCCGGGGATCTGAACGATGGCCGTGTCGTAGATAACACGCTCCCCTGTCTCGGCATGAACGCCCAGCAGCCGATACGCATATTGTTCCCGCCGATAGTCGATAGGATCACGAAGCCCCGTGCGCGTCCAGCCGTTTGGGCAGCTGCCACATCCCGCAAGCTCGTCGTTCGACCCGTAGTCAAGATTGGCACGAGCCGAAAACGCCAGCCGTTCCGGCTGCCGCCGATCAATCAACGCTCGCTCAATGATGAAGCCTGCGACGTGCTGCTCGCATTCCGACGTAAACGCAAGCTCGACGATCCGATCTCCTCGATACCGCCCGTCAAATCCCGTGATGCTCGTTGTGTCGCAGCCAGGCGCGGTGGAGTGCACCACACTGTATCGAGTGCGAAGCTCGACGTTGTCATGAAGCTTGTACCACACCACGTCACGACCGGACTCCTCAGAGGTGCTGTCCTGCACCAGCTTCGAAGCATTAGACTGCAGTAGTCGCTGTGGCTCGGCCATGACAAGCCCGGTCGAGAGAGCCGAGCCGTCAATGCTTGCCAGCACGAATCGCCCAAGGCGGATCGTAGGATTCGTTTCATCAAGTACGATGGATTGCCCAACGCTGTCCGGCCCCATGAAGGCAATGCGAAGGCGACCCTGTACGATTTCCGCGACACAGGCATATCCCTGCATGGCACCAGGTGCATAGGGTACGAGCGGCAGATCTGATGTTCCCGGCAGGAGCTCAATGGTATGAAGTCCGGGAACAAGTCCACCGGTCTGCCGAAGCTCCACAGCATCGATGCGCAACGTAGCATTGGCCCAATGCGACCATAGCGTAGATCGGCGCGTGAGCACCACATCAAACGTGATGCGATCATCACGTCCGTCCTCGACGTACCGCACGTCGATCGTGGCATCCACCTCCTGCGTCCACACACGTAGCGGACTCACGAAGGCAACGAGCAACAGAGATATGATGAAGAATGATCTATGGCACAGCACTGGTCCGTCCCCTATTGTTCCAGATCAGGTTGTGATCCGATGTACTGACAACGCCGTCCATGGATGTGTCCAGCTGCAGATATCCTTCATCGACGTCGGGTAGGGGCCATCGCCCCCAGTCATCACGATCGACTGACAGCGTTTGATCAACGTCGCCCACCGGCACAGCCCAGACAATACGACCAGCTTGTGATGCAGCAGCAACCATTGACGAAGCGCCGCCGAAGATGTCATTGCCCATGGTGAAGTCAACAAGCAACCGACCGTTGCCCGGGCGAACATTCGTCCTGCGCTCCGTCATCACACGGAGGTGATTCCTGTGGTGAAGCACGACGAAGTAGCCATCAGTACGAACCTGCCGAAACAGCAATGGCTGATTTCCGATCGGTTCGACGACCCGGCCGTGCCTCGTGACCAAGCCACTGCGGAAGTAGCGACGTCCTCCGGCAAGATCACTGCGAAGCTCGACCACGATCCAGTCAACCACGCTATCCGGCAACGGACCGAGCACCTCTGTGCGTAGTCCACTGTCAAGATCGAATGGATATCCTTGCGGTGGTGTCGACGGCACAAGGTCGGCTGCGCGAAGATCCGTGCGCATGGATGGCACAATGTCAGGAGCTCGGCGCAGCAATCCGCCCTCGAGTAGCACCTGGACGTCAATTGCGACCGCGGGCGTTATCGATGAAAGACCTACAGCAAAGTCGCCATTAGCACGCACGAACATCGTGCGGCCGGCCCGCCATAGCCCCGATGTGCTATCTCCGCGCGTTGGCAGCAGACTCTCGCCGTGATCGACGTAGTCAGACCCGTCTCGTCGCAGGAGGATCAAAGAATCCTGGAGTGCACTGAGAACATCCGTCACCTCGACGACGGAGTCAACCTCTGTTGATCCTGGCTGTACGCGCCATGCATACTGGAACGATGCACGAAACGTGCTGTCCGGCAATACACGTCCGACCGTATCAAGCATGCTCAAATGATAGGAACGTCGGACCTTGTCTTCTGGACGTCGAGATGCCGGTGGCAGGGTCCGACGCTTAGTACGAAGGCGGATCGCCGATACGTTACCACGACCGGCATCATCATCAAACGTTATGGCGGTATGTGATGCATTCATAAGGAGGGGCCTACCAAGAGGTACGGATGTCCTGATCATGGTGCCGTCCACCTCGGGCCATGCATCGACAAACACAGGGTCAGCACCTGACGCGAGCGTCAGCGCATACCTGCTAGCACTGTCAGGCTCTGTGAATACATGCCCGCGTAGCAGGAGCATGCCGTTAACCGTGAGGTCATGCGCTAACGCAACGCCTCCTACATTGTCCTGAAGAAGGTCGCCGAGCATGTCATGCTGACGCGGGAGTTCCGGCCCTGTCGTCATGGATCGCCGGCCATAGTATCGTGCATGCATGATACCGTCGGGTATAAGGGGCCCGGAGATACTTGCTGAATCGTTACGCCAGACCCACGCTGAGTCATGAAGGATGATGTAGCCGGCCGATCGGTTATCAAGCGTGCCAACCTGCAGATCGATGCGTTTGCCGATGCGCAGCATGGCATCATCAAGGAGCAATACGAGGCTGCGATTGGCTATCTCGAGCACAGGTACCAAGCCGTACCCCGAAACACGCTGCGGCCGAGCACCGGCCAGGCGCAGGACAGCACTGTCTCCAATACCGCTGATTCGTCCGTTGTGATGCATCCCCCCGCGAAGGAGCACAGGCTGCGACGTTCTGTTGTCGATACCCGCCTCCGTGGTCGTCGAAAAGAAGGCTGTGCTCTCGACAGGCCTTGCATCGTCCTGAATACGTTTCACGGCAGCACCCTCGAAATGCAACGACTCGTACATGACGGGTGCTATACGTTGGGTATCAAGCACGTCCGACCCTGCATACTCAACCTGTCCGCCGATCGAGGACTGCGTCAATGTTGCGTCACCATGAATACGTAACCGACCGGTATTGAGAATTACCCCCTCTGATCGAAGAAGACCATGCGTCGATTGAGCCTGACCAACATGCAGTGCTCCAAGGATGAGCATGGCAATATGGTACGCCCGCATCATGGAATGCCTACCTGGAGCGTTCCGGCATTGATCACCGTTGCTCCGGGATCGACGATGAGCCGAGGCACGGCAAGTTCGACCTGAGGATAGATGACGAGTCCTCCGTCGATGGGATTTGAAGAACGGTCCGGCCGTGTACCATCAAGCGCCATGGATGCCGCACGCTGCACCGTGAGAGTCGCTACAGGAACCTGCTGCAATGCGAACCGTCGTTCGGTGTCGTCGCTTCCGAACAACAGAGACGAGTTCCGATCGCGCCCGATCGTGATGCGGTTGGCCAGTTCGCCGGGGAACAGCTCACCGATCGTGAATCCATCGGATGCGCGGACGTATCCGACGTGCACAGTGACGCCGTTGATCGTGACTTCATCGTTTGGCTCAGGCTCCCTACCCTCGTCCCACGTCAGCGGATTACTCCATCGTCCGTGGGCGATGGCATTGAGAACGTCACGACTTCCACGGAGCAGCACATCGTTCCCACTTGGGATGACAACATTATCTGGTCCTGAGCTACCAAGACCTTGTAGTTCGACGAATCCCATTGTATCTGACGTAGCAGAGCGGCGTGTGTATGATGGTGGCAATGTTGGCACCAGTTTCGTCACGCTCGGCACCGGCCTATCCGTTGCACGCACGAACCGTAAAAGACGTTCAGATGTCCGCAGATCCCAATCCGACGGAATATCACGCAGCGTGTACCCCACACGCAGTGCACCACGCCAATCCCCATCGGCCATAAGCGTGACCTTGCGTTTCACGTCCGTCGTGGAGTCAAAGACGGACGGCTTCGTCATAGGTCGCACGTCAAGCGTGAGTGATCGCGGCAGGACATTGAAGCTCATGCCCGTTTCCGCGTTGTTGAAGGAATAGCGTTTCCCAACCTGCGCTCGCTCTAGGTCGCGACGCATAGCACCGATCACTTCGGAGTGTCCATTGTACGCTGCGTCGCCCGTGGTCAGGACCACGGTATGCGGCAACGCCATGATGGTCGCATCCGCAAGCCTGAGCGATGAAGCGATATGGATGTCGCCGGTGGCCCGTTTCTCGCCTGCCATAGCATGTACGTGACCGTAGGGTGAGGCTGCAGGTGCCGCTACGATCGACTGCACGGCTGTCCCCTCGTATACGACAACCGATCCGACGTCGTAGCTCGCGTTCAGGCGTGTTGCTTGGTCATTCACGTATGTCCCTCGGATATGCAGCCATGCACTGTCTTGCACGTGCAATCGTGCATCCACAGCATCGACTAGAAGAAGCGTTGCCAGCGAGTCGATCGTGGTCGATCCCGGTCGAACACTGAGCAGTCCACGCTCAACGATAACGTCTCCGTCAAACCGTGTAGAATCTGCGCTATACAGCACCCCTCCCTGTCGGATTGTAAGTGCCGCTGCACTTCGCGCCTCATTGCCCCATTGCATCACACCGTCAATGGCTGTGGGAGATGCAGCGTCGATGAGCGTGGCTCCCATCACCATGACGGTATCGATGCTCTGCACGGACTTAGGGCCATTACGAAGCTCAAGATGCTGATAGCGATTATCTACCGCGTTGGCTGCGTGTTCACCGGCAATGATCTGCGTGACGTCGCCATCGTAAACGAACTGACCCTCATACCGACGTCGCCCACCTTCCGCTGCATAGCGGCTCTGCACGGCGATTCCGTCCGACATGATCTTGTCGGCACGATCACGTACGGCAAGGTTGGTGTAGTACCGAGACGGCACATGCTGATCGTTGGTCGCCCTCCCAAACTGCACGGTGCCGCCTATGCGCCATCCGACATCATGACCCATTGCTGTCACACCATATGCATCATCAGTCAGGTCGGTAAACCGGAATCGCTGGCTTTCGATACTGATCGTGCCGGCTAGTTGCAGATGTCGTAAGGGGGCAGCGTTCTGCCACCTTGCGGTGTCTGCACCAAAGACGATGGTACCGTTGTTGAGCAGGGTTGACGACGTATCGGTAACCAATGATCCTTCGATCCGAATCGTGCCGTCGTTTACGATAGCAGCGCCCGACATCACATCACCTCGAACAACGACCTGCGCATTCGGAGCAATGTACATCGTCGTACCCTGCAGATGCACGACCTGCGCGATGCTCGGAACGGAAAGAACGAGGGTCAGGACGATGATCCAACCACGCATCACGTTCCCTTTCGAGCGATGACCTGCCATTGTGCACCGTCCCAGATCATAAAGACTGCTTCGCCCCCGGACAACGTTCCGCTTGTTGAACCGACGCTGACGTTTGCGCCTGACAGTGTAAACTTGTTTCCATTACCTGTTGCCGTATTCTGAACGACAAGGATCTGTCCGACGACGGCACCGTCCTCGAGGTTGACGTTGCCAACGTTACCCGTGGGGGTCAACTTGATATAGGCAGATGTCGCTGACGGCAGGGTCATCCCCGCCGTGACCGTCGTACTGGTGTAGTTCGAGAACGCACTGATGGAGAGTGGCGATATCGACGTCACGCGCCATGCCAGGTCGGCGGTGGAGTATAACAGCGTGGTCGTTGCACCGGGTGTGACAACCAGATTGACGCCATCGACTGTCAGTACGCGATTCCCTGCGGAAGACGATGTGGAGTTATGCGCTATGACCATGTTCTTACCCGTTGCATTCGTCAGCAGCAACATCTTTCCATCGGTTCCACCGGCGAAGCCAGTCCAGGTCGATGCTGCCGATAGCGCACCGCTGACGTGCACGTAGCTGCGATCGTTACTGCCTCCGAAGTCAACGTTGTGATGCGGGCCAACCGACGATGCCGTGTGCGTACGCTGTCGGAAGGCGATCGCACCGTTCACATCCACGTCTGCCCGAGGTGCTCGCGTATTGAAGCCGACACGTCCGGTGAATAGTGCTGCGTAACTCTGCGTCGCACCGCTGACAGATGCAACGATACCGACCGACGTATCGGCGGTACCGGTGAGCTCAACATGGAGCCCCCTTCTGTACGGTCCACCAGACGTCGTACTTCGCAGCATCAGCATGGTATCGGCTGCACTCACACTGCCGTCGCGACTGAGCCGGATGGCCGGTGCCGTCGTTGATGATGCCGAGATCGTCAGACGCTTCGCCGCTGAATCGAAGAGGAGGGATGGCGAACCGGCAAGCGACGATGCGCCGGTGAAGAATGGAAGCTGCTGCTGCGAGCCAACGAGTGAGGGCACTGTGACAAACGACGACGTTCCCGTTGAACCGTCGATCGACAGGGTCCACGTCCCTGCCACAAGCTGCTGCGGCAGCGTCAGTGCATACGCTGTTACCGCAGCCGGCGCTTGCAACGAGATCGTTTGACGATTCTCAAATGCCTCCAGCCGCACACCTTTCAGCGTCTCGTACGACGATTGCGCCCGCAGTATGCAGCTGCAGGCGAGCAGTAGCAAGATGATCGCTTGGTTTCGCATTCTAGTATCAGTTGTTCCTGCGAGAGAGTTCAAGCCACTGCTGCGTCGTGGCATCCCACAGCAGGACCATGGTATCGCTGTTCTGCAGATCAGCATTACCGGAAAGTTCCAGGTTGCCTGCGGCGTCGATAAGGCGGACGCCGAAGGCGGCATTCGGCGTAAGAACACGGAGTACAAGCTGCTGTCCATCGACTGCGCCGTTGCCAAGCGTGATCTCCCGCTGCATCGGAGGTCCGTCGGGCGTAAGCCGAAGTACCGTCGTACCGGCATTCACGGCCACCGCCATGTTGTTCATGAGTATTGCCACCGGCTGAACCTGCTGTGCAGCTGCAGTGGTCCACGCGGGGGCTCCGTTCACGATGCCTAGCACCGTTCCGTTAGCCCCCGGCGACAACCATTGCATGGCAACATTGCCGGCTCCGTCAGTAACAGCAGTCAACATTGACCGATGAGAACCGTTCGTATCCGGGGGCAACGTCAGCACATAGTTTTGGACCATACCGTTCGTTGCCTGCAGCGTGACATGATGCTGACCGTCACTGCTCAGATGGCGCATCTGCCGTGATCGCACGGGCAGATTCTGCCCGTAGCCCTGATGCAGTGCCATCACGACGACAATGGCCGTAAGAAGCAGGCGATATGGAGTAGTCAGCAACATGGGTCACACGTTCTTGCAACGATCACGGTATGTATTACGGATTTGCGTTTGCAGCCCACATGATGGACTCTGTACCAACCATTGGTGCGGAAGACGTAACGGTGAAACCGGTAAGCGTTACGGCACTGATCTCGATGATGGTGCCGTTACCACTCAGCAGATTCGCCGTGACCGTGATATCCGTAGCATCCACCGGAGTCGCGAATGCTGCCGGAAAGCTTACCGTATGGGTGTATCCAGGCGTTACAGCCTCGCGACCAGACTTGTAGTACCTGTTCGGATTAGCTATCCACGACGCTGTACCGTCGCCATTCGACACGTAGATATAGCTTGCCGTGGCCGTAGCTGCTGCATTGGTCGATGGCGTCATGATGTACGTTCCTGACGGCAATCCGTCCACCTGCACCGTCGCGTTGTTCGCTTGAGCACCGGTTGCGAGGGTTACCGTGTTGGTGCTACCGTCATTCATGACGATGGTTCCAGCCGTAGTGCCACCGATCGTGAAGATGCCCGTCTCACCGGCGATCGACGCATTCACTGCTCCTGCCGAGGTCTGAACTTCGAGCGTGCCGTTTGAGGCCCCCGTGACACCCCCACCAATCATCACCTTCCCGCTAGCATCGAATCTAAAAGTCGGATCTGATGCCAGGGTATTCTGATCGGTGAAGTAGGCCACCTCGTTGCCGCCGCCATCGACGTTGCCTTTGCCGTCGACGAGGTTTGCCTTCTCCCATTCGAGCTTCATCGTTCCGGCCGCCGTCATCCGAGCCTTGACGTAGCCGGAGTCACCGACGATGAACGGTCCGTTGTAACCACCTGAAGTGCCGTCACCCAATGGCCACTCGATGGTATACGCCGTTACGTTGCCCGTTGCCTGCATGGTGATCGGCGTGTTATTGCCGGTTCCTAGCAGCTGGATCTGTCGCGTCCGCACGGGAAGCTGTGCGAATGCATCCGTGGCAG
>JAULYI010000083.1:0-3191 GCA_032117915.1 Kapaibacterium sp. (SeqCode) | reverse complement strand
GGCGCGGATGGACGCGTGTCACAGGTGGATCTGGCGGACGGCATCACGCTCGACGTACAGCTCGTGGTGATCTGCATCGGCGTGGAACCGGTGACAGACCTCGCCCGTGATGCCGGTCTTGACGTACGCGCCGGCATCGTGGTGAATGATCGCTTTGAGACATCAATGCCAGACGTCTATGCTGCCGGAGACTGCGCCGAACATGCCAGTGGCCTGCTGGAGCTGTCGTGGTATGCTGCGAAGGCACACGGCGAACACGTCGCCCGTACGATCCATGGAAAGGCGCAGCCGTATCGTCGGGGCACACCGTTCGACTCGGCCAAGTTCTTCGACGTCGAGTATCAGTCCTACGGAATCGTCGACGCAACGTCCTTTGCCTCATGGACGTGGGCGCCGTCAGACGGTCTGCGTTTCGTACGCATCGCCTATGACGCGCGCACGTGCTCCGTCGTGGGCATGCATGCCCTTGGTGTGCGATTGCGCGCCGACGTATGTACGGCATGGATAGCGCGGGGATCGCATGTCGACGAGGTGCTGCATGATATCCGCAAGGTCTGCTTCGACCCCGAGCTGTATCTGACGCCACAGCAACTGCATGAAGCCGCCAAGCGAGGTCGACCGTGAACCTTGTGCAGATCGCCTTGCCCCCTTCCGTCGACAATACGAATACCATGCGATCTGCATGGAAGCGAAGGGGCGTTGCTGCCTACTTGCTTGGTCTTGTGCTGACGACCTTCTACGTGCTGGTGTACTGGTTTCCTGAGGCACTCGGCGAGTTTGTTTCGTTATTCGAGCCGCTGTCACAGTGGATGCGCCGTGCACCGGCAGATCAGTGGTTCATGTACGGCACCCTCTACACGCTGGCCATCCTTGTAATGGGCGTAAGGATGCTCTACCGCTATCGCGGCAATCGCTACCAGATGTGGCGGACATGGAGCGTCATGGTGTTTCAGCTTGTAGCCGCATACATCCTTCCGGCGCTGTTCCTGGCGATGGAACGGCAGGAGTTCTATCTGACGTATTTCTGGCCGCTGAAGCCGGAGTACTTGCTGCCGGGTAGCATCGACGTGCTACTGGGTTCCGGTGATGTACTGCTGACGTTCCTTGGTGGGTGGACACTTGTTATGTCGTTCGTTGCCGTGCCGGTGCTGACCTACTTCTTTGGCAAACGATGGTACTGCTCGTGGGTATGCGGATGCGGGGGCCTTGCAGAGACGGTGGGCGATCCCTTCCGGCAGAACGGCAGCTACTCCATGACGTCGTGGAAGATCGAGCGCTGGACCGTGCACAGCGTACTGGTGGCCATCATTGCTGTTACCGCCGCACTCTGGTGGAGCCATGCCGATCCGGATTGCATCCTAGCGCCGTATGCGCAGACGGCGTGGCGGCTGTATGGCTTTGTGATCGGCGGCTTGTTCAGCGGCGTCATTGGCGTCGGCTTCTATCCAATACTGGGCTCGCGTATCTGGTGTCGGTACGGATGCCCAATGGCCGCCATTCTAGGTATCCTACAAAAGTGGTTCTCACGCTTCCGCATCACCACCAACGGTGGGCAGTGCATCTCGTGTGGCAACTGCTCGGCCTATTGCGAGATGGGCATTGACGTGCGTTCCTATGCGCAGCGCGGAATGGACATCAAGCGCGCCAGCTGTGTCGGCTGCGGCGTCTGCTCCAGCGTCTGTCCACGCGGCGTGTTGCGGCTGGAGAATCGCTGACGGTGGATCATGCAGCGCATCGCCGTGTTTCGAATCGATGATGTATCTCGTTTGTCCGCACGCTGTTAAGCAAAACCCATCGTCCACATGGTCGGACAAAGGGCGTTGGGGGCAGTGAATTGATCTGAACGTGCACGCATCGCCTCGATCGTCTGTTGGCGGAGTGCCTCGAGCACGATGACATGATCGTGTGTAGATGCGACGGTAAAGAATGTCTGCGTTTAAGCCATATGTGTATGTTTTCCAGCATACAATTAGGGTACGTTGCCATGAACTTGCTAAGGCTGATCATCATTCTTCTTGCGCTCTCATCGTACACATTGATAGTGCTGGCACAAGGGTGTAGCGACGCAGGGGCCTGCAGCATGAATAGCTTTCAACCAACCATGGGTATTGACGGCACAGATGTACCGCATCATCGTGTAACCGTTGGATGCTTTTAGGGACGTGCCGACAACACGATCACTGTGTACGGAGGCTATGCGGAATACCGTGGCCGCTTCGATGCACGACTCGTGGTTGACGCACGGATCACGTCACTTGCGCAACAGGGCAATGACATTGCGACATTTGGCATGTCCGACATCGTTGTGAATGCAAGCTATGCGGCAAGCGAAGATCTGCAACTCACTGTTGGCACAAAGGTTCCGCACTCACGTGCAAACACCACACTCGATCAACGTTCGCTCCCCATGGACTGCTAGTCAAGTCTCGGGACCGTGGATGCCATTGTTGGCATAGGCTATTCGTGGAGTGATCTGCACATTGTTTCTGTACTGCAGCAGCCCCTCACACAGAACAGTAATCAGTTCCATTGATCGTGCGCGATACACGCCCCGATGCACTAACACGCAGTATCCTTGCAAGCCTTGAATACTCCCTGGCATTGTAGTACACTTCGCATCCAGCCTCGTCGTATGCGATGCCAGGACGTCATAGTATCGTTGGTTGGTCCCTTGAGTGGCGGCTTACGTCGACGCGTCACGAAAACCTTACGAAGTGGAGAGTGATTCCACGTCGAGCGTGTGCACGGCAGGCTTGGCCATCATGACTATGCTAACACCGGATATCGTATTTGACGTTGAGCGTGAGATTGAATGCGGTCTACGATTGGATTGCGATATCCGACAACGTCATTGAAAGCGTCACTACTTCGGCCCTTTCCTATGCCGACACATCAATGCTACTCACCGGTGGTATATCGCCAGAAAACAATGCAGGTTTCACATCCGTGAAGTCACTGTTGGCTGTATTCGACTTGTAGCGTTACAGCGGCGTGCGTATCCGTTAGAAAGTCTTGAATCAAGGGTATGTTATAACGCTGATGACAGCTCGAACTAGAGGCTGCCGAGGTTCAAGAGGCAGTAGTCCCGGCAACGCTGAACACGTGGCAAGAGCAAATGACCTCCCTCCGCGACGTTTATGAGTGTCAGATCGGCGAGCCAACATGTCTTGGGCTCGACACGAGTACTTTGG
>JAULYI010000082.1:0-3280 GCA_032117915.1 Kapaibacterium sp. (SeqCode) | reverse complement strand
GCCTGACCGGTGTACGAGGTTGGCATGGCGGCGATCTGCTTGGGCGTTCCTGTCGCAACGACGTGACCACCCTGATCGCCACCTTCAGGACCAAGGTCGATGATGTGATCGGCTGCGGCCATCACGTGGACGTTGTGCTCGATGATGACCAACGAGTGGCCACGCTCGACGAGTTGGTCGAAGGCTGCCAACAACGCCGCCACGTCGTGTACATGCAGACCCGTCGTTGGCTCGTCGAAGATGAAGAGCTTGGGTCCCTGATTGTCGATGTCAAGGTGTGCAGCAAGCTTGATCCGCTGCGCTTCACCACCGCTCATGTGCGTGGACGGTTGTCCAAGACGCACATAGCCCAGCCCTACCTGCTGCAGGACGCGTAGCTTGTTGACGATGCGCGGCAGGTCTTCGAAGTGGATGATGGCCTCGTCCACGGACATGGCAAGCACCTCGACGATGCTCTTGCCACGATGCTTGATGTTCTGGGCGTCTCGGCGGTAGCGCGTTCCGCCGCACGATTCGCAGGGTAGCTCGATGTCCGGCAGGAACTGCATCTCGATCGTCACCGTGCCGCCGCCTTCACAGACGTCGCAGCGGCCACCGGGCACGTTGAACGAAAAGTGTCCGGCCTTCCAGCCCATCTGCTTGGCAGCCTGCGTCTGGGCGAAGGCGTCACGGATCAGGTCGAACGCCTTCGTGTAGGTGGCTGGTGTCGACCTGGTGGAGCGACCGATCGGCGACTGATCGATCATTTCGACTTCGGTGACGTTCTCGAGTCCTTCAATGCGCTCGCATGGGCCCACCTCGCCGGAATAGCCTCCGAGGACGCGCTTGATACCGGCGTAGAGCACGTCGTGGACGAGCGAGCTCTTGCCGCTGCCGGAGACACCGGTAACGACGGTCATGGTTCCCAGCGGGAACGAGACAGTTTCACCCTTCAGGTTGTGATGCTTGGGATGGACGAGTGTAACGGCATGACCGTTACCACGTCGGTACGACGTCTTCACGCTCACCTCGCGTCGGCCCGTCAGGTAGTCCGCGGTGAGCGTCGATGCGGCATGCAGATCGGCGTACGGACCACTGAAGACGACGTCGCCGCCGAACTCGCCTGCGGCCGGACCAATGTCGATCACGTGATCGGCCGTACGGATGACGTCGAGGTCGTGCTCGACGACGACGACCGTATTGCCAAGACCACGCAGCTTCTGCAGAATGCGAAGCAGCCGCTCCGTGTCGCGGGGATGTAGCCCAATGCTGGGCTCGTCCAAGACGTACAACGTTCCAACAAGAGAGCTTCCGAGCGATGTCGCCAGATTGATCCGCTGGGATTCGCCGCCGGAGAGCGTGTGTGATAGTCGGTCAAGCGTTAAGTACTCCAGACCTATGTCACACAGCAGCGTTAGCCGCCTGCGGATCTCGGCAAGGATCTGCCCGGCGATATCTTCCTGATATGGCGTGAGCGATAGCGAATCGAAATGCTCGCGTGCTTCGCGAAGCGTAAGATGCACGACCTGCGGAATGTTCATGCCGGCGACGAAGACCTGTCGGGCAGCCGTGCGCAGCCGCGAGCCGTTACAGGCATGACAGCGTGTGTAGCCACGGTAGCGACTGAGCATGACGCGGTAATGCGTTTTGTATGACTTCTCCTCGAGCATCTTGAAAAAGCCCTGGACGCCGATGTAGTCGCCCATGCCGTGCATGACCTTTTCAAGCTGTTCCGGACTGAGGTCGTAGATCGGCAAATTCACCGGAATGTCATGCTTGGGAGCCTCATTCATCAGTGCCCGCAGGTGCGACCCGAAGGTCTCACCCCGGAACGGATGGATGGCTCCGCGCTTGATGCTCAGACTCTTATCGGGAAAGACCAGATGTTCGTCGATCCCCACGCTGCGGCCAAAGCCCTGGCATACGGGACAAGCTCCGAAGGGATTGTTAAACGAGAACAGCCGCGGCTCCGGCTCGATGTATTGCGTCTGCGACTCTGCACTCTCGAATCTCGCCGAGAAGTACAGATCGCGTGCACTGTCCGCATCCGTAACATCTCGAAGCACAATGCGGCCATTCCCGGCATCGAAGGCCGATTCAAGCGAATCGGTGATGCGGCTTCGTACTTCATCGTCATCACGGACGATCACACGGTCGACCAGCACGTACACCGCTGTGCCATCTGCCGGTAGCGCCGTCATTTCATCAAGGTCCGTGATGTCGCGTCCCCCGCCCAGGACAACCCGGGTATATCCCCGCTCGCGCAGACCATCGCGAACATCGGCAAACGTCGCATGCTCCGTTGGCAGCACGTACATCAGGTACAGCCGCGTACCGGCAGGCATGGCCATCACCACCTCGGCGACAGACTCCGGCGAATCCTTACGGATCATGGCGCCAGTGTCCTTGTCGATGACCGTTCCGATACGTCCGTAAAGCAGCCGCAGGTAGTCGTACACTTCCGTCGTTGTGCCGACGGTTGACCGGGGATTCTTCGAAAACGCCTGCTGCTCGATCGCAACAGCGGGTGGCAGACCCGTGATGGAGTCCACATCCGGCTTCTGCATGCGGTCCAGGAACTGCCGCGCATAGGCACTCAGCGACTCCACGAATCGACGTTGTCCCTCGGCATAGAGCGTCTCAAAGGCCAGCGACGACTTGCCTGAGCCGCTCACGCCGGTGATCACCGTTAATGCCGACCGGGGAACATCGACATCGATGTTCTTCAGATTGTTGACCCGCGCCCCCCGAACCGCGATCGTGCGATGGGCACGTTTGGGTCCTGTGGGTGCAGAAGTGTCGGTCGAGGGTGGTTGCGCTGCCATAACTGACAAAAGTACGGTCTACCGTCCTGTTTTCAACGGAGGCGTCTTATGCCATTATTGGCATAGTACTTGCTTCATGTATCAACACTTCCTTACATTTGTAGTTCTTGTGATCTAACCCACCCTGGAGACACCCATGTCCCGTAGATGCGAATTGACCGGTAAAGGCGTGATGTACGGTAACAACGTATCGCATGCCAACAATAAGACGCGCCGCCGGTTCCTCCCGAACCTGCAGAAGAAGCGCATCTGGGTACCGGAAGAAGGCCGCTGGGTAACCTTGAAGATCTCGACGAGTGCACTTAAGACACTCGATAAGGTCGGTTACACGGCAATGAAGAAGCGCCTGGCCAAGTGATTGACCAGGCTATAGACGATTGGAGCCCGCAAGCGCGGGCTTTTTTCGTTCATGGCCATATCCCATATTTCGGCTCATGATTCGTCAACTCTCGGCGATGCACAGCCCCCTCCATCCA
>JAULYI010000081.1:0-4165 GCA_032117915.1 Kapaibacterium sp. (SeqCode) | reverse complement strand
GCGTAATCCCCTATAGCAGACGTTATCCCCGTCTTGCCACACGCGACCTCGAAGTGCGATGTCCGACAGCGTGCCGTTCCCCGGACCGTTGATCGGGCATCGCGCTTTGTATTCACGGCGTATTTTTGCGCTCCGATTGCAATGGACTTCTGCTCACTTCACGTCGACAGCATGCATTTCCGCCTACGGCATGCGTCGATCTTCACCCAAACTGCTCATATGCACCACATGCTCAAGCTCGTTGGCGTCGCCCTGGCGCTCGGCCTCATGGCCTGCTCGTCGTCAAAGCAGACGCTGACCCCGCCCACCGACGCCAAGGATTCGAAAAAGGGTATCAAGCCATACACGACCGTCATCACCAAAGAGGCCGTGTCGGATAGCGGGATCTTCGTGATACACCGTATCGAAGAGAAGTTCTTCTTCGAGATCCCCAACACGCAGCTCGACAAGGAGTTTCTGCTCGTTTCCCGTATCGCCAAGACGCCGCAGATAGGATATGGGGGCGAGGAAAACACCACACAGGTGGTACGCTGGGAGCGCAAGTACGATAGGATCCTGCTCCGCACGGTGTCGTACGAAAACGTCGCGCCTGACTCGCTGCCGATCAGTCGGGCGGTCAAAGCATCGAACAATGACGAGATCATCAGGTCCTTTCCGATCGCAGCCTACAACGGTGATACGACAACCGTGGTCATCGACGTGACGGACCTGTTCATGACGGATATTGGAATCCTTACGCCGAGCCGTGAGGTACGTCGCAATGCCAAGCTGTCCGGAATCGATAAGGATCGTTCCTACGTCGAATACATCAAGAGCTTCCCGACCAACATCGAGGTCGAGAACGTGGTGACCTTTAGCGCCGAAGAGTCGCCGCAGAACCCAGGTGCCCGTACGGCCACCTTCACGATGCATGCATCCATGGTAGAACTCCCTGCCAAGCCAATGATGCCACGTCTGAGTGACTGGCGAGCAGGATTTTTCTCGCTGTATCAGGTTGACTTTGGTCGCACAGAGCATCAGGCGGTCGCACGCCAGTATTTGCTACGTTGGCGCTTAGAGCCGAAGGACACGGCGGCCTTCCTTCGCGGTGAATTGGTAGAACCGATCAAGCCGATCACGTGGTACATCGACCCCGCAACGCCGGAACAATGGCGTCCGTGGCTGAAAAAAGGTGTCGAAGACTGGAATGCGGCGTTCGAAAGTGCCGGCTTCAAGAATGCCATCCGTTGTATCGACCCGCCGACACCGCAGGAAGACCCCGACTGGTCACCCGAAGACGCCCGCTACAGCGTGATCCGCTACTATCCGTCAACCACGGAGAACGCCTATGGTCCGAACATTCATGACCCCCGCACCGGCGAGATCATTGAGAGTGATATCGGCTGGTTCCACAACATCCTGAAGCTGCTCGAAAGCTGGTACTTCACGCAGGCCGTCAGCGACCCACGCACGCGTAAGCTGCCTCTTCCGGACACATTGATGGGTGAGCTTGTACGATTCGTGGCGGCCCACGAAGTAGGCCATACGCTGGGTCTAGCCCATAACATGCGGGCATCCAACTCCTATCCCGTTGACTCCCTGCGCTCGCCGTCTTTCACCGCCAAGTACAACACGGCGGCATCGATCATGGACTATGCGCGGTTCAACTATGTGGCGCAGCCGGGCGACAACGTGAATACGATGCCGGGAATTGGACCGTATGACAAGCACATCATCCGCTGGGGCTACCGACCCATCATCGGCGCAGCTACCAGTGATGCCGAGCGTGATACCTTGCACGAGTGGCTGAAGGTCACCGAGACCGATCCCATGACACGCTTTGGGGGGCAGCAATGGGCCGTCATCGACCCGACCTCGCAGACCGAAGACCTTGGAGATGATGCCGTCAAGGCGTCCACCTATGGCGTTGCCAACATCAAGCGGATCATGTCGTACCTCTTCGACGCCGTGTACGACCAGGGTAAGTCCTACAACAAACTCTCGGAGATCTACGATGACGTGCTCGGCCAGTGGCGCCGTGAAATGGGACACGTAGCCGGTCTTCCCGGCGGCATCATCATCGACCGTCGCGTTTACGGTGTTCCGGGGCCGCAATACACGCCCGTGGCCAAGGCTAAGCAACGTGAGGCGATCGCCTTCCTTGACACGAATGTCTTTACTACCCCGACATGGCTGCTTGAGCCCCGGGTGATGAATGTGCTGCAACCTACCGGTGGCGTCGGTCGCCTGTCGGAGATCCAGCAAGGCATGCTAACAGGGCTAATGAGCAACAGCAAGCTGCTGCGCCTGCTTGAAGTGCAAGCGTCGGGCTATGCCGATGCCTATTCGGTGGCCGAGCTCTATGACGACCTTGAGGCCATCGTGTTCCGCGAGCTTGCTCAACGTTCTGCCGTTGACTTCTACCGAAGGAACCTCCAACGGACCTTCGTAACGGAACTCATCAACAAGTGCGAGAAATCGTCGGGCGGCGACGGCTTCATGTTCATCTTCGGCGGTTCTCCTGCCCTTGATAGCGACGTGCGCGCCATCAGTCGAGCACGTCTGTCGGCCGTGCTTGCAAAGCTTAAGGCAGCACGTGTGACGGACGCTACGACGAAGGCGCACTACGACGAACTCATCCTGCAGATCACACGGGCCATTGATCCATCACGGTAAGCAGCATGAAACCACATACCAAGGTCGTATGGCTCGGCTATGCCAGCATCGCCCTAAGCATCGTCTGGGGTGTGCCCGGCTTGCTATGCGCCTGGTATGCCCGGCGCACGGCTGCTGCCATTCCTATCTCGGATGCGCTGCCGGACAGGGTCCGCCGTGACATTCGTGGCGGTATGATCCTGGCACGCCTGGGCATGATCCTAAGCACGATCGTCCTGGTTGTAACGTTATGGAGCGTGATCTCCACCATCATCTGGCTACCCTGACACCGATTCCACGTCGATCACCATGGCTTCCATCCTTCCTTATCTCTCACTCGGCATACGGCTCTTCGTTGGTGGCTACTTCGTGTATGCCGGTATTCCCAAGATCATCGAGCCGCTCGCCTTTGCCACGTCCATCGGCAATTACGGTCTGCTACCCAATGCCATGATCAATGCAATTGCACTGGTGTTACCTTGGCTTGAGCTGCTGTGTGCTATTGGCTTGATGATCGGCTGGCGCATCAAGCTTAACGCTGCATTATGCGCGGCGATGCTCGCCGTCTTCACCACGGCCGTTGCCTATGCCGTCATCATGGGTCTGAAGATCGACTGCGGTTGCTTCGGCTCGGCCGGTGGCGACGAGGTAAGCTGGATCAAGGTCGGTAAGAATATGCTCATGCTCCTTGGCCTTGTTGTCGTGTACCGCTATCCCACCTCACCCCTCGCCTTCGACGGTCGGTCGAAAGGGGCTGAGAGATGACCTGGACACTCACCGACGGTGCGATACGATTCAGAGACCGCATAGGGACACTCCCTATCGTGACGGACGGATCGATGGCGCTTGAACTGGCCCGACGCGGCTTTGCCGAGCGTCCACCCGACCGCTACAACATCGAACATCATGTTGTCATTGAGCGCATCTATCACGCGTTTCTCGAGGCTGGTGCCACGCTGCTGCAGACAAATACGCTGCATGCGAACCGCTATGCGCTCGAGACCGCGCAGCTCACGGCGCGGGTACACGAGATCAACCGCCGCGGCGTGTGGACGGCACGGCAGTGCGCCGGATCAACGGCTATCGTTGCCGGCGTCATCGGTCCGACGGGACGCTTCATGCGCCCGCTTGGGCCGCTCGAACCACGCGACGTCACCGCCGCGTTTACCGAGCAGGCTTCGTCGCTGCTTGCCGGTGGCATCGACGTTATCATGCTGAAGAGTTTCATCCAGATCGAAGAGCTTGAACTGGCCATCGATGCCGTCAGGACCCTCTCTGCCGACGTGCCGCTGATCGCCCTGAAGTCGTTCCCCGAGGACGGTGCCATCCTTGCCGGAGCATTTCCGGGTGAGGTTGCTGCACGGCTGGCAAGCCACGGTATTGCTGCCATGGGCAGCAACGGTACGGTGGGTCCGCAACGCATGCTGGGCATCATTCAGTCGCTCCGAACCGACGCGATGCCACTCGTGGCCATTCCCGACGTGGGCATTCCCACGATCGTGGGCGGCGTACCCACGTATAACGCCGAAGC
>JAULYI010000080.1:0-6299 GCA_032117915.1 Kapaibacterium sp. (SeqCode) | reverse complement strand
TGCGCTGCCGTACCTTTGTGGCTCACTTCGGGGCGTGGCTCAGCCCGGTAGAGCACCTCGTTCGGGACGAGGGGGTCGGAGGTTCAAATCCTCTCGCCCCGACCAAGTGGATATTCCCGTTCACCGCAAAACGTGAACGGGATTTTTTTTTCGCCGTTGTCTTTGCGGCATTGTATCCCCTTAGGAACTCCGGCCTCTTCACCGCGCAGCATCTGGTAGCAGCATAACAAAGCTTTGCGATACGAGAAGACTCGTCAGGTAGAAGAACGCCACTTCCTCCCAAGGCAGGATGCCGGCGATGTACCGCCCTGTGATCTGCTTGCGGTCAAAGAACCAGATACCCTGCCCTACCGCATAGTAGTCTGCCAGTGACAGGTATGTGCCTATTCCAAGCGTTGGCAACAGGATGATCGGCCATCGTTCCAGCCAAAGAATGTCGCCGGCGATGACCCATTGGAGTACAATGACCGGCAGGAACCAATACAGCAGATGCCATGCGTAGTGCAGCGAAGGGCTTCGCTCGTGGATTCCACGCCCCTTGCGACCAACAATCAACCAGAGAACAACAACAACTCCCGATGCCATCCATTGCCATGGTGCCGGTGAGCCGGATTCAGCTGTCCGTTCTGCAATGCCGGTCTGCTGGATCAACAGGATACAGAGTCCGATGACCTGCAGTGATTGAATGACGAAGAATGCGTACTCCTCGACCGGGAGATGCTTGATGCGAAACCAGACACGGTCCGACGGAAAGTCCCATATCCCGCGGGCAACAGCGTAGTTATCCCACGGGGATGTGAACACCATGACAATAGCAAGGAGGATGAGCGTCGTGGAGCCATACAGGGCCCAGGAGCCCGTCCACTCGATCATGGATGCGAGCGCCAGTAGAACGGGAAGGGTAAACACCAGATGAAAGCGACGATATGTCATACGTCTCCGTAACTGCGAGTGGTCGCCAGATGTCCACATTCCGCATGGACTGATGTGCTATGATGCTTCCGGATACACGCGTGCCCCACGCGGTTGCGTGGGGCACACGATAGAATTCGACCGGACCTCATATTGTCGGCAATCAGATGCAACGTATGCAGACCGCGTTGTACGCAGTGCTGCAGATCGGTCACTTCTGTGCCTTCTTGGCTGCTTCTTGCACCGATGAAACAATCTCCTTGAACTTCTCGGCATCTGCACCCTTGAGTGTAGCGCGCGACATCAGCAGAAGAAAATTCTGTGCTGTGCTGATAGACATCTCTACCACGATACTATCATCGTCCTTCTTACCAGCCTTCTCGCCAGCCTGCGTTGCTTTGACGAGTGACTCCTTGACGTCGAGGTAGGCATCAACCTCATTGCCACGGATATCTACGCCACCTAGGAAGAGCGTCATCTGCTTGACATCGGCCAGCTTGATAGACGGCTTGAGCGCTACGTCTGAGGCGGGCTGCTGTGCCTGTGCAAACGACGCCGTCGAAGCCATAAACATGGTCACGACCGTGGCGATGATGAGTGATTGGATTGTCTTCATTGCATTCCCATGCTGTTGTGACAAAAACTTACGGTTGAATTCGTACTGAGGCTCGGTGAATGGTCGAACCGCTTCCAAGCGAGCTCATGGCGTAGTCGATCGTAACGGCCTGCGTCACGACTCCAACACCAAATGACACGCCGGATAGCTGGGTTGCCACGTTAACGCCACTTAGGTTTCTTGATCCGTTGTCGTAGCCGGCACGGAGCTGGACGAACTTACCGACGTACAACTCGCCGCCTACCGAGAACGAAAGGAATCGCGAGACGAGATCCGGTGCGTCATCAGCGAGGTGGTTGAGCGAGACGTTCATGAGCAGAGGTAACCCACGAAGCCGATGATTGATACCTAAACGCACGTCAACAGGCAGACGGTCACGTGTACCATCATACGTCGACAGCTGCGTTCCAAGATGCATGATGGACAGTCCAACATTCGATCGTTTATCGGGCAGACGGTAATGCAGGCCTGCATCGACGGCAATTCCTGTCGACTGCATATCATCGAGTGTGCTGGAGATGACCTTCAGACCAACACCGTAAGTCAGCATCGAGTCGACCTCATTTGCATAGGAGATGCCAATAGCGACATCAGCCGCATTGAAGCTGCCGGTGCGATCACCGGTAGCTGTGGCTCGATCGAACGCGCCAAAGGACGTTCCGATGATTCCAACGCCGATCGTTCCTACTCCGTCATAATGGTCCACATATCCGATAAGTCCGGAGTTGATGTCCAGAACGTGCTTGAGGAACGTAGCCGTGACCGTACGCGGCTCAATCGTTGCGATGGCTGCCGGATTCTGAAACAGCGCACCGGGCTCGTTAAGCAGGGCAGTACCTGCACCACCCATACCGGCCACTCTTGCCGTCTGATTGAAGCGAAGGAATGAGAACACTGCGGCCTGCTGTGCAGTCGCGAACGATGTGCAGCTGAGTAGAGCCAGCATAACGAACAATCGATTCCGCATGTTCATCCTTCCTGATGAATAGTAGAGCGGTGCGAGTTCACAGCCTCGACAAAGCGCTTCGGTGGACGGATCGGACGCCACGTATCAGCCTTGACAAACGAGTGTTTGGTGTAGCCCGTGGCAATGACGTCCGTTCGACGAACGATCTTGTAGGCGAGTGTGATCACTGCAGCGTCGGGAACGTATGCATAGGTCGTTTCGATGCTGAGTTCATCATCATAGTATGCAGGCTTGCGATACTCAACATGGGCCTCACGGACTGGCAGCAGATGTCCTTCAGATTCCAGCTCGGCGTAAGGCAGCCCTACGGAGCGGAGCAGCTCAGTTCGACCAATCTCAAAGTAGGCAAGATAGTTCCCGTTATACACGACGCCCATCTTGTCGGTATCAGCATAGCGCACGCGTATCGTATGACTGTGAGTGATCATCACGCTTCTCTACCACCTTGCTCGATGGCTGACAGTTGTTCGAGAATGCGTTCAAGATCATCGAAGGAGTAAAACTCGATGTCGATTGATCCTGATTCCTGTCCCTTCACGCGGACGCGAACCTGCGTGCCAAAGAGATGTCGAAGCGTGTTTTCAACTTCTGCAAGAGTGGCCACAACGTCCGCAGGTGTACTTACGACCGTTCGTGTCGTTACCGTTGGTGGGGCTATGACCTGCACGACCCCCGTTGGTCCGATGGTCTTTCGTCCAAGCTCAATGTCCTTTACCAATGCTTCAGTCTTCCGTACCGACAGGTCTTTTGCTCGAATGTGCTCCAGAACGGCACGTTGATGCTGTTCACTAGAAAGCGTCAACAACGAGCGGGCGTGTCCCATGGATATCTGCTTGCATTGAAGGGCAAGCTGGATCTCGGCAGGCAACTTGAGCAGTCGCAGCATATTCGCTACGGTCGATCGATCCTTCCCTACCTTCACCGCGACGTCCTCTTGTTTCATGTCGCAGTCGTCGATCAGACGCTGATACCCCTGGGCAACCTCGAGCGGGTTCAGATCTTCGCGCTGTACGTTCTCGATGATGGCCAGTTCGAGCATCTGCACATTCCCCGTCACGTTCATCACGTAGGCGGGGATCTCCGTCAAACCTGCGAGCTTCGACGCGCGGAGTCGTCGTTCGCCGGAGACCAATTCGTACCCGTCGAACACCTTTCGAACGGTGATCGGCGTGATAACGCCGTGCAAACGGATCGACTGCGCCAACTCTTCAAGTGCGGTCTGGTCGAACTCCTTCCGTGGCTGGAACGGATTTGGCTGGATCCGCTCGACGTCGACCATTGCGACGCCGGACGACGCGCCACTCGCATCATCCACGATCGTCTGCTGGGTTCCCTGCTCGGAACGGATAAGCTCCTTGGGAATCAGTGCACCAATACCCTTGCCTAGACCAAGTCCACCTTTTCCAGCCATGGTCAGGCCTCTTCCGATTGTTGTTGGGGTATACCGGCGACTGCGTTGCGCTGTAGAATCTCGCGCGCAAGCTCGAGGTAATTCTGCGCCCCGATACTCGCTGCGTCATACAGCAGTGCCGGCTTTCCATGACTCGGTGCTTCCGACAGCCGCACGTTGCGGGCAATGACCGTTCTGCAGGCTTTGTCTTCGAAATGCCTGCGAACTTCGTCGACGACCTGATTCGATAGTCGGAGACGTGAGTCATACATCGTCAGCAGGACCCCTTCAATATCAAGGCTGGGATTCGTGCTGCGTCGCACAATGGCGATCGTATTCAGTAGTTGTCCAAGACCCTCCAGCGCGTAAAACTCACATTGCACCGGAATCAGCACGCTGTCGGCAGCGGTCAGGGCATTCAGCGTCAGCAGGCCAAGCGAGGGCGGGCAGTCGATCACAATGTAGTCATAGGACTCACGCAAGGTGTCAAGAACGCGCTTCAGCAAGTGCTCCCGATGCTGGACGTCGACCATCTCGATCTCGGCACCAACGAGGTTGATGTGCGACGGCACCAGATCAAGGTGCGGCATCATGGTCGAGACGATCGTCTGCTGTATGGGAAGACTATTGACCAGCACTTCATAGATGGTTCGGTCAAGATCGACCGTTTCTACGCCGTAGCCATGTGATGCGTTTGCCTGGGGGTCGATGTCAACGAGCAACGTACGCTGCTCCGCTGCAGCAAGTGATGCCGCAAGATTGACGGACGTTGTGGTCTTGCCCACTCCCCCTTTTTGATTTGCTACTGCGATGATCCTACACATGTTGTTCTCCAGCACCGACGTCATCGGTTTCGGGTTTGAAAACTGTACAAGGCCAGTGCACTCAGCACCAGCGAATGCCGAATGGTTCCGTCACAAACCATCGACATCATGTCATCAAGGGGCACGAGTACCACCTCGATGTCCTCATGAGGATCAAGACGCTGAGCTCCACGGTAGCTGCATCCATGCCACACGTAGCAATGGCACGTGTTCGCCATGAATGCCGGGTTGGGCTCGATCGCACCGAGCGACCGTGCTTCTCCATCAGCTGCATATCCTGTCTCCTCAAGACACTCACGCTCTGCCGCACACCGAGGATCCTCGCCCGGATTCACCATGCCACCGGGAATCTCCAGCGTGATCTTCGACGTTCCGTGTCGGAATTGCCGTACGCAAACCACGTGGCCGTCGTCCGTGATGGGAAGGATGTTCACCCACGTCGGTGCATCAGCCACAACGAAGCGCCCTTGCCGTCCATCACCTGCATGCCTACGGGTGACTGCTCGCAGACGCATGATCATCCAATCCGCATGCGGATGCTCTTCGATCGTTTGCCATTGAGCAACTCGTTCCTCGCGTACGTCACCGTGCATCAGAAGCCTGCTGTGTCGTGACGAAACGTGAAGTTACGGAATGCCCCGTCACTCGTAAAGGGCTGTTTCACAAAGGTTTCACACCAGTTGCTCACAGCGGAAGTATGTGATCATCGACCACCGGAAATCGAGATTCGGATATCGACCCCGACCTGCATGGTCGAGTAGCCCGGCGATGTTGCACCCTCATTGAAATTACCGTCATACCGTGCAAATGCCGATGCTGTTACTCGGCTGCTGACGGTATATCGAGCTCTCGGCTCGATCGTGATCTGCGTCGTACCCTGAACGACCGCCGCATTGGGGTCGAAATTTGCGACGTCATACCGCGACTGCAGACTCTTCTTGTATTGCGCTAGAAATGACAGTTCGAGATCGTTTTCAGTGTCAAATCCGAGGAACTTCATGGTGACTCCGCGGCGCAGATACGATGCCTGAATCTGGAGTTCATGCGATTGTTCGAGCGAGATCGCGGATCGAGCTGCTGCATTGAGCGAATGACCCGTGGTTGAGTTGTAGCGGAGTGACGCCGTAAGAACGCCGTCGAGTGCCTTTTCATCAAAGTTCGCCGTGATTCCAACAAGCGGTCTGAAACCAACCTGAACCTGCTGCACCTCAATGATGCGTCCGTTATCGTTGATTCGTGCATTCTCGGTGTACGTTGATGCATAGCCGTGCTCAAGGAAGATCCGCTGTGCTACCCCCTTGAACATCGGTAGTTTCTCGATGCCTTCCCACCGCAAGGTCCAGTTGAGTGCCGGCATCACTCGTGCAAGCTCCCCGCTCCAAAGCTGCATGGATTCAAACCCTTCACGGAAGGAGTTTGCCAGTGCTTCGAGCAACAATTGATTTCGACGAGATGTATCCGGAATCGCCTCGATGGGACCACGCCGCTGATTGTACAGCTCAATGACATTCGCGACGTTGTCGCCTGCAAGGCCAAACGTGAGAAAGTCCGGCAGACTTATGAACGAACGCTCGAGTGTCTGACGCTGTG
>JAULYI010000079.1:0-5717 GCA_032117915.1 Kapaibacterium sp. (SeqCode) | reverse complement strand
CCATGCTCCCAAAACCGGTCACTCTGCCACAGCCATTCGGATGGGGCGTACGTGACCATGGGGGCAAGGTTGGACGTCGGCCAGTCAGGAAAGGCCATGCCACTGCGGGTAGTGTTCACATGACCACCCCACACGATCAGTGTGAAGGTGAGCACGCCCAGCACGACCGCAATGCGGTGCAACCGTGCGTAGGCAGCGTCAGAACCCTGTGTTGACATCGTAGTGATCGACGTATTGGTTTAGTGTGCTCCGAAGACCTTCGTGTCATCGACATCATCGGCAACGACTACCGTCTGGTGATTCACCGTAATAGACTTGCCGGGCTCCCACTGTGGCCAGTAGTCCGTGTCGCGACCTTCGACGCCAAACTCGTACGGACCGCGATACACCGTGATGTCACGATCGAAGTTGCCATGACCCGGATGTGCAGGTGCAGCCCACTCGAGTGTGTTCGCACGCCACGGATTACGCGATGCCTTACGGCCATTCTTGATCGACCAGATAATGTTGGCGACCAGGATCAACTGCGAGAAGCCAAGACCAATAGCTGCGATGGTGATGAACTCGTTGAGTCCGCCCATGCCCTTAAGGAAGTCATAGACATTCGGATCGTAGATCCGGCGCATGTGGCCACCAACGCCCAGCACGTGCATTGGGAAGAACGTCAAGTTGAAGAACAAGAACGTCCAGAAGAAGTGGCGACGACCCCATGTCTCGCTGAGCATCTTACCGAACATCTTGGGGAACCAGTAGTAGATGCCAGAGAAAATGCCAAAGAGCGATCCGCCGAAGAGCACGTAGTGGATGTGCGCAACGATAAAGTAGGTATCGTGGATGTAGATGTCCACAGGTGCCGAGGCCATGAAAACGCCAGACAGACCACCGATGATGAACATCGAGACGAAGGCCAAAGCGTTGAGCATCGCAGACGAGAACTTGATGTTTCCGCGCCAGAGTGTTCCCAACCAGTTGAAGACCTTGATGGATGATGGCACGGCAATGACGATGGTCGACAACATGAAGGTGGTGCCCAGCAGCGGATTCATGCCCGACTGGAACATGTGGTGTCCCCACACAACGAATCCCAAAAAGGCAATGCCGGCAATGGCGAAGACCATTGCCTTGTAGCCGTAGATGGGCTTACGAGAGAACGTGGCCATAACATCTGAGACAATGCCCATCAAGGGAAGGATCATGATGTACACGGCCGGGTGGGAATAGAACCAGAAAAGGTGCTGCCAGAGAACTGGCTGACCGCCACCGAAGTACTTCTGCGACGTGATCAGGTGATCGGGCAGGAAGAAGTTCGTGTGAAGGAAGTTGTCCATGAAGAGCATCGACAGCGCTGCAGCAAGCACAGGCGTACCCAGCGTAATGATGATGGCGGTGATGAACAACCCCCACACCGTCAACGGCATATCAAACAGCTTCATGCCCTTCGCGCGCTTGTTCAGCACGGTGGTCACGTAGTTTACGGCACCCATGATCGACGAGAAGCCGACAAGGAAGAGCGAGATCAGCCAGAGGGTCTGTCCATTAAGCTTCATCACGGGATTGCCGATGCTGGCAGACAACGGCGGGTAACTCGTCCACCCCGCCGCCGCATATCCCCCATCGACCCAGAAGGCCGACATCATAATGAGACCGGCAGGTGGGATGAGCCAGAACGACCACATGTTGAGTCGTGGTAAGGCCATGTCGTCTGTGCCGATCATCAGCGGGATACAGAAGTTGCCGAACATACCGACGGCAAACGGGATGATCACGAAGAAGATCATGACCGTTCCGTGCATCGTCAGCAGCTGTGCGTAGAATTCCGGCGTAATGATGCCACTCCCCGGTGCATCTACCCATGTATCGGGCATAAGTGCACCGATGACGGGCACAGGCTTTCCGGGATAGGCAAGCTGCCAGCGGATAAAGAGCGCGAACGCTCCGCCGACAAACAGGAAGATCAGCGATGACAACAGGAACTGCTTCGCAATGACCTTGTGGTCCGTTGAGAACAGGTACTGCCGATACCACGGTTGGTGGTGGTGGGCATGATCATCATGGGCATGATGATCGACGTGTGCGTGTTCCGCAATCGTTGTGGTGCTCATGGTGTTGATCCTTGTTTGATTGCTCAGTGGGTTGCGGCTGCTGCCGTGGTGTCTGAAGCAGGTGCTTCGGCGACGGGTGCAGCAGCTGCCGCCTGCTCGGCAACCTTTCCGTCCAGCCACTTGTCGTAATCGGCCTTGCTGAGTACCTGATACTCGGCGCGCATGCTGTAGTGTCCGCCACCGCAGAGCTCGGCGCAGGCGAGTTCGTAGGTGCCGGTCTTAAAGGCATTGTACCAAATGTTCATCCATGTACCGGGGACCACGTCCTGCTTCACACGCATGTGCGGCAGGAAGAAGCTGTGCAGCACGTCTTGCGAGGAACCGCGCATAACGACGTTTGCATTGACCGGAACGCGGAACTGGTTCTCCGTCATAAAGTCATCGGATGCCGCCGGATCCTCGGGGTCTTTACCGAAGGGATTCGAAGGATTCATCAGCGCACGAGCTGTGCGGTCGTTGAAGGCGTTTCGGCCGAACTTTCCGTCGGCTCCCGGATACAGAAACACCCAGCCGAAGGTCTTGCCAAGAACGAGGATCTCGACATCCGGCTTAGGCACGCGTTTGCTATACTTCGTCATTTCCCATATGCCATCTGAATACACACCAATTCCGGCGAACAGAATGGTGGGAAGGATGGTCCACGTGACTTCCACAATGTTGTTGCCGTGGTAGTTGTAACCGCGGCGTTCCGGTTTGAACCGGTATTTCACGAGGAACCAGCCCATGAGGCCGAACGTCAGGAAGAAGATCGCCACCGAGATGTAGTAGATGATGGCGAACAGATTGTCAAGCTCCTGGCCGAACGTAGAGATGTTCTCTGGAAACCAGGACAGCATGTCGAACACACTGAGAATGTCACCCATGGGGTCGGTACTCCGTGAAAGGACTGCGTGAAATGTTGTCGTTGGGAAGGACGGCCGCAGCGCGTGCAGGGGTGCGGTGTATTACGGCAATTCGGCTTCGGTGTACGGAGACGTGCGAGACGCTGTTGCAGCGCGTACCGCCGCTACTTCTTCGGCAGTGATTGCAGCACCGCTGTTGCCAAAGTTGGATCGAACATAGGTTAGGACGTCAGCGATCTCCTGATCGTCAAGCTGGTCCTTCCAGGGTGCCATCTGACCGTTGATGTTAACGCCACCACGGACGATCGGACCGCGAAGGCCATGCAGAACAATGGAGACGGGCTTGGCGGGATCGCCTTGGGCGATCTCCGAGCCGGCGAGAGGCGGGATGTTATTACCCGGTACTCCCTTACCCGTTCCAAGGTGACAGGCGGCACAGATGCGACCATAGATGGCCTTACCCGGACCACCGGCATCTGCCGTAGCAGCGGCATCGGCGGCCTTGGCGTTGGGATCGACCCACGCCGGTTCGTCACCGTAGCTTGTAAAGAACCCATCAATGTTGCAGCCGGACAGCATGATGCTTAGGCCGACGCAGGTTGCCATCACGAGGATTGAACGGAGTGGCAGAGATGTCATGGAGCCAAATCCCAGGAATCGTTTATTGGCGGTTGTAAGAAGCGCCCGAAAATACACCCAACGATCGTAACACCAAAGAATCACGATGCATTAGGGCGGGTTACCTGTAACACGTTCAACGAACCATGCCGTCGTCTGCCGAATTCCATCACCAAGTGCTATGGCTGGCGACCATCCACAAGCGGCTTGAAGCTTGGCAAACGAGGCAGATGAGCGGGCAAGATCCCCTGCCTTGGCGGCACCGGCAATGCACTCGGGGTGCCCACTGAGGCCAGTACGCATCATGGCAATGATGTCATTGAGCGACGTCTCGATGCCCGTTGAGCAGTTATGACTACCCTGCAGACGCTGCACAGACGCAAGTACGTTGGCTCGCGCAACGTCATGAGCATGGATGTAATCACGTGTCTGTTCCCCATCGCCATAGACTGTCGGCTGGCCGCCGGAGAGCCACTTGTTTAGGAAGATGGCGATGACACCTGCTTCACCGAACGGGTTCTGGCGTGGACCGTATACGTTGGTGTAACGCAGGACGGTACTGGACAGACCATGGACTTCGCGATAGTAGTCAGCATAGAGTTCCATCGCGCGCTTGGCAACGCCATAGGGCGACATCGGACGCTGAGGGTGTAGTTCGTCGGCAGGAAAGTAATCCTGGACACCGTAAATGGCTCCACCAGTCGATGCAAGCACAACATGCTGCACGCCGGTCTGATGCGCCGCTTCGAGGAGTCGTAGCGAACCAAGAACGTTGGTTTCGGCGTCCATCAACGGTCGCTCGACACTAACCCGCAGTTCCATATGAGCCGCATGATGGTTGACGATGTCAAAGCGCTCGGCTCGCATGAAGCCATCGAACGCGTCCGTCGTGATGTCAAGCCGTTCAAACCTCGCCCCTTCCGGGATGTTCCCAATGTTCCCCGTGACAAGGTTGTCGACAATGACGACGTCGTGCCCTGCTTCAAGGTGCGCAGCGGCTACGTACGATCCGATGAATCCTGCGCCGCCGGTGACGAGTACCTTCATGACACTCCTTTCGCGGCGATGTCGCTGCGCATGTACTTGGTGGAGTAATCGATCTTGTCACATGCCTCATACGCAGCCCGTCGGGCCTCGTCCAGCGTTGCTCCGGTTGCGGTAACACCTAAGACACGCCCCCCGGTTGTAACGATCTGTCCGTCCGGCGCAAGGCCCGTTCCGGCATGGTAGACCGTGACGCGATGATCGTGCTCTGCAAGGTCGATCCCATGGATCGGCACACCCTTGACGAAGGCATCCGGATAACCGGCCGATGCCAGTACGACGTTGACGGCATGACAGGTGGCCGCAGCGTTCACAGCGTTGTTGTCCAATCGGCCTCGTGCTGCGGACGCGAACAGGCGGGCCACATCGGCATCGAGCACGGCCATGACGGCCTGTGTCTCGGGATCACCGAATCGACAGTTAAACTCGACAACGCTCGACGTGCCGTCTGCGTGCACCATAAGGCCGGCATACAGACATCCGATAAAGGGGATGTCTTCCTGAGCAAGGGCCGCCACGGTTGGTCGAATGATGTGTTCGTCAGCCCACTGCAATACTTCGGTAGTCACGAGGGGCGCAGGAGCATAGGCCCCCATTCCACCGGTGTTCTTCCCCGTATCACCATCACCAACCCGCTTATGATCCTGCGCAGATGCCAAGATGGTGTAGGCGCTTCCATCGCAAACCGCAAAAAGACTAGCCTCTTGTCCGTCCAGGAATCCCTCGACAACAACGCCGTCCGTTCCAAAGGCTCCGTCATACATGTCGGTCACAGCGGTCAGCGCCTCGTCATGCGTCATGGCTACCACGACGCCCTTTCCGGCAGCAAGTCCGTCATACTTGATCACGACAGGTAGATCATGCTGCCGCACGTAGGCCAGTGCCAGATCACATTCGTCTGCCGTAAAGCGCTTGTAAGGGGCAGTGGGAATGCCATGCCGGGCCATAAGGTCTTTGGCAAAGCCCTTCGACGTCTCGATTTGTGCAGCTGCCTTCGACGGTCCAAAGACGTCGATCGACGCACGTCGCAGGTCGTCGGCAAGGCCGGCACGAAGCGGAACCTCGGGACCTACAACGACTAGCGTGACGGCATTGTCATCACACCATCGAA
>JAULYI010000078.1:0-6279 GCA_032117915.1 Kapaibacterium sp. (SeqCode) | reverse complement strand
TCTCGACGCGTCTGCCGGATCTGCCCGGTAGCGACGTCCGTGCTGCCGTTCGAGATGGACAGATCTGGCGTGTACAGCCGACGAATGCCGATATCATGAAGTTCACACCCGTGTTGAGCGATACGGGTAAAACATTGTACGTCGAGCGATACATCGACCAGCAGCGTGTTTCACAGGATGCCGTCCGGATCAGTAACTACGACCCACCCGAGGTTGTTGACGTCCGACCGTATGCCGACGGCGGCAAGAAGCTGGTCGTGGTTCGCTTCCATGGGGGGCGTGACAACCGACCGGATCTGCAGGTCATCGAGGGCAATGTGGGTTCGGTACAGAAACTCTACGGTAATCTTGCCGCCGCATCGCCTAATCAGCGGCCGACCGTAACGTGGATCGAGCAATTTATCGTTACGCCGAAGGATCCTTCGAAACCACTTGTCTTTCGGTTGACGGCTCGCGATAAGCGCGGTGCTTCGTCAAGGGTGTGGAATGAGGATCGCTGATCAGTTCCGACGGGCCCTGTAGCGTTTCACGTTCGTCACATGTTCTGCCCCTGTTTTGGCGAAGTAATGTCCGCCTGAACCATCTCCTCGGGCAACGAAAAACAGGTAACTGTGCTCCTCCGGTTGCAGAGCCGCACGCAGTGCGTCCAACCCGACATTACAGATCGGACCGGGAGGAAGACCATACACTTGGTAGGTGTTATACGGTGACTGATGTTCAAGGTGTTTGTAGAGGACGCGACTGCGTTCACCCCTGCCGTACTGTACGGTGGGGTCCGCCTCAAGCCGCATTGCTCTTGCCAACCGGTTCGCATAGACGCCGGCGATCCGCGGCATCTCCTCGACCTGCGCTGCCTCGGCTTGCACGATACTCGCCAAGGTGATCACATCATGTGCCGTTCTGCCGCTCTGCGCTAGGATGCCCTCGCAGTGTTGCACCCACTGTTCCTTGAACTCCGCCGCAAGCTTGTCTCCGATAACCTGCGCATCGTCGCGCCAGTAGAATGTGTACGTATTGGGCATGAGATACCCTTCCATGGAACGGCCTGCAACGCCATACGTTTGAAGTACGGTGTCTGACTCGCACCAAGCCACAAACGCTGTGGAATCAGCCTCGATACTGCGCGCTAGAATCGCAGCGATGTCGCGGTACGTCAACCCCTCAGGAATGGTCACGCGGATGGATGGCCTGCGATGACTCCCAAACAGGGCCATGAGCACGTCAACCTGCGTATCTCCATCCGTAAACCGGTACCATCCGCGCTGGACGCTTCTTCCGGTAAGGCGAGCGGTCAGGCGGGCAACAACCGAAACCAGCGAGGGAGTTGGCAGGGGGCATTGCCCATTGATGGTCTTGACGGCCGCGACAACGCTGCTGCCGCTCTTGATCGCTGCGCTATGGTTCTTGCTCAGGTCAACAGGACGAAGAAGGAGTATCCACACGGTGATGATGCCTGCCACCACGAATGCGGTACCAAAACCGAGAAGGCGAAGGATGAGCCGTGCCATACGGGACGTCATACGCCTTGCGTAACGGTCTCGATGAAGATGTCATGCAACGAGGGTTCGGCCACTTCGAAGCGGGTGATCGACGTGCGCTCGATAAGCAGACGTAGGACGGCGTCATGGGTCAAACGCTCATCGAACTGCAATTCCAGTCGATACGGGCCCTTGTCGATAATGCGCAGGCCCTCTACAGCATCAAGGGACGGCTCGGCACCGTCAAACTCAACTCGAACGCGATCGCGGCGGTGCCGCGATCGCACGTCGCGCACAGCCCCTTCCAACACCACTCTGCCACTGTTGATAAGAACGATGTCGTCGCAGAGTTTCTCGACCTGATCCATCTGGTGTGTAGAGAGAATGATCGTCATTCCTTCTGCTTTGAGCTCCTTGATCACGTCGATGAGCAGGGAGGCATTCACCGGGTCAAGGCCGCTGAACGGCTCATCGAGGATGAGGAGCTTCGGGTTGTGCAGCACGGTGCTTACGAATTGCACCTTCTGCTGCATGCCTTTCGAGAGTTCCTGGATCTTTTTTGGGACGAAGTCGTCGGCCTGCATGCGATGCAGCCACTGCAGACCGCGCCGGACGGCTTCGTCGTTGGATAGACCTTTCAGACGCCCGAAGTAGGCAAGCTGTTCTACGACCTTGAGCTTCTTATACAGGCCTCGCTCCTCGGGTAGATATCCGATGTCATTCTGCTGCACGGCACCTACGGGTGTTCCGTCTAGCAGGATCTGTCCGCTATCGGGCAGAATAATATTGGTGATCATCCGAATCAGCGTCGTTTTACCGGCGCCGTTCGGTCCCAACAGGCCAAAGATGCAGCCGCTGCGAACGTTAAATGAAACGGTATCGTTGGCGACCTGCTGGCCGAAGCGCTTTGTGACGGACTGTATTGATAGCATGCCCGCAAAATAGTATGCAGAGCCCAGTACAGGCCATCGGAACGCCTGACAAAATCGCGTTTCGTAGATTTGCGGCACTTTGTTCGCACGTGCCGTGTTGGACGCGGTCGTGAAAGGCAAGAACTCACATCATCGGATGACGTCATGAGATCGTTTGCACAGCTTTGGGGATCGACAATTGCGCGGAAGTGGATCATGGCCGTGACGGGTATCGGACTGGTCCTGTTCCTCTTCGGCCACCTTGCCGGAAACATGCTTGTGTTCATGGGGCCGGAAGACATGAACAGCTACGCCTATGAACTGCAGCATCTTCTGCATGGAGCCGGGATCTGGGTCGCGCGGATCGGTCTGCTCGTGTTCGCAACGCTCCATATCTGGTCGGCCTTCACCCTCACGCGGCGCATTCGCGCGGCACGCCCCCAGGGATATGCCAAGGTCGAGCACCGGACCTCGTCAATTGCCTCTCGGTCCATGGCCATTTCCGGCCTTGTTATCCTGACCTACGTCATCTACCACTTGGCCCATTTCACCTGGGGGGCAGTGCACACAGAGTTCTACGATGGAACATACACGCTGGCCAACGGCACGCAGGTGCATGATGTCTATGCGATGATCATTGCCTCGTTCCGTCAGCCGCTTATCGCCGTGTTGTACGTGCTTGCCATGGTCTTTACGGGGCTGCACCTTAATCACGCTATTCAGAGCGCTCTGCAGACGCTGGGCATCAACCACCCGCGGTACACGCCGATGATCCGTAAGGGCGGAGCGATCCTCTCGATCGTCCTTGCCGCCGGATTCAGCAGCGTTCCGCTGTCCATCCTTCTTGGACTAGTTGGCGGGTCACACTAAGAACATCCTTGGGAGAAACGAGCATTATGGAACTGCGTTCAAATGCGCCTGATGGAGCACTCGAAAGAAAGTGGGACTCCTATCGGGCAGACCTGAAGCTGGTGAACCCTGCGAACAAGCGCAAGTTCAGCGTCATCGTCGTCGGCACCGGTCTCGCCGGTGCATCGGCAGCGGCCACGCTGGCCGAGCTGGGCTACAACGTGCATGCCGTGACCTATCACGACTCGCCGCGTCGCGCCCACTCGATCGCCGCACAGGGCGGTATCAATGCGGCGAAGAACTATCAGAATGATGGTGACTCGGTCTATCGTCTGTTCTACGACACCATCAAGGGTGGCGACTTCCGAGCGCGCGAGGCCAACGTGTACCGTCTTGCTCAGGTGAGCACGAACATCATCGACCAGTGCGTCGCACAGGGTGTTCCGTTCGCTCGCGAGTACGGTGGATACCTGGCGAATCGATCCTTTGGCGGTGCTCAGGTGTCGCGGACGTTCTATGCGCGGGGACAGACAGGCCAGCAGCTGCTGATCGGTGCATACCAGGCGCTTAGCCGGCAAGTTGGTCTTGGCAAGGTCAAGCTCCACACGAAGAAGGAGATGATGGACCTCGTTGTGGTCAACGGCCGTGCCCGTGGCATCGTGATGCGCGACATGACGTCCGGCGAGGTCACCTCGCTCATGGGCGACGCCGTCGTGCTTGCCACCGGTGGTTACGGCAACGTGTTCTACTTGTCCACGAATGCCATGGCCTGCAACGTAACGGCGGCATACCGCGCGCACAAGCGTGGTGCGTTGTTTGCCAACCCGTGCTACACGCAGATCCACCCTACGTGTATCCCGGTGAGCGGTGATTATCAATCGAAGCTCACGCTGATGTCCGAGTCGCTCCGTAACGACGGACGTATCTGGGTGCCGAAGGCACAGGGCGATAAGCGTGCTCCGCAGGACATTCCGGAGAACGAGCGAGACTATTACCTCGAGCGGAAGTATCCTTCATTCGGCAATCTGTCTCCGCGCGACATCGCATCGCGTGCTGCAAAGGAAGCATGTGACGACGGCCGTGGCGTTGGCCCGGGTGGTCTTGGTGTCTATCTTGACTTCGCCGATGCCATCAATCGCCTTGGCCGTAAGGCTATCGAAGACCGGTACGGCAACCTCTTTGAGATGTACGAGCGTATCACCGGCGAAGACCCCTATGCAACGCCGATGCGCATCTATCCGGCCGTGCACTACACAATGGGTGGACTGTGGGTTGACTACGACCTGATGTCGACCATTCCCGGATGCTTCGTCCTTGGAGAGGCGAACTTCTCCGACCACGGTGCCAATCGTCTGGGTGCCAGCGCTCTGATGCAGGGCCTTGCCGACGGTTATTTTGTGATACCGTACACCATTGGCGGCTACTTCGCCAAGGGTGGGCTCGACAAGGTTTCATCCGATGATGCCGCAGCAGTTGCCGCCGTCAACGAAGCCAAAACCAAGGTCACAACCCTGTTGTCGATCAACGGGAAGCGCACGCCCGCCTCGTTCCATCGGGAGCTCGGCAAGATCATGTGGGATAAGTGCGGTATGGCTCGGAATGAGGCTGGCCTGAAGGAAGCGCTCAAGCGCATCCCCGAGCTTCGCGAGGAGTTCTATCAAAATCTGGTGGTACCGGGTACGGGCGCTCAGCTCAATCAAGCGCTTGAGCATGCATCTCGCGTTGCCGACTTCCTGGAGTTCGGCGAGCTGATGTGCCACGATGCATTGCATCGCAATGAGTCATGCGGCGGTCACTTCCGTGAGGAGTACCAGACGGAGGACGGCGAGGCACAGCGCAATGACGACGACTTCTGCTACGTTGCCGCATGGGAGTATACGGGAGCCGGAACGGCCCCCGTCCTGCACAAGGAGTCGCTCGAATTCGAACATGTAAAACTGGCTACACGGAGCTACAAGTAATGAACCTTCGGTTGCACATATGGCGTCAGGCCGGCCCCGATGCGGCCGGCATGCTCAAGACTTACGACCTTGCCGGCGTGAGCGAGCATATGAGCTTCTTGGAAATGCTCGACGTGTTGAACGAGCAGCTCATGGAAAAGGGTGAAGAGCCTGTAGCCTTCGACCACGACTGTCGCGAAGGTATTTGTGGTACGTGTGGCATGGTCATTAACGGACGTCCACACGGTCCGCTGGCACGTACAACGGCTTGTCAGCTGCACATGCGCACGTTCAAGGACGGCGACGAAATCTACATCGAGCCGTGGCGCGCAAAAGCCTTTCCCGTTGTGCGCGACCTTGTGGTCGATCGCGGTGCATTCGATAGGATCATTCAGTCTGGCGGTTACATCAGTGTCAATACGGGCAACGCACAAGACGGCAATGCCATACCGATCGCGAAGCCTGCGGCCGATAAGGCCATGGATGCTGCGGCCTGTATCGGTTGTGGTGCTTGCGTCGCTGCATGCCCCAATGCTTCGGCAATGCTGTTCGTGGGCGCGAAGGCCGGACACCTGAGTGCGCTCCCGCAGGGCCAGGCCGAGCGTCTGTCACGTGCCGAATCCATGGTGCTAACGATGGATGCCGAAGGATTCGGATCCTGCACGAACCACTATGAGTGCGAGGCAGCGTGTCCGAAGGGTATCTCTGCTGAGTTCATCGCCATCCTCAACCGCGATTACACAAAGGCGGCCCAGGTCGGTCGGGACTAACCAAATTAGCGGGACGCTACGTCGATCGCGGTAAGCATCTCTTTCACGGCCCCTTCCATCCCAACGAAGAGGGCGCGTGCGATCAGTGCGTGGCCGACACTTACTTCTTCGATCTGCGGTATCAGGCAGATAGGGGCGATGTTTCTGGCGTCGAGCCCATGCCCGGCTGTTACGATAAGGCCTGCTTGGGCTGCTATCTCGGCCGCCGTGCGCAAGCGTACGAGCTCCGATGCGGCCTCGGTCTTTGTGCGGGCGTTCGCATAGGTGCCTGTGTGGAGCTCAATGATGTCGGCCCCGCAGCGCGCGGCTGCCTCTACCTGCATCGGATCGG